>JAYVYN010000019.1:0-67847 GCA_043784265.1 Gammaproteobacteria bacterium | reverse complement strand
GGCGCAATCTCGATCGTGACCTCCATTGCAGGCACCTTTTTCGTCTCGACCCGTGAGGGCGGCAAGATTATGAATGCGCTCTATAAGGGCGTCCTCGTTGCCGCCGCGCTCTCGGCGGTCGCGTTTTATTTCGCCTCGAAGTGGATCATGGGTGAGCACGCCATGGCCCTATGGCTGTGCACCTTGGTGGGCCTCGCGCTTACCGCCGCGATGATTGTAATTACCGAGTATTACACCGCGACCGAATATGGTCCCGTGCAACACGTGGCCTCTGCGTCGCAAACGGGTCACGCGACCAATATTATTGCGGGCTTAGGCGTATCGATGAAGGCCTGCGCACTGCCCGTATTGAGCGTGACCTTAAGTATTTGGGCGGCGTATAACTTAGCGGGACTGTATGGTATTGCCATCGCTGCCACGGCGATGCTGTCCATGACCGGCATGATTGTGGCTCTCGATGCCTACGGCCCGATCACCGATAACGCCGGCGGCATTGCCGAAATGGCGGGACTGGATAAAAAAGTACGCGATGTCACCGATCCGCTCGATGCGGTGGGTAATACCACGAAAGCCGTGACCAAGGGCTATGCCATCGGCTCCGCGGCTCTTGCGGCGCTGGTGCTGTTTGCGGATTACACGCACAAACTAGAGGAAGTTTTAGGGCATGCCACCAGCTTTGACTTATCCAACCCGGCTGTGATCATCGGATTATTTATCGGCGGTCTGGTGCCTTATCTGTTTGCTGCCATGGCGATGGAAGCCGTGGGGCGTGCCGCAGGCGCGGTGGTCAACGAGGTGCGGCGCCAATTTCGCGAAATTCCCGGCATCATGGAAGGTACTGGCAAACCCGATTATTCACGTGCGGTAGATATGCTGACCAAGGCGGCGATTAAGGAAATGATCTTGCCCTCGTTGCTGCCCATCCTAGTGCCCATCGTGTTGGTGTTCGTCATGAACTGGTTAATGGGTCCAGGAGCGGGCGTACAAGCGCTCGGCGGTCTGTTGATCGGCACCATTGTCACCGGTTTATTCGTGGCGATTTCCATGACCACGGGTGGGGGTGCTTGGGATAATGCCAAGAAGTACATCGAAGAAGGTCATTTTGGCGGCAAGGGGTCCGATGCTCACAAGGCGGCGATCACCGGCGATACGGTGGGAGATCCCTACAAGGATACTGCCGGACCCGCAATTAACCCCTTGATCAAAATTATCAACATCGTGGCGCTACTGCTGGTGCCCGTGTTGGGCAAGATGATGTAGGTTAAAGCGCGGGCTGCGCACGGCCCGCGCCCCCTAGATATCGAAATAAATAGCGTCGGACTCCGCCGCGCCATTGCGGGTGGCCACCCTTAGCTCGGGTTCTTTGAGCGAGACCCGCGAACCGGGCGGTACGGTGTGAGTCAAGAATACTGACCCGCCAATCACGCTGCCCGCGCCAACCACGGTTTCGCCGCCGAGCACGGTGGCATTCGCGTACAAAGTCGAGTCCTTCTCCACCGTGGGATGACGCTTGCGTCCGCGAATAATATGCCCGCTGGCATCGCGCGGAAATGACAGCGCGCCCATGGTCACGCCTTGGTAGAGTTTAACGCCTTCACCAATGTCGGTGGTTTCACCGATCACTACGCCGGTGGCATGATCGATGAAGAAGGCTGCGCCGATATTCGCTCCCGGATGAATATCGCAGCCAGTTTTCGAATGCGCCCACTCAGTCATGATGCGCGCCATCATGGGTACACCCAGATCATAGAGCGCATGCGCAATGCGATAAACGCTCACCGCAAGCACCCCGGGGTACGCCAGGATTACTTCATCAAGACTGGTGGCGGCCGGGTCGCCATCAAAGGCCGCTTGTACATCGCTCAACAGTAACGCCCGAATCGCGGGCAACCTCGCCATAAATTGTTGGGTCAGTTCACGGGCGCGCGGCGCGCACTCACCCGGTTCTGAGGCAATGGCCTGGCGCTCGCGTCCGTAACAAAGGCAGTGCTCGATCTCGCGCTCGACCCGCGGGTACAAGTTCGCCAAGCTTTGCGCGACGTGCTCGTTTAAGTTGTCCGCCCATAAGTCTCGACGACCGAAGTAGCCGGGGTACATCAAATCCAGCACCGCCTCGACAATCTTAAACGTCGCTTCACGCGAGGGGAGATAGCGCTGCGAAATATGCCGGGCGCGCTCATCGCTCGCGTAACTGGCGAGCAACTCTTCGGCAAGTCGATCAATCATGCTCACTGTGCCTGCCACGTTCACGCCGCCTGCATTTTCTCTACTTCGTCGAACAAGCCCTCAAACAGCGGGCCCGACAAGTAACGCTCACCGGCGTCGGGTAGGATTACTACGATAGTTTTGCCCGCCAATGCGGGTTCTTTGGCTAAACGCAAAGCCACCGCCATGGCCGCACCACAGGAAATGCCGCACAAGATGCCCTCTTCTCGCGCCAATTTACGCGCAGTCGCAATGGAGTCTTCATTGCTCACTTGTTCAACACGATCCAGCATCGACATATCCAAATTCTTCGGTACAAACCCCGCACCAATGCCTTGAATTTTGTGCGGCGTAGGCGCGAGCGATTGGCCTGCCAGAGTTTGAGTAATCACGGGCGAGTTGGTGGGTTCCACGCCCACCGTAATCAGCGCCTTACCGAGAGTGCGCTTAATATATCGCGACACGCCGGTGAGCGTGCCTCCGGTCCCCACCCCTGCCACGAACACATCGACATTGCCGCCGGTGTCTTCCCAAATTTCCGGTCCGGTAGTTTTTTCGTGAATGGCGGGATTAGCGGGATTCTCAAATTGTTTCATCATCAAATATTTGGCAGGCTCACTGGCCGTCAATTCTTCGGCTTTGGCGATAGCACCCTTCATCCCCTTTGCACCGGGCGTGAGGATGAGTTTAGCGCCGAAGGCGACCAACACTTTGCGCCGCTCCATACTCATAGTCTCAGGCATTGTGAGCACACAGCCATAACCGCGGGCCGCGGCCGCAAATGCCAACGCGATGCCGGTGTTGCCACTAGTGGCCTCCACAATCGACATACCGGGTTTCAATAAGCCACTTTCTTCAGCGTCCCACACCATGGCGGAACCAATGCGACATTTGATCGAGTAAGCCGGATTGCGGCCCTCGATCTTAGCCAGTATGGTCGCGCCACCTCCGGCATTCAGGCGATTGATTTTCACCAACGGCGTATGACCGATGGATTGCGTGTTGTCTTGGAAAATTGGCATGCTGCACCTTAAAAAAATCTTACCCCAATCGGTAGAGCTTGGATTTTCCTCCCAAGTACCGCATCAGCGCCAGCGATGTTTATATATATGCCCCTGCCTCCGGGTTATAAGGGATGGATGCCGCCCCGCCCGGGCAGCGCTAAATGGGGGTTACCGACAGGGGTAAGGGCCTGCCAATGATAAATCCCTGCACAAAGTCGATCCCCATGCTCTTGACCTTGTCCAAGGAAAGCTGGTCCTCAACCTGTTCCGCAACCACGCGGAAATTCATGCTTCGCGACATTTCAATCATTGCCGCAACCATAGCTTGGTTGACCACATCGACCGCCAAGTTATGAATAAATGAACCATCAATTTTCAAATAGTCCATCGGTAGAGTCCGCAAAGTAGCGAAAGAACTCATACCACTGCCAAAATCGTCCAGTGCAAATTCGCAGCCCATACCGTGAAGCACCTCAATAAAACGTCGTGCAGTCCCAAGGTTAGCCACCATTGAACTCTCGGTCACCTCAAAGCAAATCTCTGCGGGCGAGGCGCCACTATGGTCGAAACAATCCACAACAAACTCAAGGAATTGCGCATCTCCTAAGGTTTGCCCGGAAATATTAATTGCCACACTGCGCCCCGGCGGTAACCTCAAGCCACCGCGACCTAAGGCTGCTAGCACCGCTTGAACTACCCAACGGTCAATTTGCGGCATCAGGCGATAACGCTCGGCGGCGCGTAACAACTCTGTCGACGGCGCCGCAGGTTGCCCATTCTCGCCTGCTAAACGTACGAACACTTCCAGCGCCGGACCCGTCATGTCCATATTGCGCACTTGGACGATGGGTTGGTAGTAGAGTTCGAATTGGCTGTCGCGCAGCGCAGCTTGTAGTTTTTGTAACCAGTGGATTTCGCCGCTGTGGCGCGCGCTGGCCTCTTCGTGGGCCGAATAGACATGCACATGTAAACCCGGCTGTCGCTTCGCCATATAGCAGGCTGAATCCGCCGAACTTATCAAATCCTCAATGCTACCGCCGCCACGGCCCATCTCCACCAGCCCGATACTCACACCGATATCAAAGATTTTATCTTTCCAGACGAAACGATATTCGTTGACGGACCTCACCACGTCGTCAGCAATTTGACGCGCCTTCTCAAGTGGGCAGCCCGTTAACAACAGTGCGAACTCATCGCCACCGATTCTAGCCACCGTATCGGAGTCTCGCACTGCGTCTTTAATTAGAATCGCGACTTCACGCAACATTTTATCGCCTGCCGAATGTCCACAGGTATCGTTTACTATCTTAAAATGGTCCAGGTCCAAATAGCACATGGCGTGCGCGGCATTGCCTGCCGCAGCAGACTCCATTGCCTCCGTTAGGCGATGCTCAAATTCCCGACGGTTCACTAACCCGGTCAACGCATCGTGAGTGGCTTGATAAGTCATCTGGCGCGCCAATCCCCTTTGCTCACTCGTATCGTGCAACACCAGCACCAAACCCGAAATTTCTTGAGCATCTGAGCGCAGTGGAGAGACGCTAATTTCCACTGATCGCTCCGCACCCCCCTGCGTCGGTACTAATAGCGCACGACGACCCATCGATATTCGCCCACCGGTTGCCAGTGATTTACGCACCGGATCCCCAAGCGCACGGCGATCCCCCTCATCAATGAAGGAGGCGACGTCTGCAAACACCTTGCCCACTGCTTGATCGAATGTCTGCCTGAGTAACACCTCGGCGGCATGATTTATATAGTCAATTCGGCCCTCGGCGTCGACCGTAATCACGCTCTCGCCCATCGCATCAAGAGTGACCATGGAGCGTGGCCGTGATACTTTCGACACCGAATCAACTTGCGGCAACATTTCCAGCACTGTGAGCAATAGGGCTGGCGCACCGCCGCTATCAATCACGGTACTCGCTAGTTCAACGCGCGTGACCTGCCCCTGAAGACCTTGCAACTCAACTTCATAACGTTCGGCTGCCGGCTCACCATCAAGGCGCCGCCTTAAATTTTGGGTGACTAAATCCACGTATTCCGGGGCGACAAATTCCGCCAGAGACTTACCCGTCAGCGCCTCAGCGGTTACTCCTAGGAGTTCCGCGAATCGGGGATTAGCAAATAAAATAGTCTGGCGATGGACGAGCACCGCATCATTGACGCGCTCGACTAATCGTTGCAGCGACTGTTCGCGATCATTCAGGCGTGCGCCTCGACGCTCGATATTTTCCAACAATTTATTGACCGCAGCGCCCAAGTTACTCAGTGCCTCCGGTTTGCCTTCGAGTTGAATTCGACCCCAGGTACCTTCACCGCTGGTCAATTGCCGGACTTGATCAGAAAAATCGTCGACTGCGCGCTGCTGACGTCGACTCCACACAATGAGTGCAATCAGTCCAATCAGTAATGATCCCAATATCAAGAACCAAAAATTTGAAGAAAACAAAATCAATGCATACCTCAATAGCGAAAAACATTTTCGACGCTTACAATTAAGGCCGCTTGGCGGCTCCACGTCGCAATTCGTGCGTGTACGCGGAGAATAACGCATAGACATGGCGTAGCCTGTCGAAATTGACCATAATCACTGGCCTTAAATAACTGACTTTAATTTAACGCGGGAAATCTATGGATACTTTCGCCTCGCGTCAACAAATGGTTGACCAACAAGTTCGCACCTGGGAAGTTCTCGATCCACGTGTGCTCGAGGCGCTCACAGCAGTGCCACGCGAAGCGTTTGTACCTGCCCAATATCGCCAGCTGGCTTTCGCCGACGCGCCAATTCCTATTGGTTACGGCGAATTCTTGCTTGCGCCTAAGATACAAGGACGAATTTTACAAGCACTGGGTATCCAAAAATCCGACACTATTCTTGAGGTAGGCACGGGTTCAGGGTACCTGACCGCCGCATTGAGCGCACTGGGCAAAACCACGCACTCTATTGAAATTCGTGCAGAATTTACGGCCACTGCGGCTGCAAACCTTAAGACAGTCCCGAGTGCAAACGTAACACTTGAAACTTGCGACGCTTTTGCGGGTATTCCTGTGGGTAGATTCGATGCGATCGCGGTCACCGGGTCCTTACCTGTCTATGACGCAAGATTTGAACAGGCATTAAACGTCGGTGGGCGTCTTTTTGTAGTGATAGGAGCTGATCCCGTAATGGAAGCTGTTTTAATACGTCGGGTCGAGTCGGCGCAATGGACTCGCGAAAGTCTGTTTGAAACTGTGATTACGCCGTTAACGAACGCTCCCCCGGCCACGCGGTTTATATTCTGATGATCGGTATGCCATGATTAAGAGCATTAAGCCCCAAGAATTTCTAACACTCAGGCAAAGCGGCACGCCCATGACGTTACTGGACGTGCGGGACGATTGGGAAACCGAAATTGCACCCGTGCCTTCGCCTATCGTACATATTCCGATGAGCCAAGTCCCTGATCGACTGTCAGAGCTCGACCCTGCTCTAGAAACAGTAGTGATATGCCGCTCGGGAGCGCGCAGCATGGAAGTCGCTCGGTTTCTGGAACACGCGGGGTTTTCAACAGTCTCAAATATGACCGGCGGCATCTTGGCCTGGGGCCGAGATGTGGACCCAACGATTAAACCCTACTGATGTTAAACCTTGCTGATATAGTGCTGTACATCACTACAGGTAAAAATATGAAGCGATTGCTGACGTTATTTGCCTTGAGCTTCGCCATGAACGCTCCCGCAGCGGATCTTTTGGCGGTTTACCAGCGGGCTTTACAAAACGATCCCCAACTCAGGGAAG
This sequence comes from Gammaproteobacteria bacterium, assembly GCA_043784265.1. Classification (GTDB taxonomy): domain Bacteria; phylum Pseudomonadota; class Gammaproteobacteria; order Steroidobacterales; family Steroidobacteraceae; genus Bog-1198. The sequence continues at coordinate 60,857 of JAYVYN010000019.1, read as the reverse complement.
CAGAAGCCAATCGATTGGCCAATTTAGAAGCCAAACCCCAAGCGCTCGCAGCGTTGCTACCGCAAATTTCTGCCAATGGCTCGGTGAACCGTGAACACGATACAGGCACTCAAAGCTCAACCCAACTCGTGACTAACGGATCTGCCAATGGCAGCACTCCAAGTGGCCCGGCAACCCTGCAAACGACCGCCTTTGATGGACGCACCACTGGTACCTCGCACCGCTTCAGTATTGACTTGAAGGAGAATCTATTTCGTTGGGAAAACTGGGTCGCACTCAAGCGCGCCGACGCCCAATTGGCGCAGGCGGAAGCCGATTATCAAGCCGCTCAACAAGATCTAATCGCACGCGTGGCGCAGCGCTATTTTGACGTGCTAGGTGCCGAGGATGATCTCGAGGCTCAAACTACTGCTCTCGCCTCCATCAATCGCCAGCTCGAGCAAGCAGATAAGCGCTTTGAAGTTGGACTCATTGCCATTACCGATGCCCAGGAGGCACGTGCGGCGCGAGATAACTCACTCGCGGCCGTGGTCGCCGCTAAACGTCAACTCGCCTCAGCGCAAGACCTGTTACGTGAAATTACCGGCGATGCCTTTGATAAACTCGCAAGACCCACTGAACCATTTGCGCTGACCAGTCCTGATCCTTTGAGCGAAGACCGCTGGGTTGCATTAGCACTCCAACAAAATCTTTCATTAGTTTCCAGTCGGCTGGCAGCGGATATTGCACGCGAAAATGTCAGCTCCGCACGCGGAGCTCATGGACCCTCACTGGATCTGGTAGCCAGTCGTTTTAAAATCAACAACAGTAGCGATACGGTATTAAACGGAAATAACCTAGTACCCGACGGCACTCCCTTTGGCGGTAACAGCTCAAATTTAAATAGCCACTCCATTGGGTTGCAACTCACTTTTCCCATTTACAGCGGAGGACTGGTCTCCTCTCAGGTGCGTCAAGCCGTGTACCTACATCGCGCTTCGAAAGAACGTCTCGAACGTGTCGCGCGGCAAACCGAACATGATGCACGCGATTCCTATCTCGGCGTATTGTCGGGAATTGCCAGAGTTAAAGCTCTGCACCAAGCGCTCGAATCCAATACCACCGCGCTAAAAGCCACTGAATCTGGATACGAAGCCGGCACCCGCACGGCGGTTGATGTTCTACAGCAACGCAAGATCTGGGTCCAAGCGCAAACCGATTATTCGCACAGTCGCTATGATTACTTGTTAAACGTTTTAAAGCTGCAACAAGCCGCCGGCACGCTCTCGCAGCAAACCGTGTCACATGTGAACACCTGGCTCAAAGACCCGGATCCCGCTACGCCATCACCACCGGCAGCATCACCACCGAAGGCTCAATAAGCGTCAGCAAGCGCGCTACACTGCCGCGATTTGTTTCAATCACTTGAAGTCCTGCGGCACCTAAGCGTCGCGCGCGAATGGGATTTGCAAACAACTCAATTAGAGCGTGCGCCAAATGCACGGAATCAGCCACCTCAAGTAGCGCGCCCTGAACTAGCAACATTTTGGCAATCTGCGAATTATTAAAGTACGCAGGTCCCGTCAATACCGGCAAGCCTAAGGCTAGCGGTTCGAGTAAATTATGGCCACCCACAGGCACCAGACTCCCTCCCACAAAAGCTATGTCAGCTGCCGCGTACAGCGGTAGAAGTTCACCCACGCTATCGACCAACACCACTGCCGTTTCCAAGGCGGGAGCGATTTCGCTACTGCGCGTGATAAATGCAATATTACGCCGCACCAGTAACTCAGCCACCGCCGCGAATCGTTGCGGGTGCCTAGGTGCTAATAACAATAGAGCGTTCGGCAATAAAGCGCGTACGCTTAAATGTGCCTCTAAAACTTGTTCTTCTTCGCCGGCATGAGTGCTGCCAGCAATCCAAGTGGGCCGGGCTTCGCCGCGGCCATTAGGTACGCAATATAAGGCGCGCAAAGCTTGTCCGCGCGAGCGCATCTCATCGCTGACGGCCAAGTCAAATTTCAGATTGCCCACCACCTGAATATGGTCCTTAGCTACGCCGAGCGCCTCAAAGCGTCGAGCATCCTCCGGCGTCTGCGCGGCGACCAGGACATTGGTAGCCAGCAACTCCTTAAAAAGACCCCCGAACCTAAGATAACGCCTTACTGATTTTTCGGACACCCGGGCACTCGCTAGCAGCATCGGGATAGAACGTCGCTCACACTCGCGATATAAATTCGGCCAAAGCTCGGTTTCCAAAATAACTCCGAGTTGCGGTTTAAGATTGCGCAAAAACCGCGCCACCGAACCTGGCGTATCGTAAGGTAAGTAGCGCACCACTACGTCTTTACCAAACAGCGTCTGCCCCCGCAGCCTACCCGTGGGTGTTGCCGTCGTCACACACAGCGGTATGCCGGGATAGCGGCTACGCAATGCAAGCACTAAGGGCGCTACCGCTGTGACCTCACCCAATGAAACGGCATGCAACCAAATACCAGCATTCAATTCGGCCACTTGTCGCGGCCATCCCCCGCCTAGACGCTCGAACCAATCATTCCAATAGCTACGGTCACGAAATCCGCGCCATACCAGCCCAATAAAAGCCAACGGCACCGCCAAACGAATCAAAAAACTATACAAAAAATGCACTTACGTTGATCCACCCGCTGATTCGCCAGCGGCTCCGCCCGGCAATCCGCCATAACCCGCGAGTAACCAATACCACGCATCGGTTGAAAAACGATCATCGGGCAATCGTCGCGTCACTTTAAAAAGCGAGCGCTGCAAACGCCGCAAGTTTTTATCGTTCCATGCCCCGGGGGCACGTAGCCGCCCGCGATCAAAATCAACGATACTCACTAGGCCTTGCGGGTTGACCAGCACATTATGCGCATTTAAATCGGCATGATCGACTCCAAAATCGTGCAGCCGCGCGATAGCCTCACCCACCGTTCGCCACAGCGATTCCGGCTGCGCGGCAAGCGCTAACAACGCACTTAACGGACGAGTCTCCTCGATCCGCTGAGTCACCAAATCACAGCGATAAAAAACACCAAAGCGTTGGTAGCGCGCTGCAACCGGTCGTGGCACCGGTAATTGATGCTCATAGAGGATAGCGAGTAGCCGGCACTCCGCGAAGGCCCGTACGGTCGCCTCGCCGCGCCAAAAATAACGATCCGCAACGACCTTGGCGGCCCACCCACCTCGTCGATAATGCCGTAGCACCCAACTCCTTACGCCCGACGAGATAAACCACGCTGCGCCGCGGCCACCACTCACAGGTTCAAGCTCGCCCCGATCGCGCCAGTGCCGAGGCTCAAAATCGGCTTCTTGAAGATTGTCCACGCATTCCCCATCCGCCAGCATGGCACCTTGGGATGTGGCAATCCGAGTTAAGCTTACGATATCGATGACTCTCCACTTCAATACACCACCGAACCATGTATGCCTATTGCGCCTTTCGGCGATTGGCGATACGTGCCACACAGTAGCGGTACTGCGCGCCCTACAAACCGCCTGGCCCCAATGCCGATTCACCTGGATCATCGGCACACTTGAAGCCAAGCTAATGACGACACTATTACCGGAAGTGGAGTTTATCACCTTCAACAAACGCACAGCCGGCCGAGCAACCGTTGCAGAGATCAACCGCCTGCGCAGGGCTTTATTGGGAGAACGCTTTGATTTACTGCTGCACCTGCAACTCTCGTTGCGCGCCAGTTTGCTAAGTTGGTTCATCGATGCACCGATCAAGCTCGGCTTTGATCGGGCACGTGCTCGCGAATTACAAAGCTGGTTCACCAACTTCAAAATTGCTGCGGCCCACCGCGAACATGTGTTGGATTCATTGCTAGGGTTTGTGCGCGCTTGCGGAATTCAGACCGCAGCACCCGAATGGCGCTTACCCTTAAACACTCCGCTTAAGCAACCGATCTTAGTGATCAGCCCGTGTTCCAGTCATGCGGCCCGCAATTGGTCAGCGAATCGTTATGCCGCAGTAGCCGAGTATGCGGTTAACACCTACGGGTTGAAAGTCATCTTAGCGGGTGGACCTAGCGCACGCGAAGCCCAGATGGGCAACGCGATCAGCAAGGCGACTCGCGCAACTCTAATCAATCGAATCGGCCAAGACACCTTGCCCGAGTTACTAAATCTACTGGCACGAAGCACCGTACTCCTATCACCCGATTCAGGGCCAGTCCACATGGCAACCATGGTAGGACTCCCCGTGATCGGTCTGTATGCCGCTACCAACCCCGCGCGTAGCGGTCCTTACCTTAGTCGCGCGCTCTGCGTCGACAAATACGATGCCGCAGCTCGTCAATACTTAGGAAAACCCGCCGCAGCCCTTCCATGGAGTACCAAAATCGAGCGCCCCGGTGTCATGGATCTCATTGAAGTCGATGAGGTCAATGAAAAATTAGACCTACTGATGAGCGAGCTTGCACTTAAGAGTTAAGCGCTTATTTTAATAGCCCTGCAATTAAATTCCAACGGGCATCATGCAAGTCGGTCAAATCGTGATCAACCCGATTCGCTCGGGCAAAGTTGATCTTGCATAGCGGAATTGATTTAGGTACCCCTGTTGGCAAAGAATTGCTGTAGTGGTGGTTCGCTACGTGCCCGAAGCGGCCGACATCGTGTGGTTGCGTTTTACCCCAACAGCCGTCATCACATAGGCCCCCTAGCGAGCCGCTAAACGTGGGCACAAAAATGCGCACGGACAGCAATTCCGAATTACGGACGTTTGATCGTGCTACGCGACTAATGCACTGGCTGAACGCCGGCCTGATATTGCTGGTCTTTGCACTTGCGTTTTCCCTTGATCTTGCGACCTCCCGGGCCTCTCACACATCTTTATTAAGCGCCATCATTGAAAAATTCGAGTCCTACGGATCGGGTGAACTGTATCTTGAAACCAATAGCGCGCTGAAACCCGCAATCAAGCTCTATGAGGCTGCGGGCTTTGTTCACGCAACACGACCTACCGGACCGGTTCGCTATAAACGCTCTGATGTGTACATGGTGTACCGAGGCCAGCCGCGAGCGGAGGGTCGCCGTAAACTTCAGCCATAACGAAGCCCGGAACCGTGCCCAAGTCACCGCCCCACCCTACTAAACATATTCGCTATACTGTTACTCTATGACCGAAATCATCGTACCGGTATCGCCCGGTGAATTAATCGATAAGTTGACGATTTTAAAGATCAAGTCCGAACGCATGAGCGATGCAGCTAAGCTCGCCAACGTCCGCTTCGAGCTCCAAGCTTTGCAAACTACCTGGGCGAAGTCCGATTTCGCACGCATCGACATCGCTGTAGATGAAGCGGCACTACATGCGGTCAATAAACGCTTGTGGGTGATTGAAGATGACATTCGCGACAAAGAGCGAGCTCAAGAGTTTGACGCCGAGTTCATTCGCCTAGCGCGCGCAGTGTACGTGGAGAACGATGAGCGAGCCGCCATCAAGCGGCGTATCAACATAAAACTAGGTTCCGCCATTGTCGAAGAAAAATCTTACCGCGATTACAAAGTCGCGACTTGAGTGCGCATGCGTAGCATAGGATCTGTCATCCATCGATGATACCCGCATGGCAACCTTTCAGGCGGCTCAAGGCCGCCTAGACTCGATCGTTCGAGCGTCGCAAGCGCCTGGACTACAGTGATGATGACTTACTCCATGAGCAAAACCTTGACGGCTGCCGCAGTGCTTCAAATCATCGACTCGCAGCACCTCAGTCTTTACGAAGACCCATGGTCACTGTTCGGAGGTTGCTCGCACACACTGCCGGCATACCAAATCCAATTCCCTTGGCTTGGATCCACTCGGCGGCAGTTCACGCGACTTTCGACGAGCACGCTGCATTAGCGAGGGTACTTTGCCAGCATAGGCGTCTATCGTTTGCGCCAGGCACGAGGTACGGCTACTCCAACATTGGATAGTGATTGCTTGGGGAATTCGTGCAACAGGTGACCGGCGTGGCGTTCACCGCGTAGCTTGGCCCAGCGAGTGCTTCAGCCACTCGGTGTGACGCGGCAGGAGCTTGGATACACGATTCCCAGCCTTACTGATCACGCGTGCGGATACTTGGAAAAGTATTCGCTAATGAACCTATTCAAGCGAATGTTAGTGGGCCGGGCGTTCATCGGGGCTTACTACGACCGTTGGCTGGAAATTTACCCTCACTATCTGGACGGGCCCGCATTTGGCGGGCTGGTAGGAACTACACGCGGATTTGCTAAGTTCCTGCAAGACCAGTTACGCCCTCAGTTCGTGCTCCTTCTCAATTCTATACGATGAGATTTCTACTTGCGCAGTCCTCTAGTCCGAGCACACCAAGCGCAAGAGCGGGATTCAGAGTCGCGCGGTCAAAGTATATTCCGCTCCACAGTAAGGGCATTTGGCCCAGCCCGTAGCTTCAATCGCTAAGTACACCCGCGGATGCGAATTCCATAACGACATACTCGGCATCGGACAGGCGAGCGGCAAGTCGGCGGCCGTCACCGTGTATTGGTGTTCCGCATTAGGCTGCAATTTTATCGCACTTGTAGTCACTGACCACTCCTCATCATTGAATCGCCCCCAAAGTTTACAGCACGTCGAAGGTCGCCGACCAAATTTGCGCAATACGCGCGCGCGTAGTCGAATGTACCGCCGCCGACACCACGCGCTCGCCCTGTCCTTCCAGGGATAAATGATGCAATACTCCGCGATAATCACGATAAGCTTGCATCAGCCAAACAGCCGTCTCGTTATCCAACACGCCCACCGCTGCCAACCCTTCTAGTTGACGAATATTATCGGTGTAATCAGCAAGCTGCGGGTGATCCTTAGCGGCCGCCAGAACCCAGTATTGCACTAAAAATTCGATATCGGCGATACCACCCAAATCCTGTTTGAGATCGAACTCACCCGCCTTGGCTTTGGAAAGTTCACGCCGCATGCGCTCGCGCATTTCCAGCACCTCCGTGCGCAAAGTATCACGACGCACCGACACGCATAGCGCGCGACGCCGCGCAGCCTCAAATCGCAGACAAAGTTCGGGCGCACCCGCGACGGCCCGCGCACGCAATAAGGCCTGATGTTCCCAAGTCCAAGCCTCAGTATCCTGGTAACTTTCAAACGCATCAATACCGGTAATTAGAAACCCGCCCTTGCCGTTCGGCCTTAGTCGCGTATCCACTTCGTACAATCGCCCCGCCGCAGAATGCATGGTCAGCAAATGCACGATTCGTTGTCCTAAACGCAAAAAGAACAGCCCATTGTCGATCGCTCGTTCGCCCTGAGTCATTTGCTGATCACCGCAAGAATCATGCAAGAACACTAGGTCAAGGTCCGACCCATATCCCAGCTCAATCCCCCCCAGCTTCCCATATCCGGCCACTGCCACTCGCACGACCCTTACCCCGGCAGCGTCCGCACACATGGGAACTCCGTACGCCTGCGTCATCTGTCGCCAAGCCAGATCCATACAAAATTGCACTATCAATTCGGCAATATCCGTCAGACGATCGCTTACCTTCATGAGAGGTAAACGGCCGGTCTGGTCCGCGAGTGCCACCGAAAACACCGCGACTTTTTGGAACTGGCGCAACGCCTCGACTTGGCGCTCAGGATCATCCACCGGCAGTCGCTGCGTACGCGCCTCAAGTTCGCGTACAAATCCCGCCCTAGAAGGGAGCTCATCAAAGGCCTTAGCGTCAATCAATTCATCCAGCAACAGGGGATATTCAGCAATGCGTCGCGTTAGGAAGCCGCTGATCGCACACACCTCGATCAATCGACCAAGAGCTGCGGGCTGCTCCACTAACAACGCCAAATATGACGAGCGCGTTCCTATCGCCTCTAGCACCTTGAGCACACGCTCCACAACCAACGTGGGCTTGGCATGCTCGGCAGCAGCGCCAAGCATGCGACTCAACACCCGATACAAACGCCTGCGACCCGTCTCGTCCAAACGGCCATATGCCGGCGTAATGCGATAGCCCTCCAACAAAGCAGCAACCGAGGAGATATCAGTGACGGGAAAACCTATGGAGGCCAACTCTTCATCAATCCGCACACCGTCCGCACCCAGCCACGCCAAGTTCGCGTCCGCTTTGCGATTCGCTGGCGCGGATGGCGATCCGCTAGCACCCAGCGGCTCGTTAGTACTCAACGGCTCCTTGGCACCAAATATCAATAACTCAAACTGCTGCGCGGTATTGCGCCGCGCAAGGGCAATCATATCGGCCGCTTCCTGCCAGGTTGTAAAGCCCATTATTAAAGCTAAGCGCGCTTGATCTATTACCTCGGTGGGCAACACGTGCGCTTGCTCATCACGAATCATTTGCAGTGCATTTTCAGCCTTACGCAACACGAGATAAGCGTCAGTCAATGCATCCACCGCTTCACCGGGGATGAGCTTGGCTCCTGCCAGCACTGGCAGCACGTCTAAGAGCGACGCGTTTTGCAAACGTCGATCGCTTCCGCCGCGCACCAATTGGAACGACTGCGTAATAAACTCGATTTCCCGAATACCACCCGACCCCAGTTTTAAATGCCGCTCCAAATCGCGCCGCGATACCTCTCGCGTAATTAGCGCCTTCATATCGCGCAACGACTCGAATACCCCAAAATCGAGGTAACGGCGATAAACAAATGGCCGTATGAATTCCTGAGAACTCGCTGCGTACGCATCCGCACCCACTATCGCACGCGCCTTTATCCAGGCATAGCGTTCCCAGTCACGACCATGTTGCTGTAGATATTCTTCTAAGGCTGCGAGACTCACCACCAAGGATCCACTTTCGCCAAAAGGTCGAAGCCGCATATCGACGCGAAACACAAAACCATCTTCGGTGCGTACATCCAGTAGACGAATAATTTCGCCGCCGAGTCGATTGAAATATTCTTGATTATCGACAGTGCGCGCCCCATCGGTTTCCCCCGCCGCGCCGAACAAAAATATCAGATCAATATCAGAGGAGAAATTAAGTTCGCGGCCGCCCAATTTTCCCATGCCGAGCACAATGAACGGAACAATCTGGCCCTCGAGATCGCGCGGTTGGCCGAAAACACCGGCCAACTCATCCTCGGCTGCCAGACATGCGGCGCGGATCGCTGCATCGGCGAGGTCCGATAGGGCATGCAAGGTTTCAGCCACGGGGGTGTGTCCGACAATATCGTGCCACGCGATTTGAAGCATGGCACGGCGGCGCCAGACTCGAAGCAAATGTTGGGCCTGTTTCAAGCCAGGGGCCTCCGTCATGCGCCGTTGGAAGTCAAGGCTAGCCGCTGACGAGGCCGAAGGCTCTTCGTTTAATCTAAGCCACTCTAGGGCGTCTGGATCTTGGAGTAGCGCGGCCCCGATGAACTCACTGCAGGCGATCACTCGCGCTAATTCGCATTGTTGCAACGGAGTTAGGCGCCCATACGCACTGGTAATTGCGCTTTGCTGGCTCGCGCGCTCCCACCAGCGTGACACCGAGTCACGCAGGATTTCGGGAACAGAGGCCATCTCAAGTGAGGGCACAATCATGGAATTGCCGCTACGCAACTAGCTATTGTAGCGTCACGCGAAAAATCACCGTGCCCGACTGTTGCGGTGCCAGCGTTCCGGTCAATGTCCAACTCATCGCCCCGCTATTGCCCACCGCCGGCTGAGTGCCGACAGAACATGCCGTGATATTCGGCGGCAGCGGCGCACCACAGCCTGCTGAAACAAATGTTGTGAATGCCGGTGTTGTATCGGCCACGGCAATACTCGCCAACGGATCTGTACTGGTATCGGAGTAAGCAATCAGGTATTCCAAAATATCCCCGGATTTCGCGGCATTGCTGATGCCCGCAGGGCCGCTTGCGGTCACATTGCGTACGGTCTTTTGCAGCACTAGCCCGGCACCGCCTGTACCGACCGTGGTGGTATCGGTTCTTGTATAGGTCAGCGTTGCGCCCACGGAAGGCACGAAAGTGGCGGTGAGGGTGGTAATGTCTTTTGAGTTGTAGGGCGCACTGGCCGGCACGAATATTTTTACAATGATACAAACAATATCGCCGGGGTTAACGCTGATTGCCGCGCTCAAGGGCGTCGTGCCTTCGCTGCCATCGAGAACCGCGTTGCAGTTGCTATCGCGATAAATAATGCTGCTCCAGCCACTTAAGCCGGGCGTTGGCACATCGTTCGCGCTAAAGGTGACTGAGCCTGCGAGGCCAGCATTAAATTGATGCGAGTAGAACAGCGTCGTGCCCGGTAATGCGCTCTGTACGCCGTCGGGAGCAAAAGTATTTTGGTTGGCCGTCACCACCACAGTACGATCAATCGCATTGTTGTCACCGGCATTGACCGCCGGTTCGCCGCCACCACTGACGGCGGCACTGTTAGTCACGGCGGGTACACCGGTTGCCGCTACCGCGACCTGAATAGTCAGATTGGAGCCAGATGCACCGGCCGCGAGGATAGTCGAGCTGGTACAGGTCACGACCTGGCCGGATACCGTACAGCTCCATCCCGTGCCGCCGGAACCTGCCGCAACATAGGTCAATCCGCCGGGAAGCGTATCGACCACTGAAATAGTACCGCTGGTGGGCGCAGTACCTTGGATGTTATCAACCAACAAAGTGTAAGCGCCTTGCACGCCCACAATGAAATCCCCGCTATGCGATTTGCTCAGGCGCAAATTCGGCGAAACTACGGTCAGCAGCGTGGCATTCGCCCCTGCGCCGGTACTGGTCTGCGCGGAGCTGACGCCCGTGGTTGCATTGCTAAAGCTGCCCGGAATCGGACTCGTGACCACGATGGTGATGGTGCACGAGGCACTGGCGGCCAGCGTACCTCCGCTCAGTGCGACAATGACAGATCCGGGCGTTGCACCGCTGACCGAGCCTCCACAGGTATTAGTCAAGTTAGGTGCCGCCGCCACCTGAAGACCACCGGAGGGGAAATTATCGGTAAATCCCATGGCGCTGAGCGCCAGTGCATTCGGATTGGAAATGACGAAGCTAATGGTAGAAGTGCCATTAGCCAGAATGGTCGTGGGATTGAAGGACTTGACGATGCTCGGCGGCGAGCTGACCGAGAGAATCGCTGTGTTACTGGCACTACCGCTGCCGAGCGAGCTTGCAACTGCAGACGTCGTATTCGGATAACTACCGGCGGCGGCCGCGGTAACGTTGACAGTCAGTGTGCAGTTACCCGTCGCCGGAATAGTTGCACCCGTCAGCGTGACCGATCCTGCGCCACTCGATGCGCTAAAGGTACCGCCGCAGGTGGAACTGACCGCCGGGACCGACGCCACTACCAATCCTGCGGGAAAAGTATTTGTAAAACCGGCGCTGGTTGCGGCACTGGTCGCGGAATTGCTGAGCACGAAGGTCAGCGTCGAGACTCCGCCCTGGGCAATGGTCGCGGGTGCGAAGCTGTTGCTAATCGAGGGATTGGCGGCCACGGTAAGTGTGGCGCTGCCCGTATTGCCGGCACCACCATTACCCGATGCCACCGTACCCGTGACATTATTGTAACTAGCGACGACGCTGCTGGTCACTTGGACTGTAATCGCGCAACTACTATTGGCGGCTATCGTACCGGCGGATAGACCTAGGCTGCTGCCTGCGGCGGTCCCGCCCGTAAGGGTGCCGCCACAAGTATTGGTAGGGTTTGGAACACCACCGTTTACCAGTTGTGAAGGATAGTTATCGGTCAGCGCTACGTTGGTCTGCGCGACGCTGGAATTGTTGGTGAATGTGAGCGTCAGCGTCGAATTACCACCAATGCCGATAACCGGTGGCGAGAAGGATTTCGCAACACTGGGTGCCCCGATCACGGTCAATTGCGCCACATTACTCACCGCGCCCGCGCTACCGGTTTCAGTGGCGGATACTCCGCCGGCGGTATTATTGTAAGTACCGGCGCTTGTCACGGTCACCGCCACACTAATAATGCAGCTACTACTCGCCGCCAAGCTGCCATTGCTAAGTGCCAAGGTGGTGCTACCAGAGGTTCCACCCGCAATAGTGCCGCCGCAGCCGTTGCTTAAAGCGGGTGTCGCCGCAACCGACAAATTCGCCGGAAAAGCGTCCGAGAAGGCGAGCCCGGTCAATGCTGTAGACCCCGCATTGATGATCGTCAAGGACAGCGTCGAACTACCGCCCACGGCAATTGAAGTGGGTGAAAATGCCTTGCTGATACGGGGCTTACCCAGCACCGTGAGCGCTGCACTTGCGCTCGTACCGACGCCGCCGTTGGCTGAAGACACCGCACCGGTGACATTGGTATAAGTACCGCCGGTGGCACTCGTGACGCTTACCGTCACAACGCAAGTGCCGTTTGCTGCAAGCGTGCCACCGCTTAAGCCAACGGACGATCCGCCCGCGATGCCGCCGGCGGTCACGCCACCGCAGCTATTGGTCAAATTGGGAATACTCGCGTCTACCAAACCCGCCGGATAAGAATCGCTGAAGGCAATTCCCGTCAAGGCAATCGCGTTTCCATTGGTGATCGTCAGAGTCATAGTCGAGGGCGCGCTCGCACCGATGGAGGTCGGGTTGAACGACTTAAGCATGATCGGCACCGCCAATACCGTCAAGCTCGCGGAAGCGGCCGCCGCTGAGCCGGCATTGGTACTCGTGACTACGCCAGTGGAATTATTGTAGGCTCCCGCGCTTGCAGCGCTCACATTAACTGTCACGCTACAGGACCCATTGGCAGGCACAATGCCGGCCGTGAGACCGAGCGAACCCCCGCCATTGGCCGCAGTAACTGAGCCCCCGGCGCAAGTGGTGGCCGCCGCCGGAGTTGCTGTATTGACCATCCCAGAAGGGTATGTATCAATAAATGCGGCACCATTAACCGCAAGCCCATTACCGTTGGTCAAGGTAATCGTCAGCAGCGACACTCCGGCGGAAGCAATATTAGCCGGCGAAAATGCCTTATTAATCGTGAGCGGCGGCACCACGGTTAAGGTCGCGGCGATACCGGCAGTGGACAGACCCGCCGATGCACCACTGAGGTTACCGCTGCCATTATTATAAGTAGTGACCGATGCACCGATCACATTGATGGTGAGAGTGCAATTAGCGGTACCGGCACTCAAAGTACCACCGATTAAAGTCAGCAGCGCACTACCGGCTACCGCGCTTACCGTACCACCGCAGGTGTTAGCGAGCGCATTGGGCGAGGCAATGGTCATGCCACTGGGGAATGTATCAGTGAAGGCCAATGCCGATTGCGCAGGGTTACCACTGCCATTAGTGATAGTAAGGGTGAGTGCGGAAGGCTGGCCGATGCCCACCGAAGTGGGACTAAATGCCTTAGATAACGCAGAGCCGCGCACTACCAAAGTGTCGCTTAAGCCGCTTGCCGTTAAGCCACCACCCAGTGCGGAAATATTCGCGGCGTTATTGGTATACCTACCCGCAACCGCACTGGTGATCTGCACGCCAATCGCGCAGCTCGCGACCCCGGCACCCAGCGCGCCATTCAAAAGCGATATCGAAGCGCTACCTGCGGTTGCGGTTATCGCGCCTCCGCAGGTGTTGGTAACTCCGGCGGGAGTCGCCACGATGACCCCGCTCGGCAACGTATCGGCAAATGCCAGTGCGCTTTGCGGCGGATTACCGTTGCCATTAATGACGGTGAAGGTGAGCGTCGACGGTTGGTTCACGCCAATTGGATTCGGGCTACTCGCTTTAGTCAGAGAGGCACTCGCAATCACTTGCGTCGCCGGTGCGCTGCCGACATTGTTATTGGTGTTGGATTCGGTTTGACCGCTCAACACCACGCTGCTGCTGTTGGTGAGTGAAGATGCAGCGTTGTAGGCAATCGACACCGTGACGTTGATCGGCGCGTAGCTCGCGGCGGGGGCGAGCACATCGGTGCGGGTACAAGTGGGAATGGTACAGGTCCACCCCGTACCGCTCATCGCCGTAATCGTCATGCCGCCAGGCGCGCTATCGGTCACGCTCACTTGGTTTGGACTCGCCTTGGCGGCACCACCGATGTTATTAACCGTGAGAGTGAATTGCACTCCCGTCTGTCCCGTCACCACTGGATTCGGTGTGATTTGCGCTTTGCTAAGGGTCAAATCGGCTAGTCGCTGAACCGTGACGTCTTCTGCCGTGTTAGCACCCAGCGTACCATCGTAATTGGTGATGCCTGTACCAGCGGTGCCGCTAGTAACGCTCGCGCTATTGTTATAGGTACCATTGGCCGTGGCATTGGCGATGGAGGCATTAAAAGTGATCACCACAGCGCCGCTCGCGGGTATCGTGAAACTAGACCAGGCCGGCAGCGTCGCGCCCACACTCGGACTTGTCGTGGAAGGTCGAGTCGCACCGCCGTTAAGCGTGATCGATCCGCTCGAAGCGTAAGTAAAACCAGCCGGCAATGTATCGGTAAGAGTGATACCGCTCTCGCTCGCGTTACCGTTGTTGCTAACCGTAACGGTATAGGTCGCGACACCATTGGCCGCCCCTAAAATACTCACCGTCGGTGTAGTGGTCGATTTGGTGACCACCAACAATGCACCGCTGAACTGCGCCGCTGCGTTCAATCCGGAAAAAACCAGTCCGTTCGAAGCCGCGCTGATATTACCCGCGTTGTTGGTATAGGTACCGGGTGTGTTACTGGTAACGTCTACCGTCACATTGCAGCTCGTTGTGCCAATGCTCATGGTACCTGCGCTTAATTTTACGCCAGGGCCACCGGCGGCAAGCGGCGCACCGCTGGAGTTGGTGAGAGTTCCTGTGCACCCCGCACCAAACGACGTGATGGCATCCGCAAGAATAAGCCCAGCGGGGAAGGTATCCGTGAAAGCGAGCGCGCTTTGCGCCGGGTTTCCTGGACTATTAGTCAGCGTGAAGGTCAGCGGCAAGACGCTACTCGTATTGACCGGACTGTTTGCAAAGGACTTGCTCAGCACCACATTGCCAATCGTCAGCGTGGCGTTCACTCCGCTGGTATCCATGCCCGCCGATGCGCCGGAAATCTGCGCACTAGCGTTCAGATAACTGCCGGTCACCGTACCGGTCACTTTCGCATTTATGGTGCATTGACTCACCCCGGCCGCAAGGGAACCTCCCGTGAAAGTGAAGTTTTGCGCGCCGCTGCTACTCAAAGTGCCGCCGCACTGCGCCGCTACAAAGCCGGCTACGCGCGTGATGTTAGTCGGCAGCGTCTCCGTGAAAGCCAAAGCGGATTGCGCTGGACTGCCCGACGAATTATTGATGGTGAAGATCAGCAGCGAGGTCCCGCCCACGCCAATCGCGTTAGGAGTGAATGATTTACTCAAAATCGTGCCACTCACCGTCAAGGTGGCATTGACACCGTTGGCAGTTAAGCCGCCCGCCAGACCCGTAATTTGCGAAGCTCCATTCACATAACTGCCGGGCAAGGCACTGGTGACGGTCACATCAATATTACAGCTCGCGTTCGCAGCCAAACTGGCGCTCGTGATCGTAACGTTTTGTGCGCCGCTGCTGGCGACCGTACCGCCGCATTGTGCAGCGCCAAAACCCGCCACCACGGTCACGCCTGCGGGCAGCGTTTCAGTAAATCCCATGCCACTATGAGCGGCCGGCGTACCATTGGTCAGCGTGAAACGCATGACCGAATTTCCGCCCGCTCCGATGAGCGGAGTGAGGAAGGCTTTGGTCAGCGCAGCATTGGTGACGGTTAGTGTCGCGTTGACGGCGGCTGCGCTTAAACCTGCAAGACCGGAAATATTGTTGCTGGTATTGGTATAAACGCCCGCAACGGCGCTGGTTACCGAGGCGGTGACCGTACAACTCGTCGCAGCGGTGGCAATGGTGCCGCCGGTCAGCGTGATGCTGCTTGCAGTACTCGTGACCGTGCCGCCGCATTGCGCGGCGGTAGGCACGCCCGACACAGTTACATTGGCAGGCAACGCTTCAACGAAACTTAAGCCGGACGCGGATGCTCCGGCCGGTTTAGTAATGGTAAAGGTTAGTGTCGAGGTGCCACCGACTGCGATCAATGCCGGACTAAACGCTTTGGTCAAACTGACCGAGACGAGTTGCACCGGCGCACCGGGTCCAAAATTACCGACGGTGGTCCCCGATTGCGCGGCCGTCGCGGCGGCGGAGTTGTTATAAGTGCCGTTCGTGGTCCCGTTGGCAATATTGGCCGTGAAGGTCAGGCTCACGCTGGAGCCGGCCGGAATGACGAAGCCACTCCAAGTAGGGGTTGCGGCGCCTACAGTGGGATCCGAGCCGCCCGGCCGCGAAGCTGAGGCCGGCGAGCCTGTGAAGGCGGGGGCGCCGTTGGACGCGTAGGTGAATCCCGCCGGCAACGTATCCGTGATATTGACGCCGGTGGCCGCACAAGTCCCCGCCGCATTGCTCACCACAATGGTATAGACCGCCTGCAAGCCGCTCCCGGAATTGACAATCACAGGTGTTGCGGTGGTCTTGCTCACTGTCATTGCCGGCGTCGGTCCAGTAATGTTTAAAGGTGCCGTGTTGGTGGCGGGAACCAGCAAGGCATGCTGTGTTCCACCGACTGTGTTCGCGGAATTAGTGACGCTACTTCCGCAAGTCGGATTGAGCACATCCGCATCGAAAGTAATTGAGTAGGAGGAAACTGGACTACCCGCCGCGGTGCTGTTATTCGGGTTGGTAAATAATCCCCAACTGGGTGTGCTGCTGCCGGGAGTTGGCACCACCGTGCCGGTATTGGTCGCGCCATTGACCAGGGTGATCGAAGTGGTCGAGCGATACGCAAAACCCGGCGGCAGAGTGTCCACGGTCGTCATACCGGTGGAAGAGGCGGTCTGACCCGCAGACGATACGCTGATGGTATAGGTCGCGATGCCGCCGACCACGAGATTCGGCGTACTGTTGGTTTTCGAATTGATGGTGTGCGCGGCGCTCTCGCCGAACCCCAACATACCGAGAACCACTAGGGCACAGACCCGCAATACGCCCATGCTGGCGCAGTACAGTCCGGCGCGGCACAGCCCGCTGCCCACTCCGGCGCCGCGCCGCAGCTTAAGGCTTGCGGAGCTTAAGGTGAATCGGCTCATGGCTGCTCAGTCGCTTGCGTGCAGGACGATATATTTGTAAGTCATTCTGTTGGGGACGTGCCAGAAGCTTTGCGCTTCTGCCGGGCACCAAGTCTACACGCCGATCATGAGCATAATCCAGTTCATTGCGCCCAGCGCTCAGCGGCTGGCGGGTGCCCCGTGCGAAGACCTTCATGCGCTCAGGCGCAATGCCGGCATGTTCGAGGTAGTGTTCGACCGCCTGAGCACGACGCTTCGATAACGCTAAATTATAACGTTGAGTACCGCGTCCGTCAGCATGTCCTTCTAGGCCCACCTGCACCGACGAATTCATGCGCAACACCGCGACCACCTCATCGAGCACCGTTGCGCTTGACGCGCCTAGCTTGGAGCGATCAAAGGCGAAATGCACCCGCGACGGCAGCGTTGCGGGCTGCGCCGAATCCGTAGGGAGCGCCGCACGCTCGGGTGGCGCGCTCAGCAGCGGCGTCACTGCGAGCGTCACTAGCGCGGGCGGTGACGCGCTCGTGGCCGACACACTCAGCGACTCGCTCACGGGTGCCGCCGCCACTGGCTCGCTGGCTTTGGCGCAGTTAAGGGCATTGGCCTGCGCGTCGTGGCTCAAGCGTTCGGCCGCTTGCAAGTACGGTCGTGAATGGCGCCAGCCCAGCAATTGATAGGCGTGGCCCGCCTGTACTAGTTGCACTTCGAATTGAGCTATTTTCGACGCGGCACAACCCAAGCCCTGTAAATGTTTCATTTCCTCCGCCAGTCTCCAGAGATCTTCGCGTAAGCGCAGTGAATGCGGGCCGATCATGGTCTCCAACGAAATATTCTTATCAGCAACCTCAAGTTTACCAATTAGGGAACGGCTATATCCCAAAGCCTCCTCCATAACACCGCTATGATCACGCATGGCCCGCGCATCGAAGGCATATTCCAACCACGCCTGCGCTTTCGCCAAGTGGTACACCGTCCACGGATCTTCGCTTTGACGTAACGGCGCGAGTGCTTCGAGTCGCTGCTGTAGTCCGTCAAATTCACGTTGAGGGACGACGGCATGTTCATCCAATTGCAACGGCCCGCGATTGCGCAGCGTCGCCACAGCCGCCGAGGCGCAGCCAGCACTCAGCAATGCAAGCCCCAGAACACCGCCAATGACCGTCATTTTCCGTAAGCCCATCTTTTTCTGTAGACTTAAACTCATGCTAGTGGTTTCCCGTTACAGCGGCCCGAAACGCCGCGCCGCTTAATAGATCTTCGTCAAATTTATAGCGCAATCTGAGAAAGACGCCGCGATTGGTATAATCAGTGCCGGCAAGATCCGCGTCACGAAAACCGAATACGTTGTAACCTGCGGACAGCCACAAATTACCAGTCACTAAATAACCCACCTCGGCACCCATACCGTATTGACGGGTGCGCGCACCGGCGGCCAGCAACACATTGCTAGTGACCCCCACATCCCAGCGGTGAGTCACATCATAGGTGGCTCGGCCACCCAACAACTGCGCATTCGAATAACTTGCTAAACCTGCGGACCGATCCGTCACCCACTTGGCTGCCGCGCGCGCTGACAATAGTAGCGGTTCAACCGGCTGGTAATTCGCGTTGATCGCTGCTATTTCGACATCGCGATTCACAGGCGCAATCGCCTGCGTCGAGTCGCGTTCGTGACGATGTTCAATACGCGCCAAGCCATTCCAAATGTCAGTCGCGGTGTCACGGTAGGCGATACCCGCCTGTAATCGGTCCTGCAATCGCTCACCACTGAGCGAACCAATATTGCGCGTGACCGCCAAAGAATTTCGCGTCAGCAGCGTCCAGTCAAGATTCAATTTAGCCGCCAGACCCAGCGTGCTAAACACGCTCTCGCTGGTGGTTGCCTTACGTAGCTCAAGTCGTGCGGTGGCTTTCCAAAGTTTCGGCGCGGTGTAGTCCAAACCCAATGCTAATGCTTCGGATTCGTTGGTTTTAAGGCCATTCAAGACATGCACCCGCTCAAGGCTGGTGGTCAACCGCAAGCCGTCAGCTAGCTTCCAATTATTTCTTAACCCAATCGCAGCTTCCGTATCAGCGCCACTGAAAGCATCGCGCACTCTGTATTCACTGAACACTCGGCCGTCTTTCATATAATCGGTATCAAGACCGAAAACAGTCGCATTTTGAGTCTGCGTAGTATTGAGCGCATAAGGTCCGAGTGCGCTGGAAATGAGCTCATCCCGCACATAAAAACGACCGTGTTTAGGCAATTGATAAGTACCACCCACGGCCACAATCCGCCGCACACTTGCTCGGACGTCTTGCTCGTACTCAGCAAAGACACTCGCACCCGAAAACTGTTTTAACTGTTCAGAGACCTTCAAGCGTAAGCTCGTAAAGGCGTTCGGTAACACACCGGTGATGAGTGGATTTAAGGGCGCGCCGTGCTCTTCGCCGTGACGCACACCCACTTCAATACGCATATTCTGATCGATGCTGCGTTCCACACTGACCATTGCACCTACGCGTTTGTCAGCGTGACCCACATCTTCGGTCGTCAGTGCTTCACTGTGTATTAAGGTGCGATTATCCGCGCGATAGTTAAGCTTGAGCGCCGACTCTTCGCGTCCCTGTGACAGATACGAGCCGGGATTGACGAAATTTACATCGCTCTTGGAAACATAGGCTTGTGCCTGCAGGCGTTGATCTTCGTGCCGCACTTCGATGCGTTCGGCATTGCCGCTGCCCGCCAGGGCGCTATCACTGCGCGCCCCTTCTGCCACTACAAAACTGTGGGCATCCAGCTTCACAGTGGCGTTAGCTCCGCGCAAAGTGGCTGGATTTACAGGGTTCTTGTCATCCACCGCGAGAGCACCTACTTCGACATTGCGATTGAGCTTGAGCTGCGCGTCTAGGCCACCCACCCAGAAAGCCGGGCCACCCGTGTCCACTTCGTAAGTCACGCGAATCGATTGCGGATTAAAGTTGCTATCCAGACTAGGAATCGGTGTCTTGAAAATAAGTTGCCCGCTAAGTGGCACCACCTCGTAGTCACTGAAACGGGTCAGCTGCGTACTTTTGACTACCAGGGCCGGTTGGTTGCGATCACGCACCAACAATTCGACTTTTTCACTATTCTCAACGGCAAGGGCTGAGAGTTGAAATGGCCCGGAAGTACCGTTCGCCGCCAATTCATCAATGGTCTGAGTCGTGCTATCCCGACTAGCAAAGGCATTCACGGCCAAATGCGAATTCTCGTAATGCTCCTTAATGCCGGTCAGGGTTCGGCTATAGACGGCAAGCTTGCGCGCCTCGCTGGGCATCTGGCTCACAAAATCACCATACAACAACCACGACTTGCCGTTCTCCAAACGCACATACAATTTGGAAGTAGACTGTGCATCATAATTGCGCAGCGCAGAATCGCCGTACACCGGATAAAATTCATCCGGTTGAATATCCCGGAACAAACGCTCGCGCGTGTCCTTGTCGGAGTCATAGGCAAGCGTCAGTAAATAATTACCGCGAACCTTGCCTTTCAAGAACAAGGCTGTACGCGCTGCCGCCTCGGTTTTGCCATCATTCGCGCTGACCGAAAGTTGCTTTAATTCCTGCTCGAAACTATCTTGTTGCCGAGTCGGCACTAACGCCTGCGGATCAAGCCTGCGTAAGTTCAGCACTCCTTCAATGAGCCCGGCGGCAATCATCGGCCGCAGGTTGGGTAGGAAATCCAACTTGGCCTCTGTTTTTATGCGCCCGCTGCTAACCTGCAACAGCGCTTCACCGGCGGTGTCAGGGGCCTCCAATAAGAACTCGGCGTGACCGCCTTCAATAAAAGTCTGGATACCCGGCTCGCTGCGATCCAGATCTTCTACCAGCCAATGGCCCATACTACTTTCCAAAGTAATTGGTGTGCGCGAAGTCACCGGCACGTTGGCCGAATCGGTTAATTTCACAATAATCCGCGCGGTCGTGTGCCCGTCCGCTAAACCCGCCGACGGCGTCAAGATTTGCAGATTCGCAAAAAAATCCGGCGCGATGAGATTAATACGCGCTCTGGCGCGTTCGATGCCAAACGAGTCCAACTCGCGCGCAAGTAGTTCATTGCGACCGGGCTTGAGCGTAACCCCGATATACTCCCAGGCTTGAATCTGTTTATCCGCCATCACGGATTTTTTACCCACCCGGTTCGACGCCACCTCCACTCCATTCACGCTAAGCTTAAATTCCGTGCCGGAGTGACCTTTAAGACGCACATCCGTTTGCGCAATGGGCAGCGTGTCGCCGTCGCGTAAATCCACAAAGCCAAATGCTTGATCAAAGCTCAGTAACAATTTTTCCAGCGGGATGCGGGCTGCAGTCGCAGGTGCTGCGCCGACGCGCGCGTTGCTCGCGGGCTCGCGAGTAGTAGGCACTGAGTTCACTGCACCCAAAGTAAAAGGTGCCACGCTGGCCGCTAGTAACGGACTGAATCCCTGCACTGGCAGGACTTGGGTACCTACCACACCCGCCGCCGGTTGCGCCCGCACATCGCCTAAGGAGTGGGCCGCAGGATCAGCCTCGATGCGTTGCGCCAAGGCGCGCTCAGCTTCGTTTAGGGGAGACTCGGGTCTTGCGCGCCGTGCCTGCACCTCGTCCATGACGCGGGAGTTACAGGAACCTTCCGCAAAGTTGGTTTTAGCGAGTTCACCGTTTTTTAGATCGACAAAGGCGCTACCCGCATCACCCGCGTGCCGATTAGACAGATCAATGAATTCCCAACCCACGGGTAGCGTGGTGGTATCAACTTTAAGCACGTGGGTGCGCGGTCGCACCCCGTAGAAATTGTATTTACCTTCGTGATCCGATATTGCGCTGGTGCCATCTTCCAAATAAACCCGCACCCCTGGCACGCCCAGTTCGCCCTCATCTTGAACGCGATTGCGATTGCAATCCAAAAATATCTTGCCGATGATAAAGCCGCGGTTATCGAAAACACCGCCCTGCACACTGACCTTGGCACTGGCCAGATTGGATAGTACAGTGCCGACATTGGCCTGCACCCGATTGATGGCATCTCCTTGCATGGCACCGGGCCCAACGAATGCCCGATAAGTGAGTAGCGTCACCGCACCAATATCAAGACCACCACTATTGAAAGTAAGCCTTGGGCCGCGCCCTCCGAGTGGATCTGCGCTGCGGCTGCCGCTAATACGCACACTTCCTGGTACGTAGGTAAAACCACTCGGCAGTTGATCCACAATCGTGATGCCCGGCGCGCCGACTCGCGCTGTGCCGGTATTTTTGATGCGCACCGTATAGTCAACAAAATCGGCTAACTCGACCAAGGTTCGCGAGGCGATCTTCTCCAAAAATAGTGTGGTATTAGCGGATGGATCGAGTGGAATATCGACGCGCACCGGACCGGTGCTGGGACCCACCGAGAAATTGCCCCCGTAAGAACCACCGGATGTCGGCCCCATAGCGACAATCGTGCGCCCGGAAGGCAAGCGGCTCACCGGCACAATGGACGGTCCGGTGTAACCCGCGGGCGGCGTCACCACCAGGCAATAATTGCCAGGGTCGGTCAGTTCAAATAAATAGGTACCCGTTACGCCAGTGGTCACCGCACTCGGAGCCGGTTGAATCACGCCATTGACAATTGAGTGAACCACTGCGGGCGTCTGGGCACAGCCGCCCGCGCCGTTTGCGGTGACGAGCGTGACCGACGCACCGCTGATGGGCTGATTATTGCTGCTGTCGAATACCGTACCGAAGGGATCGACGAGTGTAATCTGCGTGACTATGCTGGTGCCGCAACCCAGGATGGAGACACTAATGACATCGCCTGCCTGCGCCTCGATGATGCCATCATTCGGCACTACCGCAGCATGACTGGTAGCCATCGCCGGCAATGCAAACACTCCGGTGTTGGGGCCGGTCTCAGTCGCCGTCAGCGTTTCATGTTCGCCATTAGGTCCCGTGATCACGACGCTGCGTTTTTCAACGGTCGCCGCCGAACTATTGCAAGAGGACGCATCCGCGCGTAAATACAAGGTGCTTCCCAAGCGCGCATAATCTGCAATTGTCGAGTAGTCCGCGCCGGTGTAATTACGCACTGTCGCGGGACTTGCCGCCAAGGTTACCAACGCATCGTTGGAAAGAATCTGAGTCGCCCCTGGCGTCGCACCATTCGTATAAAATCCTTGACCTGTATTGACCACGCTGCCACTACCATTGAGCGCAGCATTGCTATGGATTCGGACACTAAAGGACAGACTGAAATTTACGCCGACCGGCACCGTCGCGATCGCCCAGGCAACGGCATCCACGGTATTCAAATCCGCGGGCGGCACACTCACATAGTTTGAATCCGGATCGCCGACCCGATGGTAAAGCGCAATCGTGCCAGCCAGCGTAGGGATTGAAACGGCCAACGTAGTGTTAGGCGGTAGCGCGTCCCTGACCAGCACAGGACTCGAGTTCGTGCCATCAACGCTGACACTCGCACCACTGAGCGCCGCGCTACCGCCGGAGTTACGCAAATTCAGTTGGTATATCAAGGTATCGCCGGGTTGCGCAGCCGAGCTTGCAACACTTTTGCTCAAAGTAAGGACCGGAGCCGCCATCACATTGACAAGGTCAATCAACGGTGCGACCGGCGGTGATGCGCCCGTGGTGGTGCGGCTGGCATCAAGCGCACTAGTGGCATCCACACGCAAAGTATCGCTAGTCCCCGCGGCCACTGTGCTCGGCACCGCTGCAGTCACCACAAAATGAAAAGCAGCTCCCGCAGCGAGCGGGCCCGTTGAGGTGATGGGCACGTTGTTGTCCGGAACGCCATCGGCATTGGCATCAATAAATATAGATAAGCCGGCAAATGCAAAACTTCCGGGTAGCGCGCTAGCCACTAATGTAAAGGAATCGACACCGTTGCCAATATTAGTGAGCGTGTGCGGAAAATAGGCCACGCTCCCCGGTGCCGCACTCTTAGTAAGACCGGCGACCAGCGCAAAACCCGCCGTTTGGGCCACTGCGAGCTGCACCAAGTTTGAGCTACTGGAGTAACTAGCTAGAGTGGCATCTAGAAAAGTACTGCTGACTTGATTGGTAATAAGGGTGCCCGCAGCGGGCGCCGCTGACGCCACCTTGATTCCACTCGCAAAGAGCACACACCACAAACACACTAGGGTTCGAAAAAAAAGGATCAGCGAGTCCCTAGTCAACCGGAGCAGCCACCGGTTCGATATCGAGCTTGCGGTCTCGTGGGTTGAATCCGGCATTTGCGTGGGGCATCACTTGATCGGTTGGCCTTGAAGGAGTTGCCGGTGGTCAGTAAAACCACCGGTAACTCAACATCGGCTACGGATTAATTTTCACGCAGAATGTCAGTTGGAATGACGCGCTCGGAACCAGCGTCGCGGAGGTTGCTGTCACCGTTCCAGTCGAACCTTCGGTGGTTGCCGTACCACTAATAGTCGCACCGCCAGTCGCTGTCGGTGCCGCGCAACTAGTCGCCGCAAGGGTCGTGTTGGGCGCGACCGTGTCGCTGACAACTACAGCAGTTATTGACCCAGAGCTGGTATTGGTGGCCGTTATTTGATAAGCCACACACTTGCCTGGCGCCGTGTTAGCGCCTGCCGGAATCGCCGCAGTACTAAAAGGACCCGCCACTAATGCGGCCGCACATGTACCCGCCACCTGAGTCTTATTCAATAACAAGCCATTGGTCACTGAAGTAGTGTCGGTAGCTGAAGTGGTTGCCGCACCGCCATTATAAGTAGCAGTCAGCGTACTGATATCCGCCGGACTCACCGAGGTCGCACTCGCGGGCGCAAACACTCGAACGAACAACGTCTGGCTGGCATTAGCTGCCAGTGACAACGTGCTCGCAGTGGTGATCAACGCGTCAATGCCCACGTCCAATACGCCATTGCCGTTGCTATCAATATAGGCCGCTGAGGTCCAGCCTGCCGCAACTTGACTATCAGTTAGGAAGCCGTTGGGAAAGGTCACCGTTTCCGCACCATTACCCGAATTTTTCAGGGCATGGGTGTAAGTCACCGCGCCACCCGCGAAAGTCTGCTGCGCACCATTAGGTGTCAAGCTGACATTATGGATGGCGGCAACCGTGACGGCATCGACAATCGTGTCGGTGCTGGACGGACTCACCGGCGATTGCGCCAGGAAGGTGAAATTGCTGGTACCTGCCAGCGCATTGCCGCTGCTGGTTGCCGGCACGGTCACTACCGCGCACACCAACTTGTTGGCACCCGCCGCGATGGGACCGGAGTTTGTCAGAACAGTGCCGAGACTAGCGCAAGTACCCGCGCCACCGTCATTGAAGAAGGCCACCGACCAGCCCGTGGGAATCGGCGAGGTGGTCGACAAACCGTACGAGTCGGCAATAGCGCTGGTGTTGTTTAGAAACAAGCGGAACGCGGTGGTGGTAGGATTGAGGGCATTGGGCGCGACCGCATTGGTCGCAACCGCGGTCGCTGTGCCCGCGCCAAAGCCGGTCGTCGCCGCATTTCCTAGAGCCGCGGTACCCGCAGGCGTGCTGTCAGTGCGAGCCGTGTTCTCGGTAACGTCCATCGTATTGTTGCTAATAGCGGTCAACGTATCGGTCGCCACCGCGGTCTTGGTCGGATCGGCCTTGGAAGTCGCAGTCTTTGAGACCGCATACGGACCACCGGTGGCACCGGCTGGCAGCGTGACCTTCAAGATCACGTTGTAACTGGCACCCGCCGCGAGAGGACCCGTGTCCGGCGTACCGTTACCATTGCTGTCGAGCAGACTGGTCAATCCGTCGCTCTGCAACAGCGTAAAAGTAGTACCGGCGGGGAAATTATTGCCAGGGTTGCCGGGTGCCGGGACGGTGATATCGAAGCTGTCCGTGGCATTGCCAGTGTTGGTGATGATGTTGGTATAGTTAATAGTGCCGCCTTGCGGAGCAGAGGCCACGGTCTGACCGACGGCGGTCACTGAAGCACTCGTTGCCACCGTATAAAGCACGCCATTGGTGTTGGACGACACCGTCTGAGTGGTCGTGACGTAACTGGCAGTATTGGTGGTTAGCGCCTGGTTTCCCGCATTGGTTGGTGACAAACCGGAGTTCACATTAACTTGAAAAGTCACGAAACCGTTGATACCACTGCCAACCGAGGCGATGGTCGCACTGATGGTCGTGCCCGTTACGCTGTAATCAATGCCGGGTTGATCGTTGACGCCAGTGGCATCATTCATCGCGATAGCACCACTCGTACTCCAGCGACCGCTACCCGCCACATAAGTCATGCCGGTGGGCAGAGCGTCGGTGAGCGCCACATTGGTTGCCGCTTGCGTGCCAGTATTCTTGTAGGTCAACGTGACCGTGATCGGTGCCGCTGATGGCGACGGACCAGCGGTAACTGACATAACCTTAGTCACACCGACGGCCGAATTGGCAACCGTGGTAGTGTCTGTATTGGTGACGGTGTTAGCGCCGGTATCGGTCGCACTCACGATAATAGTGCCCGTCGTACCTGTAGCGGTAGCAGCCGGAACAACACCGGCGACAACGAAATTAAACTGCGTCCCCGCCGGTACGTTGCCGGTGGTGGTAATCGGCGAGAAATTATCCGGGATCCCATCCGCGTTGGCATCTACGTAATACACCAAACCGGTGTGGGTAAAGCCTCCCCCCGTAGTGGGCGCATTCAGCGCATAGGTGTCTGTACCGTTACCCGTGTTGGTAATGGAATGGGGGTAGTACACGGTTTGACCGGGTGCGGCGGTTTTTGCACCGTTGGCGGTCAGCGTGAAGCTCTTGACCTGCGAGACCGTAGTTTGTACCAGGTTCGAGGCCGAGGTGCGCGCCGTACCGGTAGCGTCCTGATAAGTGGCGGTGGCTTGGTTACCGATGACGGTACCCACCGGCGTTATCGCGTAAGCCGCTGGCATCGCTATGAGCAACGAAGCGAGGACCATAAGCGCCGCTGCACTCAAGCTTGAGCGCGGGAGCGCGCGCAGTGCGGCGCTAAAACTTAAATTACTAAAGGAATTCATTAGCGTTCTCTATCCGTGTGCCCAACGCGGGCACCTTCTGCGATAGACAATATGTTGAAAGATCGGCATCCGGCGGGATGCAGTTCTCAGTTTTTTAGCGCGTTTTTGATTCCGCGACGCGAGTCGCAATCTTGACCCGTGCGCGGCATTCAAGCGTCGCGCCAGCGGCCAAATTCGCGGGCGGCCAGCGTAAAAAACGATAATCCTGCAGCGCTACTGCCTCATCGATCTGTGAGCCGTTAGGCTTACTAACACGATGGCGCAAGGGTTCAGGAGCAAAGTTTTTTCCGTCAACACTCGCCCAAGCACCGGCGGGGTGAGTTTCACCGGGAAGGTACTCGGTCCCTTCCGGAATGGGTAGCGTCACTTCAAGCTTGCGCACGTCCTTGTCGCCGGAATTTCGATAGGTAGCGGTGTATTCCAAAATATCGCCTGGCTTCGCGCTGGTGGCGGGCTCGGAGTGTTCGATGCCATTTTGCGAAACGATGCGCGACACTCCCAGCATATTGCTCAGAGAATCAGCAAACGCCTGTCCCGCACCGAGTAGCGAAACCATGAAAATCGTAGCTATCAATATTTTAATCATTTAAATGCGCCCCTTTTGAAGTCACGCGAAAACAATTCGGTTGATTCGAGGGCGCATGTTAAACACCCTCGCGAGAGGATAATGTGACATAACGCAAAGTTTGAGAGTAAGGCGCGACTGACTCGCGACAGATTAGCGGGTGGTCCGCCGCAGCTTTGACAATTGCCGCACGAGACGCCACCAAGGCCGAATGAGCGCCGATTTTTGGCAAACTGGCATTGAATTGAGTTCTATCACCCGGCCACCAGGCCGCCAACATATATAGGTAGATATCTGCGACCGTATATTTTCTGCCCAACAGGTAAGGGTTCAGCGACGGACTGACCATCGCAAGACTTGCCACATACTGCGCACGAGCCTGTCTACAGACCGAGTCTGCGTCCAACTCGCCGTCCGTTGAATAATGATCCGCGTAGTACACGTTTAAAGCGGCCTCGCGGACATCGGCAGGAAACCTTGAGTGAATTTGGCGTTTAAAAAACGCGCTAACTTGCAAAGCTTGACGCACTTAACGCTACTACACCTCAAAGCGCTGTAAGAACACTAAACCGACCAAACAGGCGGCGGTGCGCGCCGCGCTTATCTCTACCAAATAATGGTCACCAATAGATTATCGCTATAACTTCCTGCCGAGACATTTTGCAGAGCAGGTAGGCTGCCATATACGAGTGCGTTCCAAGGTGCGTTGCGAGTGACACGCTGGCTTAAAATACCTCCCCCCGTGATCCCATCACCCCATATCTGCGAAAACGCGGAATCGATAAACAAATTGTAGCGCAAGACATCAGTGCCCCCGCTTTTACGCAACGCACGAGGATTAGTGACGCCGCTATTTGCGCTGGGACCGAGAGTGATGGTCACCAGCAGTGCGTGCCTTTCGTTACACGTGACGCTTAGGCTACCCACCGAACGAAGCGGCGCAATGGAGAAAACATTATAGGATCCGAAATTTAAACCCGTGACGGAAACACCGCAGCCAGCAAACCCTGAACCACACGCCAACAACAAACTAGCGCTTAACAGCCAGCGGACAGTCGATGTTTTACGGGGCCGCTTCACACACTAACTCCTTCAAATCCACGAGCATCTCTTTAGATTGTGGCACGCTGACCCGAAATTCACAGAGATGATTTTTAAAACTGAACTTTGCCTGGTAATCACCCGCTGCTAAATTCTCCGCATAAAACTCGCCACCTCGGCCGGTGGCCAATAGCGTAACTTTGCCGCCCTGCCGCATCTCAATCTCAATATATTCCGCAGCTACCGTTTCTTTAATGCCACTCAAGCGCACGCGTAATTTTCCCGTAGTGGCTTGAATACGGGTTGCCACAAATTTTATCAAACTACCGCTGCGAAAGTTTGGCGCTACAAAGTGATTGACTTCCTCGATATTGTAGTCGATTGGTATATCCTTATCGCTAATTGAGATTTGATTATCAACAAACGAACCCATGAACGGTAAAAAAACGCGGCCCGATGCATCGGTTCTACCCATCTCTTGATTGTTTTGATAAACGCGAACATTCTCGAGCCGGTCTAACAATACATAGCCAAAACTATCGGTGACCGGCCGACTAAAACCCAAGGGTTGATCGGCTACTTTGAGCACAGACCCCGCATAGGCGAAATTATAGGACTCCGTGTTAACTCCGTCAGCCGTCTGAGAACTCACATCCGCAAGAATGGACCCGGTCCGGGTGTTGTATTGTAATGTAGGTGCCACACCATTTAAGGTCGCGCCGTGCTCCAAAGCGACTCGATAGCCTAACCCCTCACCAATCGGCACATTACTACCACTTTCAAGCACTGTAGTGGCACTTCCGCGCGTGGGTTTCTCGGAAGAGAGACTGGCGCTGTAGTCGATCGTGGGATACCAGGCAATCCCCATAAAGAAAGCAGAACCCTTGGCAAGCGGTGTTCCAGTACTGTAAGAAGCGAACAGATTGGCCTTACCTGGAATAGGGCGAGTAAAGTTCACTACAACAAACGAGGTATTTTGCCCTTGATACTTTCTGAGGTCACTAAAGTTGACGCCAAGGCTCCCCGATTTCGCAGAGCCGTAACCCACGCTTAGGTCTATTTCGCGCTCTATCCGATCTAGTCGATCGAAGCCCGTGAAATTCGTGAATTGGGTGGTGGCACTGTACCCACGGCTGTACTGAAGCAATCCGGCGGTGCCTATAAATCTACCTGACTGATAGCTGTAATGTAAGGACATAGCAGTTCCGTCGGAAGCACCAACCGTTGCGGCCACATCACCACTGAGCGCGTCTAGAACCTGTCCTTTGGAATGATTGAAGGCGACGCTGCTGGAAACAACTCCCGCTTGACCGATTCTATAAACTGCCAACGGACCGATATTATAGCTTCCTGCCAGCGCTTCGCCCCGAGCACCTACGGTGAAGTTTTCGCTGAACCCATAGCGATGATAAAAGGAAGCACCAAAGGGCCCATAATTAAAGCTATTGATCCCAAAATTCCGCCGCGAAAACCCCGCCGCATAATTGTACTCGTGCAATCCTTGGCGCAGCAAGTCATCAGTAAAATAGTACTTATAATTATATATTTTTGTCTGCCCTAATCCATCCTTGACTTGGATTTGAATATCTTGGGCGCCACCAAAGTAATTTAAATTCCGCAAATCAAATACGCCGGGCGACACTTTCTGAG
This sequence comes from Gammaproteobacteria bacterium, assembly GCA_043784265.1. Lineage (GTDB taxonomy): Bacteria > Pseudomonadota > Gammaproteobacteria > Steroidobacterales > Steroidobacteraceae > Bog-1198. The sequence continues at coordinate 30,616 of JAYVYN010000019.1, read as the reverse complement.
TACGAATCGGCAACCCATTAAGGAAAATGGTCGCTTCCGCTGGCAACGCCGTGTTAGTCGTAAAATTTGCCATCGGTCGCTTAACAAAATTGGGCTGTTCGGAATACAGCTTGCTAAAACTAAAGCCGCCGAAATTCAGGGTGCTGCCAAATTCACCCGTGGTCGTAAATAGATCGCCCCAAGTCTCACGCACAAATTGCTCACGCCTATCATAGGTGAGACTCGACATATTGCGGACGAAGGTGCTACTACCGCGCGACGTGATAAAGCTGCCATCACTTAAAAACAAGTAGTTATGGCGTGAAATTCCCAACTCTTGGTAGAGGGAAAATGCCCTAGAAGACTGATTACCACCACTGAAGCCGGCGCGATAATTCAAAAACGCACTACTGTCTTGTGGAATAATGCTATTGGGATGCTCATGCGGTAACAAATCAATCACCTGCTTACCCAAAGTATCCGGCGCTGAATCGATATCAAATGTTTGAGTGCTTTCGTCGAGCTTAACCTTGGCTTTTCGCAAGGTTTGCATTACCAAATACGACTCGCCCTCTATATTAACCGGATCGCCCGTCGGAGCGATAATACCCATGGATATCAGGTCAGACAATTTAATGAGGTATCGCCCGTCAGCCGTCACCCAAACGACAAACTCTCCCTTGGGCACACTATTGAGGTTAACCGACACCACTGCGTTGCTCGCCCCGGGTAAAGTCGCGGACCCGCCCTGCGCGCTATTCACTACAAGAAGAAATATGCAGGGAACTAACGCGCGCAGCACCGCCGCAAACTTAAGGGTTGCACGCGAGGGCATCAATCGATCGGTTGAATTCGACAGCATCGGATCTCACGTTAACAGCGAATTTCCGCAAGGCGGAACAAGGCCGCTTCAGCGCGAATTCGTAGGTACGTTGAGCACCCGCGAGTAAATACCAGCCTTTTTGCTCGTCGCTTACCACATCAGCGTTTTTGATTTGAATGCTGTTAATAAAAAAATGCGTATTACCGGAATTTCTGATCGTCACCTTCAGTTTGTTGTCCGCATATTTTACGTCTTCCACCTCACCTTTGACTTCTTCAACCAACGGCTTTAGAAAAATGGGAACGCCAAATCGCACCGCCACGGTAATTTGCGCTCCAGGAGTTACTGATTTTTGCGGCCCCGGAATTTCTTCTATAAATAATCGGTAGGTTTTCTGCCGTTCGGTTGCGGGAAATTTGTAACTGGTGCGCAGCAGTCGCTTTTCGCCCTTGGCCACCGTGGCTATCTTCGGGAAGAAAATCAAATCATCTGTTTCTTGGTATTGATCCTTACCCTCTGCATCCTGAGTCCATTCAAAAGCTTTCATCTGTATTTGCAAATTATCATCGCCGTCATTGCTGATAGTAATCACCCCAGTTTTAGTCAACCGGTCAAAATCCAAGCGGATCGGCGACACGGCAAAATCTCCAGCCACCGCGCTAGCGTAAATCAGCCATCCCGCAAACCCAAAAAAAATAAGGTTTTTTAGCAAACAATTACTCTTTTATAAATTAGGTGTTTGACCGAATGGTAACACGTCGCCAACGTTACTATGTATTGAGGCTACCCGGCAACCTAAGGCGTAATCGTTAATATAACGCTGTCGGAATAGGGACCTGCCACCGCCGGCTGATAACTTACGGGCGTTACATTGGCGCCAAATACAAATGTCACGTTAGTGTTATTCGCAATCGGTACGGTCGGCCCAATAGCACCTGCCGCCCAAGCAGGCCCGGTGGGGCCATTGAGATTAATCGTATAAGGCAAGAAATTCCCTGGGGTGGAAGTATTTTGCATACGCAGTGTAGTCCCAGCGGCATTCTGTCCGGAGTCACGATTGATAAGAAAGTTAGTTGTTCCTGTGTTGCCTTTGCACTGCACCGTAACGTTGGCGGTTGCGGTGGCATTAGTATTCAGCGACGGATCGATATTTCCAAATGCTAGCGCGGTCGTTGCGCCCACAAAAAAACATCCGCTTTTATTTAGAACAGTGGCCGATACACTGACAGCATTTTTATTCGCAGCAAACAATGGTCCAATAAGCAGCATAAACGTCGGCGCAGCTACTAAGGTGGCTGTACGAAATGATGTGCTAATAGAACCAAGTTTCATTTGCCGTCCAATTCATAGAGAATTACACCGAGCAGCATCGCCAGCCCCTGCCGGCGATGCTGTAACAAAGCCAATCGTCCATACTTCGCTTTGGCCTGTGTACGCCTCTTGAAGTTACGGAGTGATAGACAACGTCACAGTGTCGGAGTAATTTCCGGCTGAGACGGCTGTATACGCAGGACCCGCAACCGTACCTGCTAGACCCAAAGTCAAAGCAAGCCCGGGACCACCCGGTGCAGTCGCAGACGGCGTCAATACCAGACTGTAGGGAATCACGTCAGCCAACGTTGCATGCTTCATGTTGCGCACGGCGCCAACCGGATTCGCACCGTTGTCCGCAGCGATTGCAGCAGTCGTTACGCCCTTAGTGCACCAATAGTTGGTGGATCCAGCAGCGTTCACGGCCACGCCGACGCTGGGATCCAACGCACCAAAGGCCAACGTTGAAGTGGTAGTTGAAAATTTACATGTGCCGACGACATTGGCGGTAACGGTAAGAGTATTCGTACCGGCTGCCATGGTCGATGCGGACATCAAAATTGCCGATAGGGCGATGCCCATTGAGACAATTTTTGTGCAGGCATTCTTGTTGACCATCATCTATATCTCCATTGGTGAAAAAAACGAGTTCGGTTCATTACGGGCTGCATTTCATCAGCCTATGGATTTTGCCGATATGAACTAGTGCACTGATTGAAGAATATTTTTGGTGCATTGTGAGATCAGGCTTCAATATTGGGACACAAAGTGACGCGATTCGTCAGGTTGTAGTTCACACAATCGCCAACAATACATAATGCGCCTTGCCGGCCCCCGTAATTACAATGGCTAGCACGCCCAAAAAAAAAGCGGGCCGAAGCCCGCTTTTTTGACAAACCTCACGTTGCAGGGAATAGCCCCGCTGCGCAGGATTTACATGTCCATACCACCCATACCGCCCATGCCACCACCACCGCCGCCACCGCCGTGTGCATGCTCTTCGTCCTTGGGCGACTCAGCGATCATGACTTCCGTGGTCAGCAATAGGCCCGCCACCGACGCCGCGTTCTGTAGAGCCAGACGCGTAACCTTGGTAGGATCCAAAATGCCCATGTCAATCATATCGCCGTACTTACCAGTCGCAGCGTTATAACCGTAGGTACCCTTACCTTCGCGGACATTGTTTAAGACTACCGCCGCATCTTCACCCGCATTAGCGACGATCTGACGTAGCGGCTCTTCCACCGCACGGCACAGAATCTTGATGCCCGTGGTTTGATCATCGTTGGCACCGACCAATTTCTCGATCGCTTTCAACGCGCGGACCAGCGCCACGCCACCACCCGGAACCACGCCCTCTTCGACGGCGGCACGAGTTGCGTGCAATGCATCTTCGACGCGGGCCTTCTTTTCCTTCATTTCGATCTCGGTGGCAGCGCCAACCTTGATCACAGCCACACCACCGGAGAGCTTAGCAACGCGCTCCTGTAGTTTTTCCTTGTCGTAGTCAGAGGTCGCTTCCTCGATCTGCTGACGAATGCTCTCAACGCGCGCCTTAATGTCTGAGGCCTTGCCGTTGCCGTCAATAATCGTGGTGTTTTCTTTCTCCACTAAAATCTTCTTAGCTTCGCCCAAGTCGCTCAGGGTCGCCTTCTCAAGCGACAAGCCGACTTCATCAGAAATAACGGTTCCACCGGTGAGGACCGCGATATCTTGCAACATCGCCTTACGACGATCGCCAAAGCCAGGGGCCTTAACCGCAGCTACTTTAACGATGCCGCGAATCGTGTTCACCACTAAGGTGGCCAACGCTTCGCCTTCCACATCTTCAGCAACGATTAGCAACTGACGACCACCCTTCGCAATGGCTTCCAATAACGGTAGCAACTCACGAATGTTGGAGATTTTCTTATCTACAAGCAGGATTAGCGGCTTGTCGAGCTCGGCGCTCTGGCCAGCCTGATTGTTGATGAAATACGGCGACAGATAACCGCGATCGAATTGCATGCCTTCAACGACTTCGAGTTCGTTGTCGAGGCCTGAACCTTCTTCAACTGTGATCACGCCTTCTTTGCCAACTTTAGCCATCGCATCCGCAATGGTCTTACCAATGCTTTCATCGGAGTTTGCAGAGATCGTACCGACCTGCGCAATCGCTTTCGGGTCCTTGCAAGGCTTAGAAAGCTTCTTCAGCTCTTCAGTCGCCGCAATAACCGCTTGGTCAATACCACGCTTCAAATCCATCGGATTCGCGCCTGCAGCGACTGACTTTAAACCCTCACGAATAATGGCCTGAGCCAAAACAGTCGCAGTGGTTGTGCCATCGCCGGCTTCATCCGAAGTGTTGGACGCCACTTCTTTGACCATCTGTGCGCCCATATTCTCAAACTTATCTTTGAGCTCAATTTCCTTAGCGACCGACACGCCATCCTTGGTGATGGTGGGAGCGCCAAAGCTTTTATCAAGAACCGCATTGCGGCCCTTAGGACCCAGCGTTACCTTTACGGCGTTCGCGAGGATATTGACACCCTTGAACATGCGTGCCCGGGCGTCGTCACTAAAACGTACGTCTTTTGCTGCCATATGCTTATACCTTTAAAAAAAATTAAATGAATGAATAACCGGATTGCGGGTCGAAAGGTCTACTTGCCCTCGACCACAGCCATGACGTCTTCTTCGCGCATTACCACGAGTTCATCGCCATCCATCTTCACTTCAGTGCCGCTGTACTTACCGAACAAAATCCTATCGCCGACCTTCAAGTCGAGCGGGCGAACATCGCCATTTTCCAGAATTTTGCCCTTACCAACGGCCACGACTTTGCCAAAAATGGGCTTCTCAGCGGCGGTATCCGGGATCACGATGCCACCGGGAGATTTACGCTCTTCTGCTTCTCGTTTCACGATTACACGGTCATGCAGGGGACGAATCTTCATAAGACAAGACTCCTATTGCTTGGGTACTATTAAAGAATGAATGAGCGAGAAGATTGTTAGCACTCTCGTCTCTTGGCTGCTAATGATAGCGACTGAATTCTATGATTCAAGGGGTAGTCACAAATTTATTGCGATTTTGCTGCTCCTACCAACCCACACGCCTATGGAAAATCTATGAACTTGCACCGTCCGCCCCTGTTTCGCACGATCGCGCCGCCCTGCACCATCGCCCTAGCCCTCGCGTTTACGCTCAGCGTGGGCACAGCCCACGCCAAACCCTGGTGGATACAGGGCAACCCCGCCCATAGCAAAGACTTTCTCGCCCCAGACGTCGCCTTCAGGGCTTCAGCAGACGCCGATTCCAGCCTTTTACACCTGCACTGGGTCATCGCCGACGGTTACTATTTGTATCAGCACAAAATAGTGGTTAAAGGCGAGAGCCCGGGTCTCGAAGTCGCCGAGCTGACTTTCCCCAAAGGCAGGGTACTGACGGACCCCAATTTCGGCCGCAAAGTAGTCTACTTTCAGCAACTGGAGGCCAGCGCACCCTACACGCGTAACGATTACGGCGCCCATCCGCTACAAATTAAGGTGACTTATCAAGGCTGCGCCGTCGCCGGCCTGTGTTATCCGCCCATCACAAAAGTACTATTTCCTGCAACTAGCCCCCCGTTAAACGCACCCGCCTCACAAACCTGGGAAGCGATCGCCATCATCGGCGGCGGCTTAGGCTTTCTATTGGCCGGTTTCAGGCTGCGCAAAGGCCGCAAACTCGCAACCCCGGCTGCAACATGACGCGCACGCGAACCGCCACCTCAAAGCCTTCCAAACGCACCTTAATCATCGGTAGCCTCAGTATCCTGAGCATTGCCCTCGCGCTTGTTCTCGCCTCTAAAATTACCGACCCCCGAGCCTCGCGGACCCAAACCCCGGCCGCCACCCTCGCCGTCAACTCCGGCAACCTCCCGGGCCCCAGTGCCACACCCCCAAACCCTATCCCTGACAAATTGCCGATATTTTCATTGGCCGACCTAGCAGGCAAACCTACCTCAGTTTCCACCTGGGCCGGCAAGTCCCTTGTGTTGAATTTTTGGGCTACTTGGTGCGCTCCCTGCCGGCAAGAAATGCCTTTGCTAGCCGTATTGCACCAAGATTGGGCGCAGCGCAATGTGCAGGTGATCGGCATCGCTTATGATGAGCCAGAGGCGGTCAAATCGTACGCCAAAAAATACAAAATCCCTTATCCTGTACTAGTAGGCGAGCAAGATGCCCTCGATGTGATGGCCTCGTTGGGCGTGCAAACACCCGCTTTCCCATTTACCGTTTTCACCGATAATCGCGGCGAAGTGGTCGCGTTGTTCATGGGCGAATTACATCGGGTCCAAGCGGACCTGATCCTGGCAGAAGTTGCGCTGCTGAATACCGTCACTACGGTAAAAGCAGGCAATTTACAGCTCAATGCCGCCCGCAAGGCGATCGCCGCGGGACTTGATCGCAAGCATTCGTCTTAAGAAGGGCGTTACTGCGCCACAGCAATAACCCGCACGACGCTCTCTAAAAACCCGCAATCTGCCCACGTTCGCAGCGGAAGCTTACCTATTCCCCTCCAAATCTGGTTATTATCGCGAACCTTATGGCAAAAATTCTATTCCTGAACGGACCCAACTTGAATCTTCTGGGGACTCGCGAACCTGCAATCTATGGCTCCGAGACATTGAAGGATATCGAGACTCGGCTTACGCAACTTGCGCGATCCAAGGGTCATGAGTTGGTGACAGCGCAGAGTAATGCCGAGCATGAACTCATTGCGCATATTCATGCAGCAAAAAACAACCAAGTGAGCTTCATTCTTTGCAATCCAGGTGCACTGACGCATACCAGTATTGCGTTGCGCGATGCTTTCTTAGGGGTGGCAATCCCTTTTATTGAGGTGCACCTCAGCAATGTGTTTGCACGCGAAGCATTTAGGCATCGTTCCTATTTGTCCGACATTGCGGTCGGCTGCATTGTGGGTTTAGGACCCGTTGGCTACGAGCTTGCACTCGAAGCCGCGTGCCGGCGCTTAAATCCGTCTTAAGGTACTTTAATTAAGTAATACGAAAATATTTTTTGGGAGATTGGTATGGATATTCGCAAAGTCAAAAAACTCATCGAATTGTTAGAGGAGTCCGGCATATCAGAGCTGGAAATATCCGAGGGCGAAGAATCGGTGCGAATTAGCCGCTACCCACGCGGGGCTATGCAAACTCAACCCATGGTTAATCCCATTATGTATAGCCTACCGCCGGGTGCCGCGATCCTACCCGGTGCGACACACGGATCGGAGGTACGCGCAACTGCGGCCACTCCGGCCACCAGTGGCTCGGCTCGGCCGCCGAACAATGACCACACCGTGTCCTCGCCTATGGTCGGCACCTACTATGCTTGCGCATCGCCAGGCTCCAAGCCATTCGTCGAAATCGGCGCTGAGGTCAAAATCGGTCAAACCTTGTGCATCATCGAGGCGATGAAAATGATGAACCAAATTGAAGCGGATAAGGTCGGTCGAGTCACCGCAATTCTCGCTAACAACGGGGACCCGGTCGAATACGGTCAACCTCTTTTCATCATCGAATAATCCGATGCTCGAAAAAGTTGTAATTGCAAACCGCGGCGAGATTGCGCTTCGCATCCTACGCGCCTGTCGTGAACTCGGCATCAAAACTGTCGCGGTACATTCAACCGCCGATTTTAATACCAAGCACGTATTGTTGGCCGATGAAACCGTCTGCATCGGTCCACCTCAATCCTCGCTCTCGTACTTAAACATGCCGGCGATTATCAGCGCCGCTGAGGTGACTGATTCGGTGGCGATTCACCCAGGCTACGGTTTTCTATCGGAGAATGCTGATTTTGCTGAGCGCGTCGAAAAGAGCGGCTTTATCTTTGTAGGTCCGCGCGCTGAGACCATTCGCATGATGGGCGACAAGGTCTCCGCCATTAAATTAATGAAGGCAGCCGGCGTTCCCTGTGTACCAGGATCTGACGGGCCGCTCGGCAATGATATCGACGAGAACTTTCGCATTGCCAAGGAAATCGGCTATCCGGTAATTATAAAAGCCTCCGGCGGCGGTGGCGGCCGCGGCATGCGCGTGGTGCACACGGATGCCTCGCTGCTCAACGCCATCAGCGTAACTCAGTCCGAAGCGCTCGCCGCTTTCGGCAATCCGCAGGTGTACATGGAGAAATTTCTCGAAAAACCGCGGCACATTGAATTTCAAGTATTAGGCGATAATTACGGCAAAATCGTGCACTTAGGCGAACGCGACTGCTCAATGCAACGTCGGCATCAGAAAGTCATTGAAGAAGCCCCGGCTCCGGGACTTACCACCAAACAGCGCAAGACCATGGGCGATCGTTGCGTCAAAGCCTGCCGTGAAGTTGGCTACCGTAGTGCCGGAACTCTGGAATTTCTCTACCAAGACAATGAGTTCTACTTTATTGAAATGAACACGCGAGTGCAGGTTGAACACCCGGTCACTGAACTGGTTACGGGTATCGATATCGTTAAGGCGCAACTCTTGATTGCCGGCGGCGATGCGCTCCCGTACTCGCAAGCTGACATCCAAATTCGTGGCCACGCGGTGGAATGCCGCATCAATGCAGAAGACCCGAAGAATTTCACGCCATCGCCCGGGCCTATCAAACTCTGGCATGCGCCCGGTGGCCCCGGCATTCGAGTGGATAGTCACGTATATACCGGCTACAACGTGCCGCCTTACTATGACTCGATGATTGGCAAGGTGATTTCTTATGGCGATACCCGCGATACCGCGATCGCCCGGATGCGCAATGCGCTCGCCGAAATGGTAGTGGAAGGCATCAAAACCAATATCCCCTTGCATCAAGAAATTTTTAATCACTCAGCCTTTCGTCAGGGCGGAACGGATATCCATTACTTGGAGCGTCGTTTGGGTTTGAAGTAGTCGCGCTTGTTATTCTACGAAATTGAATTTCCACTGGGTCATTTCAACTCTGAAATAGTTGAAGTAGCGCTGCAACAACTCGGTGCCTTATCCATCACGTTTACCGATCGTGGCGACAATCCGGTACTAGAGCCGCAGGTGGGGGAAGTGCGGTTATGGCGCGATACGTTAGTACGCGCCCTATTCGACCAGCGTTCTAATCCCACCCATGCGCTGGCCGCTCTCAGTGCCGAGCTGGGACCCGCAATTACCGCAAGCGCGCAGCTACGCCGCGTGCAAGATAAAATCTGGGAACGCGAATGGTTGAACGACTGGAAATCTCTACGCTTTGGAAAACGCTTATGGATTTGTCCATGGAGCGCGGCGGCTCCAGACGATCCGAATGCGATCGTGATTCGCCTAGATCCCGGATTGGCGTTCGGTACCGGGACCCACCCCACCACCGCCCTGTGTTTGGAAGCATTGGAATCACTGCGCTTATCGGGCCAGTCCGTAATCGACTACGGCTGTGGCTCGGGGATTCTCGCGGTTGCTGCATTAAAGCTCGATGCTACGCACGCGACAGCGGTCGACATCGATCCTCAGGCGTTACTCGCAACGCGCGACAATGCCGAGCGTAATGGTGTCTCCGCAAACCTCAAAACTCAAAGTGTAACGCTGCCGCTTGGGCCTGCGGACTGTGTAGTAGCCAACATTTTGGCGCAACCCCTGATTGAATTGGCGTCACTGCTGACGGGAGCGTGTCGCGCTGCGGGGACTTTAATATTGTCGGGCATACTAGAGGATCAATGCGCGTCGGTAGTGGCCGCCTACCAACCTGGATTTGTGTTTGCTAAAGTTATCAAGCGCGATGACTGGTGTTGCCTGCAGGCGCGTAGAATACGCTAGTATGTTTACGCAATGCTCCAAATGTGAAACCATATTTCGACTCTCGGCCGAATCGCTACGCACGGCGGGCGGTCAGGTACGGTGCGGACGCTGTGGCGAAATATTCAACGCGCTGGCGCGCTTGACAGAGAACGCGAGCGCTTTGAGCAGCGGCGAATCGCCGTTAGAGCTTGAGACCCGCGTGGATCGCATTCTACATTCCGAGCCCGAACCTGCTGCCTCGGGCGAACCTGACAATTTAGAGGAATTAGAGCACAGTGGTCCACAGCATGCCGTGCTGCAGTGGCAGACCCCCGATGCGCCCACGATTCCCGACAAGCCCTCAGGCGCGGGCGAGGCTGCCGTGGAGTCGGAAGAAATGTCGATGGAATTCACGCTGCCACCGGGCGAGCTCGACCGGATATTTGTGATATCTAAACCCGGGTCTCGCAAACCCTTCAATTTCAAAGCCGGCGTGAACCCCGAAACGCAATCGCGACCTGAGCAGGTGCCGCGTCTTGAAGTCGTAGTGCAGCCCACGCTCTCGGCGGCGCCCGCACCCCTCGCGCATCCTGAAACTACCGCGCATCCTGAACTCAACGTGCATCCCGAACGCAGGGCGCGTCCTATCGATGCGCCAGCGAAAACTCCGCAACGCGCGCCTGAACCTGTGGCGCGCGCTACCGGCTTTGAAGTAGCGGAGAATATTCGTCGCGAAGTATTAGAGGGCGTTACGCTTGCTCGATCTTCCGCCGCTAAAAAATCTGCGAAGGCCATGCATAGCGAGCCCAGGAGTGGCGCTCGGGACCGAGGCATCATGAGTGCATGGATACTGGCGGCGGTTGTACTAGTATTGTTGCTCGTGGCCCAACTGGTGCATCAAAAACGCGCCTATTTGGCAGGCAGTGATTCATTCGGTGACGCGCTACGCACAGTTTATTCAGAGTTCGGCGCCACGCTGCCACCGCCCGCTCACTTGGCGGCCTATCAATTGCGTCAATGGGGCGTTACTGGGGATCCGAGCAACAATAGTACTTTACGAGTTCGCGCGAGTATTTTAAATACCGCGAGCAAATTTCAACCCTACCCTTTGCTGCGAGTCTCGCTGGCCAATCGCTTTGGTGGCCTTTTAGGCACACGCAACTTCGAGGCGCACGAATACCTGGGTAAAAAGACGGCCCCTCTACTTGCGCCCGGTGAACGCGTCGATGCCGTTTTAGATATATTAGACCCTGGCCAAAATGCGGAAGGCTTTGAGGTTGACGTGTGTCTGCGCGGGTTCGATGAAATAATATCCTGCGCCAATGACGTTTCCTCAAAATAATTTACGCTCAAAATAAGTTACAGACGTGAAGATTGGTCCCTACACGCTTCCCTCCAATATTGTGCTCGCACCCATGGCGGGTGTCACTGATCGACCCTTTCGCATGTTGTGTCGGCGCTTTGGGGCAGGTTTGGCAGCGTCGGAAATGCTGAGTGCAGATATCAGTCTTTGGGACACGCCGAAATCGCGACGACGCATGGATCACAGTGGTGAACCCAGCCCGCGAGTCGTACAAATTGCAGGCTACGATCCGGCCATGATGGCGGAAGCTGCAAAGCGCAATGTCGATGCGGGAGCCGAGATTATCGATATCAACATGGGTTGTCCTGCAAAAAAAGTCTGCAATCGCCTTGCAGGATCGGCGCTCATGCAAGACGAAGCGCTAGTGGCGCGCATTCTTGAAACCGTCGTAGCTGCGGTCTCGGCACCCGTCACGTTGAAGACTCGTACCGGTTGGGACCGAGATAACAAGAATGGTTTACGCGTGGCAAAAATCGCCGAAAGCAGCGGTATTAGCGCCTTAAGTATTCATGGTCGTACGCGTCGCGACATGTATCAAGGTGAAGCGGAACACGACACCGTGCGTGCAATCAAGGCGGATATTAGTATTCCGGTATTTGCCAATGGTGACATTGACTCACCGCAACGCGCACGCGAGGTGTTGGCTGCCACCGGATGCGATGGTGTAATGATCGGGAGAGCCGCGCAAGGTCGGCCATGGATTTTCGACGAAGTCAATTTTTTCTTAAATTCAGGTGAATTGCGTGACAAGCTGGCGCTGGAAAAAGTCCGTGATATTATGCGCGCCCACCTTGAAGACCTGTATCAGTTGTACGGCAATGATACGGGCGTTCGGGTGGCGAGAAAGCACTTAAGCTGGTATTTCCAGCAACACCCTGGGCACGAAGCTCTGCGGGCACTACTCATGAAAATTGAGACCCCGCAGGAACAACTGTCTACGTTGCTGACACACTTCGCGCGATCAGATCGCGCGGTGTGAAAGGAAAAGCGGGAAGGGAAAGTAAGGGAAGGCAAGTTAAGGCTATGGTCGTCAAGAAAAAAACAAAGTCACGCAAGGAAAATTTGCCACCGTTTAACGGTCGCGATATTAAGGTAAATGGTAAGGGTGTGCCCTTACGCTCACAAGCAGCAGAAGCTCTGCAGGGTTATTTTGAAACGCTTAATGGTCACAACCCGGCCCACTTGTACAACTTGGTAATGCGCGAAGTGGAAGAGCCGCTTTTTCAAGTGGTGATGACCCATGTGCATGGCAATCAAAGTCGCGCTGCAACAATTCTCGGGATTAACCGCGGCACTCTACGCAAAAAGCTCAAAGAATTTGGAATAGGCGAGTAGCTCCGTTGCTCACTCCCGTACGTCGCGCGTTACTGAGTGTTTCTGATAAAACGGGTATTGTTGAATTCGCCCGCGCATTAAAAGAACGTGGTATTGAGTTGCTATCCACCGGCGGAACCGCGCAATTATTGATGCAACACGGCATCGCGGTTAAAGAAGTTGCAAAACACACCGGTTTTCCCGAAATCATGGGTGGTCGTGTCAAGACGCTGCATCCTAAAATCCATGGAGGACTGCTTGGCCGTCGCGGCCAAGATGAGGCAGTAATGCGTGAGCACGATATTGAACCCATTGATTTGTTGGCGGTTAATCTTTATCCCTTTGCTGATACGGTTGCGAAATCAGATTGCACTTATGATGATGCGGTCGAAAATATAGACATCGGTGGACCCGCCATGGTGCGCGCCGCCGCTAAGAATCACGCCTCAGTCAATGTAGTAGTGGATCCCGCCGATTATCGGGCGCTGCTCGATGAATTAGCCGCGAACCAGAGTTGCACGGACATTGCGATGCGTCAAAAGCTGGCGGCTAAGGCCTTCGCACACACGGCTCAATACGATGCCATGGTATCTGCCTATTTCACTGCGTCTATTAGCACCACGGGAACTATCACCAGTATGGGGCCTACGTTTCCGAACGATTTGAATTTGTCGTTTCGTAAATCCTTAGACTTGCGTTACGGCGAGAACCCGCATCAAGCGGCCGCGTTTTACGTTGATCCGCATGCCATCGGCGCCTCGGTTACATCAGCCGAATCAATTCAAGGTAAGGAACTTTCGTACAACAATATAGCCGATAGCGACACCGCATTTGAGTGTGTGCGCCAATTTGCGGAACCCGCTTGTGTCATCGTGAAGCACGCTAACCCCTGCGGCGTGGCGCTGGCGCATACGCTGTTAGAAGCCTATACCCGCGCCTACCAAACCGATCCCACCTCGGCCTATGGCGGCATCGTCGCGTTTAACCGCGAGCTCGATGCCGAGACCGCACGCGCGATCATTGACAATCAATTCGTTGAAGTGATTTTAAGTCCCGGCGTGACCGCGGCGGCGAAAGCCATCTTAGCGAACAAGGATAATATTCGGGTGCTGGATGTGGGCGACATCAAACGTCCGATCACACAATTACTCGAATATAAGAGCGTTACGGGTGGGCTTCTAGTCCAAACCCGCGATGATGGTAAAATTGCCCCGCAAGAATTGCGCACGGTAACCCTGCGCGTGCCGACCCCCGCAGAACTTGCCGACTTGGTATTTGCCTGGCGGGTGGCGAAATATGTAAAGTCGAATGCCGTCGTGTGCGTGAAAGATAAAGCCACCCTCGGTATTGGTGCCGGGCAAATGAGCCGCGTGGTGAGCAGCAAGATCGCGGCCATGAAAGCCCACGACGAAAAACTCAACCTACAATCGGCTTCAATGGCATCAGATGCTTTTTTCCCCTTTCGTGATGGTCTCGACGTGGTGGCAAAATTCGGCATCAAGTCAGTTATACAGCCCGGTGGATCTAAGCGCGACGCGGAAATTATTGCAGCGGCTAACGAACAGGGTATTGCCATGGTGTTCACCGGTATGCGTCACTTTCGTCATTAGCGCCGTCGTTTTTTTATGAAAGTATTGATAGTTGGCGGCGGTGGACGTGAACACGCGATAGCCTGGAAATGCGCGCAAGAAACTCGAGTAGTCCAAGTTTATGTCGCTCCCGGCAACGCCGGTACCGGGCTTGAAACTAAAGTCACTAATGTCGAGATCAGCGCTGATGACATTGATGGGTTGATAGCGTTTGCGCAGGATAAGCGCATTGATCTAACTATCGTGGGACCCGAGGGTCCGCTAGTAGCCGGCATTGTTGATCGATTCGAGGCGGCAAAATTACGTTGCTTCGGGCCATCAAAACTCGCAGCGCGCCTCGAAGGCTCCAAGGCGTACACCAAAGAATTTCTGCGTCGCTACGCAGTTCCCACCGCAGGTTACGCGACATTCACGAACGCGAATTTTGATCCGGGCTATATCAGGCGTCAGCACCTACCCCTGGTGGTGAAAGCGGATGGGCTTGCCGCCGGCAAGGGTGTGATCATTTGCGAGACTCATGAAGTCGCAATCACTACCGCTCGAGAAATGCTCGCGGGCAGCTTCGGTGCGGCCGGCAAGACCATCGTGGTGGAGGAATTTCTGCAAGGCGAAGAAGTCAGCTTCATCGTCATCGCCAGCAATCAACAGGTACTCACTCTTGCCACTTCACAGGACCATAAGCGTCGCGACGATGGTGATCAGGGGCCTAACACCGGTGGCATGGGAGCTTACTCGCCTGCTCCATTGGTAACGCCAGCGCTTAGTGCGCGCATCATGCGCGACGTCATTGAGCCCACGTTGCGGGGGTTACGCGATGATGGCAATCCTTACGTCGGATTTCTCTACGCCGGATTGATGATTGCCCCGGATGGCACGCCCAATGTACTCGAGTTTAACTGCCGTTTTGGCGACCCGGAAACCCAGCCCATACTGATGCGATTACAAAGCGATTTGACGGTGCTATGTGAGGCGGCACTCGACCGGCACCTAGACCGCGTCGAAGCCCGCTGGGATGCGCGCGCGGCGCTCGGTGTCGTCATGGCGGCGGGTGGCTATCCGCTGGAATTTCATAAGGGCGATATTATTCATGGGCTAGATGTCGCCGCGGGTCTACCGGGCAAGGTGTTTCACGCCGGGACGAGTTTACGCGACGGGCAAGTCGTGACTGCGGGCGGTCGCGTGCTGTGTGCGGTAGGCTTAGGCGCTACTGTCAGTGCTGCGCAAGGTATTGCTTATGCGCTGGTCAACGCCATTCACTGGAATCTAGTTCAGTACCGACGTGATATCGGTGCGCGCGCGATTGAGCGCGAGGCCGTTTTACACAGCAATAAATTGAGCCTATAAAGAATTTGCACCCATGTATATCCGCCGTACTGGATTGAAAGAAGGCGGCAAAGTATGAATATGAGCACGTCTGTGATAGACGAGCTGCGCCGCGGAGCGCGCTATTGATGACATGCTACGTGGCACCAGTGTGCTGCTGGGACTGTACGTGAACGATACCAGAAGCGAAGACGTGTCGCGTTGCTACAGTAAATGCAACCACAAACTTGTTGCGTCATTGTGGGGCGGCACCGAATTTGCCGGCGCGTTGGGCGTCAAACAACGCACCGGATAAATCACTAACGAACAAGCGCAACTCGCCTGGCAAAATTTCCAGTGTATTTGCAGCAATGACTTGACGCTGTTATCAACCGATACGAATAGCAACAGCTGATCAAGTATTTGCCCGTAACGCCAAGCAAAGGAAAATCGCGTGGGTGATTTTTAGTAAGGATTAGAGACCAGTCCAAAGAAAGCGCACAGCGAAGGCGACTGCAATCAGTGCGATGAGGACGTTGAGTACCACGCCAACCTGGGTCCAATACCCCGGCGGCACCACCGCCGGGTCAAGGTTCTTGGCAATTTGCCGAAACTGTCTTGCCGAAATCAGGGCTACGATTGCGCCCAGCAGCAACAACAAAACCCCAGCAGTCAGCGAAAAGA
The DNA here is from genome assembly GCA_043784265.1 of Gammaproteobacteria bacterium. Lineage (GTDB taxonomy): Bacteria > Pseudomonadota > Gammaproteobacteria > Steroidobacterales > Steroidobacteraceae > Bog-1198. Next base: position 14,501 of record JAYVYN010000019.1, on the reverse strand, counting down.
TGCGCTGCGGCCCCGAAACAGGTTGATGCGCGATCAATTGCAGAAACAAGCCAAACCGTTCCACGACAAACCCGAACCCCATCAGGGCGAGCGCGCTGCGTTGCCACGCAAGCAGAGTTCGCTCGGCTGCGAACAGTATTCGGGGATCTGCCGTATAGGACATGAGAGCAATCTTGGCATACGCAGGCGCGTCTGTCATTACAGCAGAGTACCCCGGATGCCTCAATAGCCGCGCATTTAAAACGTTACATAGCCTCTAATTGGCGCGCATAATCTGCCCACTATCACACGAGGATATTAGCCATGACGATCGATCTTAAAATGTTGGCCTGGTCAATTCTTTTAGGACTTTTTTATGTGGTGGTGGCTGCCTCGTTCGCAACTCAGCAGCGAGGCTTAAAATGGAACGCCAGCAACCGTGATGGTGAACTCAAGCCTTTGTCGGCCACCGCCTCGCGAGCTGATCGCGCCTATCATAATTTCCTCGAAACATTTGGGTTCTTCGCTGCTGCAGTGCTTGCAGTGGCGTTTGCTAAGCTGAACACGGCGCATACCGCACTCGGTTCCGAGATTTATTTCTGGGCACGTCTCGCCTACCTGCCCATTTATATTATCGGCATTCCCTACGTAAGAACCGCCGTCTGGATTATTTCACTGTGGGGACTTCTGCAGGTGGTCGAAGGTTTATTCTGACGCAACGGCAATAACCAAGCCGCGATCAACCGCAGCGGCCGTAGCGCATTGCGAATTTCCGATCGCCAGTATCCAGTTTCAGGATACTGCACATTCAGCGAGTGTTTCACACACTCCGTGCGTACCCAGTCGCGCCAGGATTCCGGCGCGTTCGAGTTTTTCGCGCACATTGGGGCGCACCTCACACAGAATCACTCGCGTATGCATGCGTTGAAAATCCGCGATAATTTCATCTAAGGCTGTCAGTCCGGTCGTATCCATGAACGGTACGCGTCCCATCCGGATGACGAGCGTACGCGCCCGATTCTGGCTACGCCTTAGCGTTTTTTCCAGATTCTCTGCGGCACCAAAGAAAAGGGGTCCATCGATGCTGTAGACCACCGTATCTTTGGACAGTATAAAGTCCGCCCCGAGACCCGCGTCCATCGCCACCTGCGCCTCGGAGTGCTGTTCGATGCTGACGGTTTGGGCCATGCGGCGCATAAAAAGCAGGCTGGCGAGAACAACACCAACGTTGACGGCCACCACCAGATCAGCGAATACGGTCAGCAAAAACGTCAGCAGTAAGATTCCCACATCAGGTCGCGGCGCGGTCTTCAATACGTGGACAAACCTATGCATATCGCTCATATTCCAGGCCACAAAGAATAAGATCGCTGCGAGCACGGCCAACGGAATATGGCTCGCTAAGGGCGCGAGCAGAAGAATAACCAGCACTAGAAATACACAATGAACTAGCCCGGCAAGCGGGCTGTTAGCCCCGTTGCGAATGTTCGTAGCGGTACGTGCGATTGCCCCGGTCGCCGCGAAGCCACCCAACAAAGGCGCCACCATGTTTGCGATTCCCTGGCCGATGAGTTCCTGATTGGGATCATGGCGCGTATTGGCCATCCCGTCGGCGACCGTAGCCGACAATAGGGATTCAATTGCGCCTAGTAGCGCAATTGTAAACGCCGGCCCAACCAGTTGCATGAGAGTTGTGAAGTCCACGGTTGGAAATTGCGGGTGCGGTAACGTCATCGGAATTCCGCCAAAAGCCGTACCGAGTGTCGCCACTCCATCGAAGCCAAAAATCCATTGCAATGCAGTGGTCAGTAGCATCGCTACCAGCGGAGACGGCACCCGCTTAAGATAGCGCGTGCCCACGATGAGCGTGAGCAGCGCGAACACGCTCAAAGCCGTGGTGGCCCAATGGAGCGTGCCCAATGCCCGCAACAGCGCGCTCAATTTTTCATGGAAATGCACGCCAGAAGCGGCCGGATGTAAGCCGAAAAAATCCTTCCACTGACCCACAAATATGATGACGCCAATCCCTGAAGTAAAACCGACGATGACCGGATCCGGTATGTACTTGATTACCGACCCCATACGCGCTGCACCCATTCCGACCAAAATGAGTCCCGCCATGAGGGTCGCGATCTGCAATCCCGAGATACCATGCTGCGCGGTAATAATAGCCAGCACCGCGATAAAGGCACCGGTAGGTCCAGAGATCTGTACACGCGTACCGCCGAACAGGGTAGTGCAAAGCCCCGCGACGATGGCCGTATAGAGTCCTTGTTCCGGCCGCGCGCCGGAGGCAATCGCAAAAGCCATCGCCAGCGGCAAAGCGACGACCCCAACAACGAGACCGGCAAGTAAATTGCGACCCACGTTCGCCTTAACAAACAATCCCGCGCGATAACTTTCAAGTATTGCGATCATAGTCCGCCCAATGGTACGCGGCGTTACGGTCGGTAACTAGACATATCCTTACCGGATACATTTACAGCGCAATCAAAACAATCGGCAGGATCGTGCCAGTAGCGAGTAACCCCATGACAAGCCCTTTAGGTCGTGAAAATTTTACGGCCATCCATATACCCATGCTAACCGACGCTATCAGGCCCCCAGCAACTAACGTAAAAAAAACCTTCAGCAACTGTGTCGGTACTAATATGGGTTCCGGCGAAGCATCGTGCGCCACCTCACCGGGTCGATCCACCGGAGCCTCAAATTTCTGATCCTTATGAACCGCGGCGAGTTCTTTAAGCAAATTCGAAGCTCGATAATCACCATGGGATTCGTGCATACTATAAATCTGCAATATGCCCGTGCAGGCAAAAAATAGCAGGCTCGGTGCGATCAATAAACCAATGTAGGTGTGTAACCGCCGCACGCTCGCAGCAAAGTTAGTGGGTCGTGCTTTCTTACCAACGATTTCGTTCAAAATTTGCATTGTGACTATAGTTTACTCGTTCTTATGGCGTTTGGCTCTCGCGCTCACCATGGTCGGCGCGGATTCATCATTATCAATGGCTAATGCCATCACTGCGGTGAACGTTGCGCGACAGCACCTCTGCCCAGGCGCAGCCCGCAATCCCTTACTGCCCAATGCCGCGCTCAATTTACTAGCATCGAAATTAGCCGCGGGCGTTACGCTGCACGAGGCTCTGCGCGCCAGTTCCTATCACGCCGCTCAAGCAACAGAATTGCACTTAACAGGCGCCATTAGCGACGACCAGGTGTCGTCGCTATTAGTTACGCGATACTGTTCGACACTAAGCACCGCAAGTTTTACGGAAGTGGGTGCCACACGCCGTGGCGGTGAACTATGGCTAGTGATAGCCACCCCGATACGATTCCCCCAAGCAAGCGCGCAAATTGAAAAGCAGATATTGCGATTGGTGAATCGCGAAAGAAGCCATGGCCGCCGTTGCGGCGATCGATATTTTGCGCCGATACATGCTCTTCATCTCAGTTCAATTTTGCACCAAGTAGCACAGGCACACTCCGACGAGATGGCGCGCTACAGCGACCTTACCCACCAGGGTCGCGACGTTAGTACTCCAGCCCAACGTGCTCGTGCCGGGGGATACTCTACGCAGGGTGTCGTCGGCGAGAACATCGCCTCGGGTCCAACCACCGCCAATGAAGTAGTGAGCGGCTGGTTAGCAAGTTCCGGACATTGTGAAAACATTATGGACGGGCGGTTTGCCGAAATGGGAACCGCGTACGCGGTAAACCTGACCAATCACGGCGAAATCTATTGGACTCAGCTGCTGGCGTTATCCGCTAAGCGGAGTCAGCATCCGATTTATAAGCAGTAGATTCAGCCCCGCCCCTTCGTCGCTCTCGATCGCCGCAACTTGCGTCCCCGTGGCAAGATCCCAGGAGTCCAGATGCCCCGAAACCACTACCTATTCACGCGTTTTTTCCCGGCCAGGCCAATCCGCGATGACATTATAACTATCTGCATCCGGCAAGGTCTGTGGGGTCAGCAATAGCTTCGTCATAACGGGGCCTGACGCATCTAAACGCACAACCCTATCAGCATCTTCGGCCGCCAACGCCGCCGCCGGGATCGGCGCCTGCTTATCTTTCCAAATTGTTAGGCCGGTATGCGGTAAGCGATAGTCCGCGCCCGCTTCGCCATTGCTCGCCAAGCGTTGGGCAAATTTGGATTCAAATAACACAATATTACCGCGCACTTCTGCGGCCCGCGTCCGCCACACTGGCGCTAAACCCTACCTGTAAGCTCAATGTAATAAGTCCTAACGCGTTGATACGTATGCAACTAAGTTTTTTTTATAACCTACGACACTACCACTGCTCTCTTCTCGACACTTGATCATGAATCTCATAGTAGTCAGATTTATCGGCTACAAAAATATGCTCCGCAATTTTTAGTGTCGTAGGCAAATCGAGAGTGCCCGCGGTAATACTGGTGACGTCGTGCGCTAACTCTCGCCAAAATAGATTACTGCCGCAAATATTACAAAAGCCACGCTCGGCGGTATCAGACGAGCGATACCAAGTTAATCCCTTAGACGAGGTCAAAGTAAGATCAACCGAGGGTGCACGCGTCATTGCCGCAAAATGCCCGCTAGTGCGCCGACACTGTGAACAGTGACAACCAATTACATCGCGCAACGCACCGCGTATTTCATAACAGACTGCCCTACACAGGCACCCGCCCGTGTGTACAGTCGCGGCCGCGACAGCGGTCACTTGGGGGACCCACCCACCGCAATGTTATTGGTACGATGAATAAAGTCCGCGACATTATCATGCAATAGCTTCAAGCTCGCTTCGTGCGCGTACACCATGTGGCCCGATTCATAAAATTTATATTCGATGTTGTCCTGCAGCTTGGCGGAAATGGGCAAGTGTTGCATTTCATACACGCCTTCATAAAACGGCGTGGCCAGATCATAATATCCCGCGTTCAATAGTACTTTTAACTTCGGGTTGTATTTCATCGCCATACTTAAATCCGGCATCACATTAGCACTTTGCGGCAGCGCATTCGGTGCGCCCGGCGGTTGATGCAAGTAGTTCCAACTCTTCCACAATTCGATTTCCGGTTTAAAATTTTTACCTTCCCCAAATTTTAAATCGCTGCGCACATAATCATTGAAAGCCGACACATAAGCGGAACCGATTGCTGCCGACTGCGGGTCATATTCGGCCTCCTCACTTAAGGGATCAAACGCAGGTCCCGTAAAGCGGGTATCTAGTCTGCCGGTAATCGTATCGCTCTCCCCTTTTAAGTTCTGCTCGAACTTACCCGCATTAATACGTAAATTGGCTTTTACTATATAGTCGACCGACAACCCGGTATATGAATGGAGTTTCTCGGCAATCGCTTGCCGCCGTGCAGGTTCAAGAGTGGCCCCCGCCTGCAGAGCCGCAGAATATTCCGTCATGGCAAAAAGCTCGACTTCCGTTAATAGCGAGGCTAATTCGCCACGCGTTCCCGGCAATTTATGGTGGTACCACGCTGAGGCCGCAAAGGTCGGCAGCACTAGCTGATAAGGCAAATCCACTCCAGGGTTAAATTGTGGACCATCGGCGCTGGCGTCAAAAGCTAGTATCTGCGACAACATGATGACGCCGTTAAAATCGACAAACCCCTCGGTCTCTAAAATATTGATAAGAGTCGCCGCGCGAGTCGTGCCATAACTTTCACCAAATAAATATTTCGGCGAGTTCCAACGAGCATATTTGCCTAAAAATTGCGTAATAAATGCAGCAAATGCATGCGCATCGGCGTCAACTCCATAAAAAGCTTTTTCGCGATCCTTACCAGCGATCCGACTGAATCCCGTCCCCGGAGCATCGATGAACACCAGATCACTGACATCCAACAAGCTGTATTGATTGTTCAATAAGGGATAGGGTGCCCCTGAGGAATGCGAATCATCGGCGGTTACCACCCGTCGCGGCCCGAAGGCCCCCATATGCAACCAAACCGTGGAAGATCCTGGACCTCCGTTGAATAGAAACGTAACCGGGCGCTCGATCGCGCGGCTGTCTTTTTTAAAATACGCAACATAAAAAATGGAAGCCTCGGGTGGCCCCTCTTTAGCCTCTTTTTCAGCATTTTGCGGCACGTCATCCCAGCCCTTAGCATGCACCACCAGCGTTCCTGCCACGGCGCGATAATCTATGCGTCGTCCACCCGTGACCACCGAGCCTTCGCTAGCTTTTTCCTCGACCTTAAATTCTTCAAGCTTCGGGGTATCGACCTTAACCGAACCGGCGGCACCGGTCACACTCTTAGAGGCCTCATCCGCGTGCAGCACTGGAGACATACAAACTACTAATAGGACACAAAATCGAACTAAGCCATTCATACAATAGAACCCCTACTTTTAAAAACCTTAAAATTATCAATTATTCGCGATGGGCCGCATGCTCAATTGACTTTGCCGGATCCATTCCGTGGTGCGTGATTCCAGCAGGTCCAAAGGCAGGACACCGCCATTCAACATTTCGTCATGAAACTTTCGAATATCGAACCGAGTACCCAGCTCTTGCCGCGCTCTCGTGCGTAACTCAAGAAATTTCAATTGTCCCAGTTTGTAAGACAGAGCCTGAGCGGGCCACGCAATATAGCGATCCGCCTCCGACTGAAGAGTCGGCTCGTCCACCGATCCGGATTGGCGAAAATAATCGACTACCTGATCGCGGGTCCAACCTTGCGCATGAATTCCGGTATCCACCACTAAGCGTACCGCGCGGAACAACTCACTAGAAAGGCGCCCATAATCACTCACCGGGTCGCGATAAAATCCGATTTCCTTACCGAGCTGTTCCGCATAAAGAGCCCAACCCTCAATGTAACCAGAATTCGCGCTGTGCTTACGAAATTTCGGTAGATCAACCGACAACTGAGCCACTGATTGCTGCATATGATGACCAGGTATCCCTTCGTGATACGCAATCGCCTCATCATTAGCAAGGCTACGTTTCGCGAAATCGGAGGTCGCCACACTGATCCGCCCAGGACGTTTTCCATCCGGAGTTCCCGTTTGATAATGAGTGGCCATCGCAGCCTGAAACGCAGGAATAGCTTCAACCGTAACCGGCGAGGGGGGAATGAACCCAAATAATTCCGACAATTTTGGCTGCATCTGGTTCAGGTACTGACGAAAATCTTCCACAATTTGTTCGGCTGAGACCGGCTGGTATTTCTTGTTCGATTTCACGGCTGCGCGGAATGACTCTAGATCCGAAAATCCTTCGTGACGCGCAATACTCAGCATTTCACCTTGAATTCGCGCGATCTCTCGAAGTCCAATTTGGTGTATTTGATCCGGCGAGAGATCACTGATGGTAGTACGACTACGAATCGCATTAAGGTATCGCGGCACGCCTCCCGGCAGCGAGGTCACACTCAGATCCTTACGACCGGAAGGCGCATAAGTAGCCGCAATAAAGTCAGCGAAAGCCTTATAAGCTGGCAACACTTCTTCTGCCACTGTCTCACTAATCAACTTCGTTAAGCGTTCCTGATCCTCCCTAGAAATACCACTTGGATATTTTTGGGTCGGTAGCAAAAATGGATTAGCGGCGATGATGCCGCGACATTGATCCGGTATTTTCTCCAATAGAAAACGTACCGGCATCAGGTGATCCTGCATTCCAACCCGTAAAACATCGGTAGTCTGCTTAAACACGCGGGGAATTTGATGCAACCGGGCAATATAATCTTCGTACTGCCGCACGTTCTCGAACGGTACAGCGAGTGGCAAATCAGCCAGATGCACGTGCGGACCATCCATCTGGTTCACCGGCATTTCATATTCATGAAACGAAAAATTGGCAGCATGCTGTTCGAGCGTACGCACGAGCACCTCATGCGATAACTTGTCCTGCTCTGGAAAACCAATGACCGACAGGGCCTTCAGGCGTACGCGAAATTTCTCATCTCTCTGGTGATGACGAATCGACGCATCGACGGATACATCATCAAGCCGATCGTTGTATCGGTAGTCACCATACGCCGTTGCACGCTCTGGATCATCCTTCAACTCCGCCTGGTAGTATTCTTCGAAGAGCGCGTTTTGTGCAGCGATTCTTGACTCCATAGAATCCAAATTGGGCGCATTTGCAGCAAGCGAATGATTTTTAAGGTCTACGGCGGCACAAGCAACCAGGCCGGCACTGACGATCAACGCAAAACAGAACGAAAAACGACGCCGAGAAGAGTTGAAAAATTTAAGTTGTTTCATCGCTCAATCCTAGCACGGGACGCTCGCCTTCTAGACTTCGCCCCTTATAGATAGCGCCCGTCAATGGATTGGGATAGTAGCTCGGCGTCTCGATAAGCCCCAAAGCCTGTGCCCTATTGATGAGCTGTAACGCCACAGCACGACCCGCGTTCGCGCCTCGATATGGGGGCCTGGCATCACCCCACCGAACCAGCAGCAAACAACCAGCGGGCGACCCATACATCAGAGGGAGTTTCTGCAATTCCTGTTCTGCATACTCCTTAAACAGTAAGCACCCCAGCGCATAGTCCGCCTCGCTATATGCCTCGCTAATAACTAGAGGAAGCGTCATGCCCATAAAATTAGTGCCTGGTCTTAAACCTGATTGCACTCTAAAGTTTTGCGCGCTTTTGCGCAGTTGCAAGTGAGGTCATCGCGCGCCTGTTCGCCCTCCTCGCTGGTAAAACTCATGGGCGGCGCCGCTACCAACGATGTTGTGCAGGAACATATTCATTTGGTAACGATGGATGCGGTGGTTATAGCTGCTGCAATTCGGCTTCGATTTCTTCAATGCTGGGCAGGTTGGTATCAAGCGGCAGCGCACGCACTAGCTCATAATTCGCCACGCAGATGGGTTTACTCAATCCTGAGAGCGCGTATTCAGCCACCACATAACATTTCAGACGTGTGTGATAGAACAGCAGATCAATAAAGCACTCGTCGCCCGCGACCTCTAGACGGAACTGGCGGCCGGCTACCTTGGTGAGCAACGTGACAATATGGAACCAGGGCAATATTCTTCGACCCCCAACCCTGCAGGCTTTGCCGCTCCAGAATATCCCGGCCGATTTGCCAGTAGAGCTGAATCTGCTCCTGATTCACGCTCAGCGCTGCCCGCAGCCGCGCCCCAACGATGCGTTTCTTTAGGTCCGCTAACCAGGGTGCATACCCATCGGGAACGGTCTACACACGTTTTGCAGTCATGCATTCCCCCTAGCCGATTCAATGCGCTCCTGTTTCTGTGGCCCACTTTCGGACGCTGGCTTACGCTGGCGATTATGGTGAGTGATGTCGTGCAAAATACTTGATTCGGATTCGCTCATGGTATGGCGGCAGATTGGATGTACGACTCGCAGGTAGCCTTTTTGTCATACGTGTTACTGACAATCCGAATTGCATCGCGCGCTCGCGGGCCATTGTCGAACAATGTTTAACAGTCGCGGCCGCTCAGCGACCGATGTTGGCAATTAGCGAATCTATACACGCAGGTGCGGCTGTCAAGATCGAATTAAATCCTGCAGTCTCCGCTACCGCTAAATCTTCCGATGTTTTTTCAATTCCAGCTCAACGATCGGGTGCACAAACTCCGACACATTCCCCCCCAGCACCGCGATCTCGCGCACCAGCGTCGACGAAATAAAGGTGTATTGTTCTTGAGGGGTCATGAACACGGATTCAATCTCAGGCGTCAGATGTCGGCTCATGTTGGCTAATTGGAATTCAAATTCAAAATCCGACACTGCACGCAAGCCGCGCACAATCACCGCCAAACGATTTTGCCGCGCAAACTCCACCGTCAATCCGGCGTAGCCCATCACCTCAACATTGCGCACATCCACCAGCACCCGCCGCGCCATGTCCACGCGCTCTTCTAATGAGAACATGGGTGCCTTATTCGGATTAGCAGCCACCGCCACCACGAGTCGATCAAAAATACTGGCGGCGCGCCGCACCAAGTCATGATGACCGTTAGTTATCGGATCAAAGGTACCAGGATAAACCGCTGTTCTTTTGTTCATAGTTCAACTATTCAAGTTTCAACTGATGGCAAGCGCGAGCCGCCATTAACACGCGCTAAATGATACCCCACCTCACCCGCCGATTTCGATTTGAGTAGCTCCCAATGCAGCGGCAGATTCGGCGCCCCAGCCGACTTCTCACACTCTAAGTACACCAGTCCCCCGATTTTCACCCAATTCCCGGTGTCCAACAACGGCACACATTCCGCCAACGCATTCACCCCAAACGGTGGGTCCGCAAATACCACATCAAAAGGCTCACCCGGCGCGCGCAAAAACCGCGCTGCCCCGATTTCAATCACTCGCCCACGGCCTGCAACCCCACCTCCACCTCCGCCCGCGCCTCCGCCCCCGGCGGTACTTGCACCCAGAATGTCTAGCTGCTCCCGCAGTCCCCGTGCGGCGATCACGGACATTTCGACAAATACCAACTCCGCTGCGCCTCGCGACAGGGCCTCGACACCCAGCGCACCGGAACCTGCGAATAAATCCAAACAGCGCGCTCCCGCGATATCGTGCTGTAGCCAATTAAACAGCGTTTCGCGTACTCGATCAGGCGTTGGCCGGAGGCCCGGTACATCCGGAAAGCGCAAGCGCCGACCACGCCAACTACCGCCAATAATGCGCACCGAATTACGACCCGGCCCGACCTCTATCCCACCCGGCGCGTAAGCCGCCCGAACCCCAGGATATTGCGTACTTACTCGTCTAACGATTGGTTTTTTCACCCCTATATCATACCCATAAAGCCTCCAAGCCGTTTCGCTCTGCTAAGCCGCGCGCATCCTCTGCTAAGCTGTACACCTTATGACTAATGAAGCCGAAAAAACCGGCGCACGCGGCTTTTTCCAGCGGCTGCGCGCCAAACTCAACTCAGGCAAGTCCTGGCTCACGACGGATATCGCCCAACTACTGCCCGGCCGCAAGATCGACGCTGAAATCCTCGACGAATTAGAGACTCGACTCATCACCGCCGATGTCGGAGCCGAAGCCACGACTCGCATTCTAGATGACCTGCGAAGGCGCGTAGCGCGCAAGGAACTCGATGACGTCGACGCACTACTAGCGGCGCTGCACGAATCTATGACCGCCATTTTGAAGCCGGTAGAACAGGCTCTCGTGGTCGCGCCAGAGCACAAACCGTATGTGATTCTAGTCATCGGCATCAACGGGGCTGGCAAAACCACCACGATCGGCAAACTGGCGCGTAGGCTCATGGACGACGGCCATAGCGTGATGCTCGCGGCCGGCGATACTTTTCGCGCGGCCGCACGCGAACAACTCGAAGTCTGGGCTACCCGCAATCAGGTGCCCATCATTTCTCAACCTCAAGGTGCCGAGCCTGCCGCGGTGATCTTCGACGCACTTCAAGCCGCACGCGCCCGCGCAATCGACGTGCTTATCGCTGACACTGCTGGACGTCTTCACACGCAAACCCATCTAATGGACGAACTCAAGAAAATCAAACGCGTGCTCGGTCGACTCGATGCAACCGCCCCTCACGAAGTGCTGCTCGTGCTTGACGGTACTATCGGCCAAAACGCCGTGGCACAAGCCGAGGAATTTAATAAAGGTCTGGGCGTGACCGGCCTTGTCATCACTAAACTCGACGGCACCGCCAAAGGCGGCGTGGTACTTGCCATTGCCCAAAAATTGAAAATCCCGATTCGTTTCATTGGCGTCGGGGAGCAGATCGAGGACTTCGGTAACTTCGTCGCCGCGGATTTTGTCACTGCTCTTTTAAAGACCGACCCGGCGCGATCCACCTCGCAGTCCGCCCCACGACCCGCCGCAGGCCCGGGTAACCCGCCGGCATGATTCGTTTCGATCAAGTTCACAAACGCTACGCGAACGGCCGCGACGCCTTAGCGGGCGTGAGTTTAAATATCGCAAGCGGCGAAATGGTCTTCCTGACCGGCCACTCCGGCGCTGGCAAGAGCAGTATCCTGAAACTCATTGCACTCATTGAGCGTCCCTCTCGCGGCCAGGTGTGGGTGGACAATCAAAACACTGCCAACATTCGCCCGCGCGGTATCCCAGAATTTCGCAGGCGATTAGGCGTAGTTTTTCAAGATCACAAGCTGCTAGCCGATCGCAGCGTCGCTGAAAACGTCGCGTTGCCCCTGATTATCGCGGGCACAGCACAACGCGAAATCGACAAAAGAGTGCGCGCAGCGCTTGATCAAGTGGGCCTACTCGGTAAGGAAAAATTGCGCCCACTAGAACTCTCGACCGGCGAACAACAGCGAATCGGCATTGCGCGCGCCGTGGTCGCGAAACCGCAATTGCTGATTGCCGATGAACCCACCGGCAATCTTGATCCAGAACTGGCACTGGAGATCATGCGTCTGTTTAAGCGATTTAATGATGTCGGCGTGACGGTCGTTATCGCCAGCCACGATGTACATTTGATAGATCACTTAAGCGCACGCCGCATTGTGCTGGAAGAAGGCCGCGTCGCTGCCGCACCGCCAGCGGCGATCACCCCGACGCGAGCACCCGCATGAGGCTCGAAGCCTATTTCTCGCGGCATGCTCAAACGCTGCTCGGCACTTTGGGCCGACTGGTGTCGACTCCCTTTGCCTCGCTAATGACCATCACCGTCATCGGTATTGCGTTGAGCTTACCCTTGTACTTAAACGTATTTTTGCAAAACGCGCGTGTCGCTACCGCGAACTGGAATCAAGCTTTTGATATTTCGGTCTATATCGATAAGAAGGCCAGCGCTGCGCGCACCACCCGCATCGCGCAGCAATTAAGGGCGCGCGGCGATATAGCGACCGTGCGAGTAATCCCGGCAGCGGCGGCGCTCGCGGAGTTTCGCATAGCGTCGGGCTTTGGCGCGGCTCTCGATGCCTTGCGTGACAATCCTTTGCCCGATACCTTGATTGTGACCCCAACCTTGGGCGCAAGCACTCCGGAAGGGAGCGCCGCTCTGAAGGCCGCTATTGCGCAGGTGCCGGATGTTGAGACGGTCGTGTTGGATACCGATTGGGTCAAGCGCTTATATGCCCTATTGGATATTTTGCGGCGGGTGGTCTTAATCACGGCCGGGTTACTAGGTCTGGGTGTGGCGTTAGTCGTAGGCAATACCATTCGCCTAGATATCCTTAATCGCCGCATGGAAATTGAAGTAATGAAATTGGTGGGCGCGACGGATGCCTTTGCTCGTCGGCCGTTCCTGTATAGCGGCGTGTGGTACGGTTTTGGGGGTGGATTGATGGCGTTAATTCTGGTCGAGGTGGGCGTCTTGGCGCTCGCTCATCCAGTGGCACGATTGGTGGCTTTGTATGGCAGTTCGTTTCACCTTGCGGGAGTGAACTTTGGGACCGGTTTTGCGGTCTTAGTTGGAGCAGTAGTTTTAAGTTGGTTAGGATCTTGGGCGGCGGCGAACCACCATATTAAGGCCATAGAACCTTCGTAACTATTTGTTTTGTATGTGAATAAATTTTCGGACGCTTTACGTGACGCGTTAGCACTCAAGCCCTCTGAGTGCTATAATGGTTCCTTAAAGCAATTACCTAGAAGGTAATTTAGGAGTGAATGCATGGCTGCGTTAGTTGCTAAAAAGAATGGCTTGATATTTGCGGGTCCGGTCGGGAGTTTAGACTCCTATATTGATCGTGTGTCCCAAATCCCGGTGCTTTCTAAAGAAGTTGAGGTAGCGCTAGCTACGCGCTTCCGTAACGAAGAGGATTTGGATGCGGCGCGACAATTGGTGCTCTCGCACTTACGCTTCGTGGTGCATATTGCGCGGGGCTACTTGGGCTACGGCTTGCCGATGGGTGACCTGGTGCAAGAGGGCAATGTGGGCTTAATGAAAGCGGTGAAGCGCTTTGATCCCACCGTCGGCGTGCGGCTGGTGTCCTTTGCCGTGCATTGGATACGCGCAGAGATCCACGAATATGTGTTGCGGAACTGGCGGTTGGTAAAGGTGGCTACCACCAAGTCGCAGCGTAAACTGTTCTTTAACCTTCGCAAAATGAAAAAGAATCTGACCTGGTTGTCGGAAGCGGAAACCCAGGCGGTGGCGAAGGACTTAGGGGTCGAGGTCAAAGATGTACGCGAGATGGAGCAGCGGCTTTCCGCGCGCGATATGTCCTTCGATCCAGCGCCAGAATCGGATGAGGAGGAGGCGTATTCACCGGCAATGTACTTGCCTGCACACAATGCGGATCCAGCCCTCGAAGTGGAGCGTGAAGAATGGGAAGAGGATTCCACTGATCGGTTGAGCGCAGCGCTCGGTAAATTAGATGATCGTAGTCGCAGCATCCTCAAGCGTCGTTGGATGACCGATGACAAGGCAACCTTGCATGAACTCGCGGACGAGTACGGCATATCGGCAGAGCGCGTGCGCCAGGTCGAAACCAATGCCATCGCCAAACTTAAAGGAATGATGGTCGCGGCTTAAAGTCGATTTAGGATTGTCAAATCGGGCGCTCTCCCGTTGCGGTACACGCGCTTAAGTTTCCGGGAGCGCCTGCCGCGCCTTAGCGAAGTGCAAAGTGGGCGGAATAACCGCGTTTCGCGT
>JAYVYN010000018.1:0-31218 GCA_043784265.1 Gammaproteobacteria bacterium | reverse complement strand
CCAACTTATCCAAGGCCTCAGGCTTCGAATCAATTTCCATGCGAATCAGCGAGCCCGCCTCATCGATCAAATCGATCGCTTTGTCGGGGAGTTGCCGATCCGCAATGTAACGATGCGATAGAGTCGCTGCCGCCACAATAGCAGGGTCGGTAATCTCCACGCCGTGATGTACTTCGTAGCGCTCTTTAAGTCCGCGCAGTATCGCGATGGTATCTTCCACCGACGGCTCGTCCACCAACACCTTTTGGAAGCGCCGCTCTAAAGCCGCATCTTTTTCAATATACTTACGATATTCATCCAGCGTGGTCGCACCGACACAGTGCAATTCGCCGCGTGCTAACGCCGGCTTTAGCATATTACCGGCATCCATGGAGCCTTCCGCCTTACCCGCGCCCACCACCGTATGCAATTCATCAATGAATAAAATGACCTTGCCTTCTTCCTTGGCCAAATCCGACAACACCGCTTTAAGGCGCTCTTCGAACTCACCGCGAAATTTAGCGCCCGCGATCAGAGCACCCATGTCTAAGCTCAATATTCGTTTATTTCGCAATCCCTCGGGCACTTCGCCGTTCACAATGCGTTGCGCCAAGCCTTCCACGATCGCAGTCTTACCCACACCCGGTTCGCCAATCAGCACGGGATTATTTTTAGTGCGTCGCTGCAGCACTTGAATGGTGCGACGAATTTCATCATCACGCCCAATGACCGGATCGAGCTTGCCCTGTAGCGCACGCTCCGTCAGATCGATACTGTATTTCGCCAAGGCTTGCCGATTTTCCTCGGCGTTAGCGTCCTCCACCTTGGCACCCCCCCGCACTTCATCAATGGCTTTCTCAAGCGCCGCGCGCGCAGCCCCGCACTCTTTTAAGATTCGACCGAGTTCACCGCGATCATCACAGGCCGCGAGCACAAACAGCTCACTTGCAATAAATTGATCACCACGCTTTTGCGCCAGCTTGTCGGTTACGTTCAATAGCTTATTAACATCGTTACTCAGCAATACCTCACCGGCCACGCCGTCCACTTTGGCAATACGGTCCAAAGCGCTCGAAAGTCCCGAGCGTAAACGCGCCACATTGACACCCGCTTTCTCAAGCAAAGGCCGTGCCGTGCCGCCCTGCTGATCAAGAAGCGCCGCCATCAAGTGCACAGGCTCGATATATTGATGATCATGACCCACCGCCAATGACTGGGCATCAGCCAAAGCGCCCTGAAACTTTGTAGTAAGCTTATCCATTCGCATTTTTGGTATCCCGGGTGACCCTATAACAAGTTATTAGGAATAGGCTCTAGTTGGGGGTCATTCGCTGCGAATTCAACCGGACCCCAATTCAATGGCGGCCTCTGAAATCCAAATCAGCGTCGCCTGGCGACCCGTCGGCCCCTCCCGCCGATGCGAAAAAAAACGCTTACCTTGCGAATAAGTACACTCACTGCCCCCATATATCCGAGTCACGCCTAAACTTACCAGCCGCCGACGCGCCAGCAGAAAGAGGTCCGCCATCCACCGACCCCGCGAGTTCTGTTTAAACGCAGCCACAGCACCCGCATCCTCACGCAAGAAAGCCTCGCGCACCTCGGGACCCACCTCGAAATGCTTTGGCCCAATCGCCGGCCCCATCCACACCAACAGCGTCGCAGGAGCAACCGCCAACGCCTTCACGGTGGCTTCCAGCACTCCGCAACTCAAGCCTCGCCAGCCAGCATGCGCCGCCGCCACGGCATCGCCCGACTCCGTCGCAAACAACACCGGCAAACAATCGGCCGTCAGAACGGCACACACTTGCGCCGGGCTGCGAGTCCATGATGCGTCGGCCTGCGCCGGCGTTGCGCTGGGCGTGCCTCCGGTGGGCAGCCCGGCGGTGGACAGCGCTCCGGCAAGGGCCACGACCCCGTTACCATGCACCTGCGTAAGCCAGCTAGGCTCAGTGGGCAACCCTGCTAACATTGCGAGTCGTCGCCGATTTATTGCAACGCTTGCCGGATCATCACCCACCTGCGCACCTAAATTCAGCGACTCATACGGGACTAGGCTCACTCCTCCCGTGCGCAAAGTCGATAGCGCGTGCACACCGGGCGGGGAAGGCCAATCGGGCATAAGCCAGGCCGGCTCGCACAAATCCGGCACGCGCGCGTGCTCATCGTTTCGCAAGATGGATTCCCGCCAACATACAACGCACTGAACCTCCCGCCATTTCGATGGTTTCAACATCGAGCGGCAACGGCGTCGCGCTTCGACCAATGACGGCCAGTTGGTCCGGCGTCAATGACTTGAGCGCACGTGAAGAGAGCGCTAAAACGCGCCCCGATGGTGTCTTCAGTTCAAGCGCATTACCCGCGAAATTGTTTATCTGCTCGCGACTCAACGCGATCACTGTGCGTCCTGACGCTTCGAAGCGCTTAACGAGGTACTCGCTCCGCTCAAGGTCACCTATCATATCGAGACCGAGCATGACAAATTCGGTCGCAATACACATCAAAACATTGGTATGGTAAATCGGTCGGCCACTCGAGTCCGCAGCGTCGAACATCACTGGTTCATAGTGAAATTCAGCGCAGAAACGTTCTAATACAACGGGGTGAGTACGATTGGAGGGTACCGAATACGCCACGCGCTCAATGTGATCCAGCACCATCGATCCAGTACCCTCAAGATACAGCCGCTGGTGTTCTAATCCCGAATAGTCGATGACGGTTCGCACCTGGTACTCTTTCTTCAACATCTCAATCACATCGACGCGTCGTTCCTTACGACGATTCGGCGCAAACATTGGATATAGAACCACCTCACCATCCGCTGACCCATCCGCAGGCCAGCGCGAATGAGTTGAGAACCAGTTGTTAGGAAACACCGAATCAGGCGTATCCGTACCCAAATCCTCAAATACATGGGTCTGAACGCCAGCCTTTTGCAACAGCTCTACGGCACGGCCAACTTCATCATAGGCGCGACTCGCGACAGTCTCTTGCTCGATTGAGTGAGGATCGTCGCCGGCACGCGTTTGAAAACTGTTATCGCCGGCGGTTTCGGTGTTAACGGAAAAATGATGCGGCCGGATCATAACCACCGCCGAAGGCGCCTGGCTACTGCGAAGCACGCTCACGCTCGCGGCGTGAATCGCAGCGACAGACACGACATACCCCCATCAAGCTTCGCGCACTCACTATTACCAACCAGGCGGACGTTATAGCCTGCTTTACTTAAAATGTCGGCGGTGCGCGGGAACCCCGAAGGCATAATGACCAGGTCATTGAAGCGAATGGTATTGGCACACGCCTCTTCGCCGACAGCGGTATGAATCACCCGGTAGCCTTTAAAACAGCCAGAGGCGTCAAGGCGTGACGTCGCGAGAATCGTTTCCGAGTCCAACAAGGAGCAATCCGTCTTAAAATGTAGCACACCCGGCGGCGTGAATACTTCGCGCACCTTGTGACCCCAGGGGGATACCAGCCGGATCAATTCGGCTATACCTTCCGCATCAGTACGCGCCGAACGGCCCACCAATATCTCCCTTTCCGTGGTCAGAATATCCCCGCCCTCAATGCAGCCAGGGCCTTTGATCGCAACCACCTGACCGTATAGAGCCGCCAGATGCGGAGCCATCTCAGCCGCCTCACCGCGCCGGGTAGGTGCCCCGGGGCGCATTACTACAGCTCCTTCAGGAAGACAAAGTGCGGTGTCCTCCACAAAAACACTATCGGGATACGCGTTCAGCGCCGCAAGCTCAACCACAGTGACCCCCGTAGAGCGAAGCGCGACAATATAGTCGGCATGATGAGTTTGCATCACTGCAAGATCAGGTACACCCACATCCACTGCCCGCAAGCCATCGATAATACTGGCGGACGGACGCCGGGTGATGGCATGCGTGAAACGGAAAGAACGATTGAGCATTGTCGTGCCTGCTAGAAAAAGCTAAACCCGGAGCTTAACAACAAATATCGAAATAGGGGAATGGCAACCCGCCGCCATTCCCCCCGCTTGGCTCACACCCTCAGCCGGGTCTCTTACCGATCATCACCCTGTGTTTCAAATTTGGCGTTCGGGAAAGTCCCACCTTCCACAGAATGCATGACTGAACAATTAACGACGATACGCGTCTTTTTGAGGGTAACCCATGACGCCGCCTTAGCGGCCAGCACTTCAGCCTCAGAATGTAATGTTCGCGCTACTTTTGGGTTTGCCCAAGTCACGGTGCTCACCTGCCAAAGCGGACTATAGTTGGCATTCGTATTGCCAGGGCCAGCCGGAATCGGCGCCGAGGGGAGGATATTGCCCTGAACAAAATTGGTTACGACGTAAATATCATCCACCGCCGGAGACGGCGCATCTAGCGCATTGGCAAGTCCTGGCACATAGTTCACTTGCTGTTGTGCCGCGACGCCAGCATCCGAAGCTTCGGTCTGAACGTAAAGTACCCGATGGCCTGCATACCAGCCCGACACTACCGGTAACTCAACCACACGTCGCGGGCTGCGTGCAGCATCATTTTGATCTGCATAAGCCACCGCACCCATGGCCAAAGATCCCAGCATCACGCCCACCATCAATTTCGTAAAATATCGATTCATTTTTTACAACTCCAAAAGAAAGACATTTAAAGGTGACCGCGCCGCTAGCACGATCAGTACTTTTAGTAGTTCGATGGAATCTTGCAAAAAGTTACAAGACAAACAAAAAATTTCAGATCTACCAACCTAATACGCGCGGACCTAGCCACGCGCCGACGGCAGTCGGAATCAGCGCGCCAAGCACATACCAAACACCGATAAAGGGTGCCGCCAGTTCCGGGCAATGTAGAGTGTAAATAAACGCGCCAATGGCTCCAGCAGCAAAGCCCGCAGCGCCGCCGGACAAACGCAATCGGGTAGGCGCTAGGCTGCGCAAAATCGCCATAAATGCAAACCACAGTGGACCAGAGACCAAGGCGATGAGCACAGAACAAGCGCGCGCAGTGCGTCCCAATACGAGTGGTACTCGCTCAATCGGCGCCACGGCCACTAGCGCGTACGCCGCCAGCACCCACATAACGAGCAAAGGAATAGCGATGCCTAAGGGCAGCAGGCCAAGCGTCCGGCCAGGACGTCCCAAACGACTCACCGCCACCAGGCCGATCGCGCCGAGACTGACGCAAAATAGTTCTCTCACCCAAAACATCGGCTCGCGACTCAAAAGCGACAGCAACGGGTTGACTCGAAGCACCATCAATGTGAACGCAAGCGCCATGAGAAAACCCGTAAAACCCGTCAATAGGATACGCAGCCTTAATCGAGGCTGATTGACCGGTTCGAGGTTGCTCGCCAACATCGAAATAAAATCCTCTGTCTTCACCTACGACTCCGTATAGTTGCCGCCAATGCCTTCAATCCCCGATGAATGCCCACCTTTACCGCCGACTCAGACATGCCCATGCGAGCCGCTGCATCCGCCACCGACCCCCCTTCGATTTTAACGTAGTGAATCGGCAGTCGCTGCCGATCTGGTAACTGTTGCAGTAAGGTCGCTAAGTCATAGCGTGCTTCAGCCGCAGCAAGGTCTTCAGTCACCCATAAGTCATCCGCATCATCGAGCGATTCATGCAAATCTTCAACGCGTGATCGACGCCGCAACCAATCGATCAATTTGTAGCGCGCAATAGCCTGAACCCAAGCCGTCAACGGCCGGGTCCTATCGTAGGTATGGCGTTGGTTGTGAATAGTCAGCAATAGCTCTTGCAGGAGATCTTCGACATCTTCTGGAAAGCGCGCGAGCCGCTTCCGCAGAAAACGCCGCAAATAGGCACCCAGCTCATCCAGGAAATCATGATAACCCCGCGAGTCCCCAGCAAGACCTTGCAAAAGTAAGCGCCTAAGCCGCTCTTCTGCCAAAACATATCTTGCCTTAGTATCTACTTCGTCTGGGTGCGGCAAAAGGTTACGCGACTCTGTCAAAATTGCGTGGTGAATACGGTAAGCCACTCGGGCGTGTGATCGAGAATCCATCTTTCGACGGGTTTGTCGGCTCCCGTGATAATTAAAATACCGATCGCCAAAATCAAGAGACCCAATAGCTGCTTACCATATTGACCGGCCAGCAACAGACTGCCCCGCGCCCTCATCATGCCGGCACGTGACAGCGAGCCAATAAGCACCAACGGCACGGCAGCCCCTAAGCCGAAGACTCCCATTAACAGCGCAACTTGTCCCAAGTTCTGACCGCGACTCGCCAAAGTAGAGGCCGCTCCTAGCGTCGGACCCACACAAGGACTCCAGACGATGCCAAGCAAGCTTCCCACACAAAACTGACCCGCAAGCCCACCCACAGTCACTCGAGCGAGCAATTGATTGCCTTTGTTACTCAAAACGCTGGTTGCGCGGGCAAATTGTTGTTGCAGCCAAGGCACCAGCAAAACCATACCGAAGACCACCAATACGCCGCCCCCGAGCGTTCGAAAAACCTCAGAATCAAAACCGAGAGCTAAGCCAAAGGTTGCGATAAAAATCCCAACCACCGAAAAAGACAGTGCTAACCCCGCTCCCAAGGCCACAGAGCACCCCAGCGATGGGCGTTCAAAGCGGACGCCACCAGCACCGGCACTAACGGCAGTACGCACGGCGACAAAATAGAGAGGATGCCAGCGAGCAACCCCAGCCCGTAAGTCGTAGGACCAAAGTTCAAGACACGCTCCGATTATCCGTCTAGCCGATCGCGTGCCGTAATAGCGCGGCAAGACTCTCGCGCTGCGTATCGCCCCTAGAGCGGGCACTTTCCTTCCCCGCTTTAAACACCACTACCGTGCTTTGCTTAAGTACACCCAAAGATTTCTTAAGCGCATCTTCGGTATCGAAATTCGCGACAAATAACGTTACGTTTTTCAACTCCGGTGTCTGCATCAAACTCTTAAGCAGGGGAGCCTGAGTACGGCAAGTCGGACACCAATCGGCGTGAAACGCCACCGCCGCAGGCGTACCCGCGGCCAATACGGCAGCAAATTTGGCCTGATCAAACGGTACTTCGGCCGCCCAGGTGATCGCCGACAATAGCGGGACCACCATCATCACCCATAGCTTTGTAAGGCGTTTCATCAGACCTCCAAACCCGAAATTGGGTCTGGAAGAGAAGACCGGGTTTACAAGGCAATTATTACCGCGAGGTTAAGCGACCGCGAGCGCGCGGCGGCTATTTGACACCCAGCAACTCAACATCAAAAATAAGCGTCGCATTCGGCGGAATCGCACCACCAGCGCCCCGCGCGCCATAGCCTAAGTTTGCCGGAATAGTCAGCGTACGTTGACCGCCAACCTTCATACCCGCAAAACCCTGATCCCAACCTTTGATCACCTGACCCGCTCCTAGCGAGAAATCGAACGGCTGGCCACGATCGCGCGAGCTATCAAATTTCTTGCCCTTGTGCGAGGGCGCAGCTTCATCATATAACCAGCCAGTATAGTGCACCGAGATATCACGTCCCGAGACCGCTTCGGCACCCGCGCCTAATTTGACATCGGTCTTAATCAATTCGCTCATACTATTTAGCTCCGTAGAAGATTGCGGGGTTGCGGGATCCGAGCACGCCGTAAGTAAGGGAAGGCTCGCCAACACCAGCGTTGCGATCAGAATTTTAGCAGCTCGATTCATGAATGTTCAACTCACAACTATTCGATTATCCGTTATTCTGAACAGCGAGCAGGTTTTAAGCAATGCTGTTATATTTACCCAATAAATTTTCATTTTGTTGGGTAACCAGTCCACCGCCGCGCGCAATGTTGCTTAGCCCACCTCGTTATCGCCACCACGAACTCGCATTCCGCACCCAATATGCGGAGCTAAAAGAGCGCACTCTTGGGGCTGGTCTGTTGCTGCCAGGGTCCCCAGGGACGCTAGCATTGCGTTCGGGCACCGGGTTTTCCTACTGGTACCGAGTTTATTATTCAGTGCCACGCAAGCAGTCCGAGACACTGGTTTGCAAGCAAGGGGATACTGCATTACTACAGGAGATGAAAAAGCGCATGGAGTTTTCCGGCTGGGCTTCGGATCAGGTATCCGCTCTGCGCAAACTTGAATTTCAGGTGGCTGACAAGGGTGTGGCGCGCGTGCTAGTGCAGTTGCATAATCAAGGCGCTTTTGAGGCCGGGCTGGTATTAGTGGGTACGCTCGGCTACATGGCATGGCTCAATGAGTTGGGCGTGATGTCAATCGCGTCACGCACGCAGGATATCGAGCTTGCTCGCGGAGAGCCATTGAAAGTGGCAACACCCTTACCTTTCATGCACACGATGCTCGCCACCGAATTGCCTTTTTTTGCGGTGCCGGGCTTACCCTCAAGCAAGCCTTCGACTTCAATTAAACTGCCCGGCGTGGCGGGTTTACGCGTTGATATGTTGGCACATGGCAATATATTGGGGGCAGTCATTCGAGTGCCAGAGTTGCAATGGGCCGCACAAAGCATTCCATATTACGATTACTTGCTGACTGCACCAGAGCCGGCCGCGATCCTCGCCGGTGGGCAATGCATTCCGGTTAGATTGCCGCAGGCGGCTCGTATGGCGTGGCACAAGCTGTATTCAAGTGCTAAGCGCCGTGGTTTTCCAGAGAAGGCAGCGAAGGACCGCCATCAGGCGTTGACACTTGCTTGCATATTGGCCAGCGACGATGCGCGTGCATTGAAAAGAGCAGGTTTGGCTGCGCCGGATAGCATGCTGAAAGCGATCAGACCACAAACCAAAGCACTCCTTGAAATTACCGCAGCTCATCCCGAGCTCCGCGCGGTCTTGAAAGCTGTGCTTACCTGAAAACCTTTCCACAGAACACCCTTGAAACGACTGGAATTTAAACTCGAGGCAACAGCCTCAGGCTCGCGTGCCCGTGCCGGGCATTTCACTACGCGGCACAACGAGGTGCTCACGCCAACCTTTATGCCCGTGGGCACTCATGCGGCCGTGCGTGCACAACGGCGTGAGGACCTACTGACCAGTAACGTGGGCGTCCTCCTCGCAAATACCTACCATTTGTTGTTGCGGCCCGGTTTAAAAATATTTGAACAATTTGGCGGCATCCATCGATTCATGAATTGGCCACGTTCGGTCCTCACCGATTCAGGCGGCTTTCAAATTTTCTCGCTACCGGGCAGTCGCACCATGCGCGAGGACTGCGCCGAATTTAAAAGCTACCTGGACAATACGCTGATTCAACTCAGCCCCGAAAAAAGCATAGAAGCTCAGAAAACCATCGGCGCGGACATCATGATGGTACTAGACCAATGCGTACCGTCGACGGTCGAGCATAGCGTTGCGCGCGCCGCGATGGAACTCACCCATCGATGGGCACAGCGTAGTCTGAAGGCGCGTGGCGATTCTCCCCAGGCGCTCTTTGGAATTGTTCAAGGCGCTAGTTACGAGGACCTTCGAGTCGAGAGCGCGCGCATTGTCACCGAAATGCCTTTCGACGGATTTGCCATAGGGGGACTCGCGGTCGGGGAAACTAAAACTCAGCGAGAAGAATGTACGGCCACCGTCACTGAACATTTGCCCGAGGACTACCCCCGCTATTTAATGGGTGTCGGCACCCCCCGCGATCTACTCGAAGCGGTACATCGCGGGGTCGATATGTTTGACTGTATTCTGCCTACCGCACTTGCCAAACAAGGAGTGGCATTCACAAGCCACGGTCGCCTGGATCTTCGCCGTGCTGCTTACCAAGGTCGCGAGGCCCCTCTCGATCCACAATGCGATTGCTATACCTGCAAAACTTATTCGATCGCTTACCTCTGGCATTTACAGCGAGTGCACGAAACCCAAGGCTGGCAACTCTTAGGATTGCACAATATCCATTTCTACATGCACCTGATGCGCCGTATGCGTGAAAATATTTTAGGCAACACTTGGCTAGGTTTCTATACGCAACAGCGCGATTTGTTGGATGCTAGAGATAGCTACGGCCCACCCGTCACGCACGTCACAAAAGCCAACCGTCGCCTAACGAAGCTTAAACGCGGGCGCTACGAAGTCGTGGTGCGTAAAGATGCGGTTTGCGGTGAGGTGGGCCAGATTCGCGACATGATTTCCGGTGAAGTCATGCATTCGGTTAACGACCCAACTGAAGAAGCGCTATCCCTGTATGTGGAGCAATCGCGCCTAGTGAAAAGACTACAGACCCACCCCGAGCCCCTCATAGTGTGGGACGTAGGCCTCGGTGCGGCAGCAAACGCCATGGCAGCAATATCCAGCGTCGAAGCCAATTCGCTCAAGGCCACGCGCCGCAAGCTCCATCTAGTGAGTTTCGAAAACGATCTAGACGCCCTAACTTTAGGCCTAGCGCACCCGCGCTGGTTCAAACATCTGCGTCACCCCGCACCGCCTGCACTATTAGCGAAGCATCATTGGCACAGTAAGGACGGCGCTATTGAATGGTTATTGCTACCCGGAGATTATTCAAAGCGAAAATTTGACGCCCCCGCACCGGCCATTATTTTCTTTGATCCTTTTTCATTCAAGACAGACGGCGCCCTATGGTCGCTCAAAGAATTTCAAGAACTACATGGCCTATGTCACCTCAAGGCCACCGAGATTTTCACCTATACCTATTCAACCCGCATTCGCGCCGCCATGCTGGCCGCCGGTTTTTACGTCGCAAAAGGCCGCGCAACGGGTCCCAAGGCGGAAACCACCATCGCCTTATCGCCGCTGGCAGCCACTCAACCGCACAATCACGAATTACTAGGCGCGGAGTGGCTCAACAAGTGGCAGCGTAGCGACGCCAAAATACCCTGCGGCGCCGAAGAGCAGGATACCGCCTGGGAAAAATCGATCCTCGAACATCCGCAATTTCGTAGCAACACGTAAAGCGTACTTATAAAAAAGTTTTTACGCTGAGGACCGCAAGAATGGTACGGGACCAAGAGGGTGACTATCTCGCCAGAATTTTCCTGGAATTTGTTAACCACATCACATTTTTACGATTTAAGGCCCTGATCGTCAGTTTGCCGCAAGCTTATGCCTCTAGGATAGGGTTATGAATCTTAAAAACCATCATCGCAAGCTCGCAGGCGTCACTCTCGTTGAGTTGTTGACCGTCATGAGTATTGTCGCTGTTCTGCTGGGAATCGCTATACCGTCCTATCGGTATGTAACGACCTCAAATCGAATGTCGGGTGAGGTCAACGGCTTGTTAGGCGATTTGCAGTTTGCGCGGGTCGAAGCGATCAGAGAGGGACAGCCTGCGAGCGTTTGCGCGTCCAGCAATGGCACGAGTTGCCTAACGGGTGTGAGCGTCCCTTGGAATGGCGGTTGGATTGCATTTTCAGATGCGAACGGTAATGGTGTGGTGGATGGGCCAGACGCGATATTGCGGGTCCAAACAGTTTTCCAGGGTAGTGATACGTTAACCACTAACAATGTTTCGGTGATCACCTTTAATCGAGAGGGTTTTACTAGTACAGCGGCAGGAAGCGCGCTCTTTACTCTGCACGCCACGCCCGTGGATAACAATACCACCCGTTGTTTGTCTGTGATCCTAGTCGGGATGACCGCGATCAATAAGTACGATGGGTCAACCTGTTTATGAAAACCGCACGTGGCTTCAGTTTGGTTGAAGTGCTGGTGGCGTTGATTATTATCGCCGTCGGCATGTTGGGATTGGCTAAGCTACAAGCGTTAGCCTATGCGAGCACCGGCACCGCAAGCCTGCGATCGCTGGCGGCGATTGAGGCATCCAGCATGGCTTCGGCCATGCGCATTAATCGTAATTATTGGTCGTCAATTCCGGTGACGACCAACCTTACTATAAACTTTACGGGCACAACAATTACCGTGGTTGGGGATGCGACTCTGGTTGCGAACACGTCCTGTTTAGCGGTGGGGGGTAGCAATGCGCCTTGCACCGCCAATCAGCTAGCCGCTGCTGATTTGCAAACATGGGTGGCGGATTTAAATTTGGTATTACCCGCGCCTACCGGCAATATTACTTGCCCCATTGTCGTTGGTATAAGCCCCGTCAGTTGCACGATACAAATTAATTGGACCGAGCGCACCGTAGCCGCCAATACCAATTCCGTTGGGGCAACCCCTATGTCAGCACCCATTTACACCTTGTATGTTGAGCCGTAGACCATGATTTACGAAAATTTTTCGAGGAAATTGATAAGCCGCAGCCAGCTTGGTTTTTCGTTGATTGAGCTAATGATCGCCCTGCTTATCGGGCTATTTTTGGTGGGTGGTTTACTAACGGTAATGCAGCAAAATAAGCGCACGTTTACTAGTCAGAATAGTTTATCGGTTTTGCAAGACAATGAGCGTCTGGCGATGACCATGATAACCGACGTAATACAACAGGCGGGTTATTTTCCAAACCCAACTGTCAATTCTGCGCCGACCATGTTGCCCGCTTACAGCTCGGGGCCTGCCGGCGCGATGTTATCCTCGCAATCCATTAACGGCACCTATCTGGCGGCCGCACCCGGCGATACGATCACCGCACGCTACACGACTGCGAGCGGCGATGGAGTTGTAAACTGCATTGGTGCCCCAAATACCAGCGGGGCTAATTATTCTTATGTCAGTACCTTCAAAATTAATCCCCAGAACCAACTGATTTGCACCACCGAAGCAGGCATCGCCTATCCCTTGGTGAATGGCGTTGTGAATTTGAGCGTTCTATACGGCGTGAACACGTTGGGCACCTCAAATAATGTCGATACCTACATGAACGCCAGTCAAGTGACCCCGGCCTGGTGGAATAAGGTTTTGTCGATACGGGTCTCGTTAACTTTCACTAATCCACTCTGGGTTAACGGTCAGGCCGGCATTCCGCAACCGCAGTTTTACGTACTCAGTCGCGATATCGCGATCATGAATCAAACGGGGATATAAGTATGCGTCCCTACGGTCTATTAAGTCGAAAAGAAAACGGCATCGTGTTGGTGTCGAGCCTGTTGTTGTTGTTAGTGGTAACCATTATGTCACTTGCCATGTTCCGCAGTTTTGGTCTGCAAGAACGAATTGCGGGCAATATGCGTGAAAAGCAACGTGCCTTGCAAGCGGCGAATTCGGCGCAATTGTATGCGGAGTGGTGGCTTGCCACCCAAAGCCCCGCACCTAATGCTGTGGGCAATCAGATTGCGAGTTCGGCTACCCTGGCTTGCACGACGACGGCGGACGCGGCTGCCGTGGGTGGCCAGATTTGTTCTAATTCTTTAATTAATAGTGGCGTAACGGTGACAAATGTGCCGTGGAATAGTCCCATCTTGGGAGCCAACTTAGGCATTGGATATACGCCGCCCGGCATGAATATCTATGGGTCAGCGGTAGTAAATACCTTTGTGAACGATGCTTACACTGCGCAACCCGGTTTTTATATCTTCGACATGGGTCTGACCCCTGATGGTCGGGGCGAGGTATACCAGGTCGACGCTTACAGTTATGGACTTACGCAAAACACGTTTGCGGTAGTCGAGAGTACCGTATTGATTAAATGCATTGTATGTAATCCGGGAGGATTATAATGAATATGAAATTATCCGTTAGTATGCTCCTTGTGTTTGCGGCTGTAGTCTCACAGAGTAGTTTGGCGCAAACGAAATATTCTGAAGATTTTACTGGTGCGGCCACAAATAATACTTGGTACTACTTCAATGGCGCATGTTTGACCGCCGGAACAAGCACTGGCACCGGCACCCCAGGTGGTGTCGGTGGCTTGGTCGCAGCACCGGGGTTACTCCCATCTTGCACCAGTATTTTAAATTCTTATTACACCACCTATGGAGGCAATCATGAGAACGCCCTTGTCGGAGGAGTGTATGGGGTGAGTGGCAATAGCTCCACACTTCCTGATCCCGCCAATCAAGGCGCGCTACGTTTGACGAACGGATATCCGTTCGGACGCAGCGAAAGCGGTGCGATCGTATCGCAAACACCATTTGATGCTGGACAGGGCGTGCAAATCACCTTTAAAACCGTCAGTTATCGAGGAGATGGCCAAAATGGCGACGGCGCTGACGGGATAAGTTTTTACTTGCTCGACGGCAGCCTAAATCCGGGTGCTGGCAGCACGTGGAATGGCGTGGGTTCATGGGGCGGTAGCTTGGGCTATACCTGTTCTAATTCAAATCCGCCGTATGACGGTGCGGTGGGCGCCTATTTGGGCCTTGGTATCGATGAGTACGGAAATTTCCTCAATGGTCAAAACCTAATGCCAGGTTATGTCGGCATGAATAACGCCACTGGCGACAATACGGCGTTAGGCTATGGCGCTCATCCGGGTCGCTTTGGGTTACGCGGGGCGGGCAGTGTTTCATGGGCCTATCTAAACAAAACTTACCCGACCTACTACCCAACCAGCATTTTGAATACCACTGCACGACAACAAGCTGCGGTGCAAACGACATGCAAACTAGGGTCAGTGATCAATTTCTCTACAAGCGCGTCGTCGACCACAAAGGTTTCGAACCCAACTCCTGTTTTTTACGACTACGCGCCGATACCGGGTGCGTATAGCGAAATATCCGGATTCCAAATCGCTACGGAGTCCGCAATGAAACGCGGTGACGCGTTGCCAATTGTCTATAGCTTGAAAATCACGCAAGATGGTTTGTTAAGTTTTAAATATACCTATAGCACCACTAGCGGACCGCTGCCGTGGGTGAATGTCATCACTAATCAAGACATTAAGGCTTCGAACGGCTTGTTACCGCCAACACTGCGTTTCGGTTTTGCGGGCTCGACCGGAGGCGCCACGAATATTCATGAAATCATGTGTTTTCAGGCAGCACCGCTTGACAATTCAGCAAGCTCGGCGTCCACCGACCAGCAACAGGTGGCCAAACTACAAACCAGCAGCCAAGCCTATTTTGCTTACTACAATCCGAATGATTGGACCGGTAGCGTCACCTCGTACGCGCTTACGCCCGACACGATTACCGGTGCACCCAGCTTGAGTACTTTGGCGTCATGGGACGCCCAGTGCAACTTGACCGGCATACCGACAGGGTCTACCTGTCAAAATACGGGTATGGGCCCAAGCGCTGCGGCGCCGGTGCCTGCGAGTCGGGTCATGCTGACTTGGAATAATGTGGTTGCCGGTGGCGCGGGCATTCCGTTTGAGTGGCCTGGTACTGCAGGACTCACTTCATCTGAACAAGGCATCATTGATTTAGGTGACGCCACGGCGACCGGCAACCGGGTCAATTATCTTCGTGGCGATCGAACCAACGAAATTAATTCGCTCGGCGCCGGATTGTTTCGCACTCGCAATGGCGTACTCGGTGATGTAATTGACTCTAGTCCGATTTGGGTGGGATCACCGGGGTCGCCTTACGCGGTGAACTGGAAAGATCGCTATGTGACTAGCGATACAATGGTTGAGAATGCGGCATCCCAAAAATTTGCAGCGTTCAAGCTGGCCAATCAGGGCAGATTGAACGTGGTCTACGTGGGCGCCAATGACGGGTTTATGCATGGCTTTCGTGCTGGCTCGGAAGATGTCGCTGGTAAGGTTCTGCTCGTGAATGCGTCCGGCATTGCTACGCCGAACGATGGTCAGGAAATATTGGCCTATATGCCCGGTGCGGTATTGAAAACCATACATCAATATGCGAGCACGCCGCCGGCGCTCGCGGCGGCCGATGCCGCCTTGGATTATTCCAATCCCTTGTACGGACACAACTTTTATGCTGACGCGACGCCCGGTACGGGAGATCTATTTTATCAAGGTGCATGGCATACGTGGCTGGTCAGCGGATTAGCTGCGGGCGGCGCGGCGGTCTTTGCGCTGGATATTACCGATCCCGTTTCTTCCACCGTTGGATTTTCTGAAGCCAATGCCGCCCAGAACGTTATTGGCGAATGGGATCCGTCGACGATTATCTGTACTCCGGCTTGCGGCTCGAACCTCGGCAACACCTTTGGCACGCCTATTGTTCGTAGATTTCACGACGGCAATTGGGGCGTGATTTTTGGCAATGGTTTTAGCAGCACTTCCGGTGACGCAGGGATTTATGTAATGACCGTGAATCAGTCCACTGGAGCCAAGAAATTTTATTACTTGAGCACCGGTTGGGCCTCAGCTCATCCCGGAATGGCCAACGGCATTGCCTATGTAACCGCGACCGACTTCGATGGCGATCATGTCTCGGACTATGCCTATGCAGGAGACTTGCAAGGCAATGTGTGGCGCTTTGATTTGACCAGCGCCTCGGAGGCTAGCTGGGTCGCGCAGGGGCCATTGTTCACCACCCCGACCGGACAACCAATTACCACGCCAATTGTGATCGCAACCGCACCGTTGACTGCAGGTGCTGTACCTGCAGTCGTTGTAAGTTTTGGTACCGGTCAGCGCACCCGTTATACTAATACTTCGCCGACAACTTTCGCGCCGGGCACGCAGAGCTTATACGGAGTTTGGGACTGGAATTTCTCAGATTGGAATACGCACACAGCATCGCAATTCGCGAGTTTGAGTAGCGCTCAGGCGGCTGCGGCAACCGCAGCCTCAGCGCCTTACCCGCTAAATTACAGTAAACTACAACAACAGATGTACACCGCAGTGGCGGGAGTGGTCAATGCCAGTAACACACCGATTACGTGGGCGCAGTGTACTTCTGGCGGTAGTCCTAGTTGTTCCGGCGTGTTTGGTTGGTACGTCAATTTGCCCGCAGGCAATGAGCAAATCGTCTCGAATCCCATTTTGAATCAACAGGCATTCGTCGTCAATTCCGTTATTCCGGCGGTTAACGATCCGTTGTCATGTAGCCTGAATACCGATAAAGGCACCACCTACCTCGTGTCGGTAGTATCCGGCGGTACGTTCGTCACGCCACCTGGCAGCACAACCAGCAGTGGCTTTGTGAACAATAAGGGCGATTCGAATATGGTGGGATTGGCCACCAATGAAACCGGTGCGTTGACAGTGGTTCACAGTAAAAACACCATCTATTTACTGGGACAAAACATTACCCCCATCCCCGGGCAAGCGCCAGGTACCTTAGTGCCTATAAACCTGCCGAATAACACTGCCACCAATCGAGCGACCTGGATCCAGCTGAGATAACGCCATGCAAAGCCAACGAAAATCGAGTGGTTTCACGCTCATAGAACTCATGATTGTAGTGGTGGTCGTGAGTATCCTGACTTCAATCGCAATTCCAAGCTACCAAAACTCGGTGCGCAAATCACGACGCACCGAAGCGAAGGCGGCGGTACTAGATTTGGCGGGACGCGAGGAACGATTTTTCAGCGCCAATAATGTTTATACCTCGATAATTGCCAATTTAGGCTATGGTACCAATACCGGTCCTATGACGGCTCTACCCGTGGGAACTGGCTACTATTCAGTAACGGTTGGTGTCACGGGTAATCCGGCGAGTACTTATACGATAACCGCCAATCCACTTACGGCGGATCAACAGTTAGATACGGCCTGCGCATTCTTCACGGTGACTAA
Source organism: Gammaproteobacteria bacterium (assembly GCA_043784265.1). Taxonomy (GTDB): domain Bacteria; phylum Pseudomonadota; class Gammaproteobacteria; order Steroidobacterales; family Steroidobacteraceae; genus Bog-1198. The sequence goes on along the minus strand of JAYVYN010000018.1, from coordinate 13,802 downwards.
TACCGGCGCTCAATCAGCGACATCGCCGAACTGCTGGAAGTAATGGTTTGGAAATTAAAGGTTAATGTCGGCATAGTGACCCCTAACCCAACGGATGTGTACATGAACGCGCTTGCCACCACTATCGGCGCGGCTAAAGAATTTAGCGACCATTTCGCCCACGATATTACGTGAATCAAGCGATTGATTTTTCGCTCCCCTATCGTGAATATCACACCACTAGGGCGTCCGGTGCATTGAGAAATCTGAGTTCAATCCTCAAACTTGGCGTCGTAGGAATTCTAGCGGCTGTCGCGCGCTCAGCCAAATTTAAAGTCGGCCAACCGATCAAGGTCTCGGCCGAGGAGGCGATGGTAATGGTTAGAGCTATCGGCATGCCGAAGCTACCGTTGTTCAAAAAGCTGACTGCATTTGATCCGGTGCTGCATGGCGGCGAAACAATGTCAACGGTTGCTGTAGGTAGTGAGGACTCTAGTAGTGGGAAGGTGATCCTTCCACCCTGACTGGCGCGATGGGATCCGGATCAATTGATAAGTCCACGGTTTCCCCGCGACGGCAACCATGAGCCCACCATCGCCGTTAACAGCGCAGGCTCAACTTAGACAGCGACTCCCTGACGCGGGCAACATATCAAATGTCCGCCGTGACAATAACTCCGTTGTTGACGAGCGCCAGCGCGTGATAGGCGGCGTCGTAGAATGAGACGCCATGACGGGTTAGGTCTAAAGTCTTAGAAATTCACGGATGTGACGGCACTGCTTCTTCCAGGCCAAATTTCAATAACGTAGACAACCACGCGTCACTATGAATCGGGAAATGTCGTGCCATTTTATTGCCGACTTCGTAAAGCCAAAGCGGGGGACACGCGCGCGTTCACTAGCTCCTCTAAAATTGCAGCGCGCAACAATACTGCCTTGTCCGCGTCTAGTTCGTCATCCGACGGCAAGCCCCCACTTGAGCAGAACCCATTCGTTGGGCACTACCAGCGGCAAAGACGAGTGGCTGCGCTCCCGGTCTTCACGGATCCACCGAATCACTTCGGTGCTACTGACTTTCTGAAGTTGCATGCGCAAAGCGTCCATGTCACGACCTCCATCACTACGCCGGCGTTTGGTGACCCAAGAGCACGACGCTCCGTTGACCGCATGGCTGCGCTCGCCACTCTGCCGAGGAACGCCCAGATGTCCTGGTCAATCATTACAGTGATGCGTTTTCTTATTACGCCAATGCTCCGGGTTAACACAAAGCGATGTGTATATGATTACACTCCGCTCAAACTTTCAGGACCGTGCTGCAGATTTTCTGAATAGAGCACTGTAGTAGTCGCTATAAGCGCTGCGGCAACCAACACCGAGTCATACAGTGAGAATCCATAGCGCTCGTAACTAGCCAGCCCTCGATCGTGTGTCGCCATGGTGACCGGTTCTATTTTGTAAACGGCCCTGATCGTCCCAAGGATTTGTTGCACGTCAATCGCTGGCATTTTAAGTTTGCGCAACGCTACCGCTGCGAATTCGTTCAAGACCTAAACGCTGATTCTTGAAAGCCGCCGCCAGCCGACCCCGAGACTTCCGCCTCCCCATCCGAACATCTCACACCGCCAATGCGTGATCCTGCCGCAACACCGCCACCAGCTCCGCAAAGTCAGTAGGGACTGGGCTCGTAAGACTTACCCGCTTGCCAGTGCGCGGATGATCAAAGCCCAACGCAGCCGCATGTAACGCCTGGCGCTTGAAATCCCGCAACATCTCGATTAACTCCGGGCTCGCGCCGCGTGGCTGGGTTTTGCGTCTGCCGTACACCGGATCTCCCACAATCGGATAGTGGACATGCGACAAATGCAGCCGAATCTGATGCGTCCGGCCCGTATCAAGTTTAACACTCAGATAGGTGTGCCCTCGGTAACGCTCAAGCACCCGATAATGCGTGATTGCATGCTTCCCATCCTGGCGCACCGTCATACGCAAGCGATCACTACGATGTCGACCGATCGGCTCATCCACCGTGCCACCCGCCGTCATCACGCCCACGCACACGGCCCGGTACTCCCGCGAAACCGTACGCGCCAATAACTGACGACTTAATGAGGTATAAGCCTCTGGCGTGCGCGCCACCATTAACAACCCGCTAGTATCCTTGTCCAGCCGATGAATCAACCCCGCACGGGGTAACACCGCCAACTTCTCGTCCATCCCTAAAAGGGCATTTTGCAGTGTGTGCTGAGAATTCCCTGCCCCTGGATGGACTACCAGACCCACCGGCTTCTCAATCACCCAGACATCGCGATCTTCATACGCCAACTGCACGGGAATACGCTCGGGTTGCACGTCCTCAGCCCGCGGCACCATCACCTGACGAACGCTAACGCGCGTACCCGTCTCGACCAAATCTCGGGGTTTACACGCCGTTTTACCGCGTCCGACCACCACTTCGCCCGCCTCAATCCAGGCCTTAATACGAGTGCGTGAATGCTCCGGCATAAGCTGAGCCAACGCTGCATCCAACCGTTGCCCGTCTAATGCCAACGGAATTTCCAGATCAACCACTTGGAACTCTACATTCATAACAGCACTCAAAGTAAATACGGGCGGGTATACTCGCGCGCCAGAAGACCTACCATTGTAAGGAATTGCCTGTGACTGCGTGTGAACTTGTAAAATCTGCCCGAATTACGCTCATTGCCGTGTGTTTATTAGGTTTGGTAAGTGGCTGCCATGGCCGCCGGCCCGACGAAGACGCCAAATCCGGCCCCGAAACCATCTATGCGCGTGCGCAAAAGAGTATGAAAAACTCCAGCTATGGCGAAGCCATTAAGCAACTCGAATCCCTACAATCGCGCTTCCCGTTCAGCGAATCGGCCCGCCAGTCACAGCTCGATTTGATCTACGCCTATTACAAGGACCGTCAGATTGAACCCGCCGTTGATGCCGCCGAAACCTTCATTCGCGAAAATCCCACCAATACCCGCGCCGACTATGCCTACTACATGAAGGGGCTAGTGTATTTCGAACGCCAATCGAATTTTATGGAACGCTATTTCAACGTCGATCTATCGCGCCGCCCCCCCATTAACGCCAAAAAATCTTTTGATGCGTTTCAGACTTTAATCACCAAATACCCTCATAGTATTTACGTGGCGGATTCACGCCAGCGCATGATTTTCCTACGCAATCGCTTGGCTGATTTTGAACTTCATGTCGCACAGTATTACATGCACCGCGGCGCGTATGTCGGTGCCCTTAACCGCGCCAAGTTCTGCGTCGAGAACTACGACGGCGCACCCGCTATTAAAGACTCGCTCAGAATTTTAATCGAAGCCTACAAACAATTAAAAATGCCTGATTTGGCCTCTAACGCCGACCGGGTGTTCACAGAAAACTTCCCCGGCGACACTGGTGAAGCTGAAACCAAGAAACATTGGTGGCGGTTTTTCTAGCGCAATACAATCGTACTGCCAACCTAGCGCTACGACTTATAGCCACTCGTAATCGGATACCGCCAATCGCGCCCAAACGCACGACTACTCACCCGAATGCCTGGGGGTGCTTGCCGACGCTTATATTCATTACGCTTCACCAGCGCCAATATGCGCCCGACGGTCGCCCTATCAAAGCCTCGCGCGGCGATCTGTTCCACCGACAAATCTTCCTCGATAAACGCCTCTAAAATGGGATCTAAAATTTCATACGGCGGCAAACTATCAGTATCTTTCTGATCAGCGCGCAGCTCCGCCGACGGCGGCCGCTCGATGACGCGCGCAGGAATCGCCCGCGACTGCGCGTTCCGCCATTGCACCAAACGATACACCAACAATTTACTACAATCCTTTATCGGCGCGAACCCACCCGCCATATCGCCATACAACGTCGCGTATCCCACCGCCATCTCGCTCTTATTACCCGTGGTCAGCAACATCTTGCCGGTCTTATTCGAAATACCCATGAGCAGCACGCCACGACAACGCGACTGAATATTCTCCTCCGCCGTGTCCGCTTGCCGTCCCGCAAATTCTTCTTTCAGTGCCCCTAAAGTGACTTCAAACATGCCTTCAATTGAAATCTCACTATGTTTGACCCCTAACCACTGTGCCTGCAAAGCGGCATCGTCCTTACTCATCTGCGAGGTATAACGTGACGGCATCGCCACCGAATGCACCCGCTCCGCGCCCAATGCATCCACCGCAATACACAGCGTCAACGCCGAATCCACACCACCCGATAAGCCCATCACCACACCCGGAAACTTATGTTTATCTACATAGTCGCGAGTGCCTTGCACCAGCGCGCCGTAAACACTCTCTTCCTGACTCTGCAACGGCGCAATCGTGCCCAGCACCGGATGTACCGCGCGCCGCCCAGCGTGAGTGCCGCCCTCCACGACATCCGCCACCAAATCGACCGTGTACATCCCTTCCGTAAACGCCGGCGCCCGCAGCGTTACTTCACCCGCAGCGTTCATCACAAACGAATTGCCGTCGAACACTAATTCGTCTTGTCCGCCCAGTAAATTTAAAAATACCAGTGGGATTCCGGTCTCAGCAGTCCGCTGACGACCCACCTGCTGTTCACGCTGAATCTGTTTATCGGCCTCGTACGGCGACGCATTAATGACCAACAATACTTCCGCCCCGGCCGCACGCGCGCGCGCCGCAGGCTCAGGTTCCCATAAATCTTCACAAACCAGTACACCAGCTTTAATACCGTTCAATTCAATGACCGTCGGCAAAGCACCGGAGGTGAAATACCGCTTCTCGTCAAATACCCGATAATTAGGCAGGCACGCCTTCCGATGATTCGCGATCACCACGCCATCGCGAATCACAATCGCCGAATTAAAAATAAGCGCACCCTCGTACTCAGGGTACCCCACGATCAACGTAATACCGCGAGTCTCGCGTCTTAAGCGCTCTAGCGATTGCGACACCTGAGTACGCATACCCGAGTGAAACAATAAATCCTCTGGAGGATAGCCAGACACCGCCAGCTCCGGAAATAACACCACATCCGAGCTTAAGCGATCACGCGCCTCATTCGAGGCCGTAACGATACGCGAAGTATTACCGTCGACGTCACCGACCACTAAGTTAAGTTGCGCCATCGCACAGCGAAGCCGCCCCGGGGTAGTCAAAGGTATCCCCTTACTTTGGTCGCGTAGCACGCGATTTTACGTGAGCGCCGCGCGCCACTGATCGCTTGGTGATGCGCGGCTTAACAGCCGCCCGCACAGCAGCTTTTCGCGGCGCGACTTTGCGCTTAGCGATTTCCCGCTTAGCGATTTTCTTGGGCGCAACCTTGGCCCTTCCGCTCGCCACTTTGGCTTTCTTGCTACGGCTACTCGCTCCCGCGCGTCGCTTCAGCCGCTTCGCAATCGCCGCGCCCAACTCCGCTGGGGAGCGCACCGTGGTAATTCCCGCTTCTTCCAGCGCGGCGAATTTAGCCGCCGCAGTGCCCTTACCCCCCGCCACTATCGCTCCAGCGTGTCCCATCCGCTTGCCGGGAGGAGCTGCCACGCCGGCAATATAGGCCACCACGGGTTTGCTCACGTGTTTGCGTATGTAAGCGGCGGCAGCTTCTTCATCAGTGCCACCGATTTCACCCACCATCACAATGCCCTCAGTCTGCGGGTCCTGCTCGAACAGTGCTAAGACATCGATAAAATTCATGCCGCGCACCGGGTCACCGCCAATGCCAACACAGGTACTTTGGCCCAAGCCCTGATTGGTCGTTTGGAATACGGCTTCATAGGTCAGCGTTCCCGAGCGCGACACAATCCCCACGCGTCCCTGCTGATGAATGAAACCCGGCATGATGCCAATCTTGCACTCGCCTGGGGTGATGATGCCCGGACAATTAGGACCAATGAGCCGAGTCTGGTAACTCGCGAGCGTAGCCTTAACTCGCACCATGTCGTTCACCGGAATTCCCTCCGTGATACACACAATGAGCTCAACACCCGCATCCGCCGCTTCCAAAATCGCGTCCGCAGCATAGGGCGCGGGCACATAGATCATGCTCACCGTAGCGCCTGTTGCCTCAACCGCTTGTGCTGCCGTATCGAACACCGGCAACCCCAAATGTAGCTGACCGCCTCGCCCCGGCGTGACCCCTCCGACCAAGCGCGTGCCATACGCAAGGCATTGTTCAGAGTGAAACGACCCTTGTTTGCCAGTGAAGCCTTGGCAAATAAGTTTGGTGTTTTTGTTGACCAAAATACTCATCGGTGTACTCCTGCAAGGCTCACGGCTTTCATAGCCGCATCAGTCAAATCACTTGCCGCCGTCACGCCCACGCCGCTGCCCGCCAGCAGCTCACGCGCACGCGGCGCGTTGGTACCTTCGAGACGTACGATCACCGGGATGCTCACGCCCACTTCTTTGACCGCCGCAATAATGCCCTCGGCAATCATGTCGCAGCGAACGATGCCACCGAAAATATTGATGAGAATTGCAGTGACCTTAGGATTCGACAATATCAATTTAAAAGCCGCGGCCACCCGCTCCTTCGTGGCCCCGCCGCCGACGTCGAGAAAATTCGCCGGACTGCCGCCATGCAGCTGAATCAAATCCATCGTCGCCATAGCGAGGCCTGCACCGTTAACCATGCACGCGATATTCCCGTCCAATGACACGTAATTTAGCTCGTGCTCCGCCGCTTTTCGCTCCATCGCATCTTCCTGCGACGCATCGCGCATCGCAGCGAGATCTTTTTGACGAAACAGCGCGTTGTCCTCAATGTTGATCTTCGCATCGAGCGCCAGCAGATCGCCCTCCGCAGTCACGATCAAGGGATTGATCTCCACCAAACTCGCATCACGATCCAAGTACAGCCGGTACAGCGCGTGTGCGATCGCGCCAAACTGCACGATCTGTTTACCACTCAAGCCCAAACCAAACGCCAATTGGCGGCATTGATAATCCTGCAGACCCGCCGTGGGATGCACGTTCACGCGAATAATTTTTTCAGGAGTGTGCTCGGCGACCTCCTCGATATCCATACCCCCCGCAGCGGACGCCACAAACGCGATCCGACCCACCTCACGATTCAGCACCAAACTTAAATAAATTTCGCGCGTGATCTTCGAGCCCAATTCCACATAAACCTGGTGCACCGGCAAACCTTCCGGTCCGGTCTGATGCGTCACCAACGTAGTTCCCAACATAGCCTTAGTCGCAGCGCTGACTTCGCTCAAGTTTTTAACCACCTTAACGCCGCCAGCCTTACCACGACCCCCAGCATGCACCTGGGCCTTGACCACCCATAAAGACCCGCCGAGCTGACGGGCAGCAGCCTCCGCCCCTTCAGGCGAGGACGCCACCAGTCCTTTTGGCACAGGAATCGCGTATTCGGCAAATAGCTGCTTGGATTGATATTCATGCAAATTCATACTGAAGAATCCTTAAAAATCACTTAGCGTCGTGTGAGGGGCGCTATTCTGAATTAAGCTTAAGCGAAGCGCAAAGTACCTACGCCTAAGCGACCACACAACCCTACAGGGAATTTCGATTGAACCAGCCCGTTGACGACACCTCGGACCCGACCCTAAACACTGCTCCCGCGTTCACCTGGCGCGTACTGGGGTTACTCAACCTCTTTCGGGTTTCGGTCCCGGTTGTGCTCATCAGTCTGTACGACCTCGGGGGTGCACGCGGCTTAAGCGTTGGATCACCGCTTTTGTTCTTTAGCGCGAACCTATTTTACTTCAGTTTCGGCGTGTTGTTTCTAGTGCTCGTACGCTATCGAACTCCCAGCGCGCGCGTGCAAACGCTACTCCAAGCGGCCAGTGACATTGGCGTGTTGCTCATCATTTTGCACACCTGCGGCGGGATCAGTAGTGGTTTAGGGTTGCTATTTCTCATACCGGTGGGAGGTCTCGCATTTTTGCTCTCGACCCGCGCAGCCCTATTTTTAGCGGCGAGCGCCGCGCTCGGTATTTTAGGTCACACCATTTGGCTGAACGCCAACGAGTCCGCCGACAGCGCCGCCTACGCCGCCGCGGGACTTCTGGGCGCGTTGCTTTTGACCATTTCGTTGGCGGCAAGCATGGTAGCCGCACGGATGCGCGAGAGTGAAGCCCTGGTCCGCCAAAAAGACCTCGATCTGGCTAACCTCGCCGAACTATCTCAATACATCGTGCAACATTTACGCGAGAGTCTGCTGGTGGTTGATGCCGGCGACAAAATTCGCCTCATCAATGAATCAGCGGCGCAAATACTCGGCGACCAGCACGCAGTTCCCGGTGCGCTCGTGGGCGAAGTCTCGCCACGTCTTTTGTATTCGTTGAGCACCTGGCGCAAGAGTCAGCGCGACGATACCGAACCCTCAAGCTTTGTCGCCGCAGATGGCGCCGCCATCATTCAACCGCATTTCGCACCCTTAGGCGGCCTCGCGCCCGGCCCCACATTGATATTTCTGGAAGACACTAGCCTATTGGCCGAGCGGGTCCAACAAAGCAAACTCGCGGCACTCGGCCGGCTTTCCGCCAGCATTGCGCATGAGATTCGCAATCCCGTGGGTGCTATGAGTCATGCCGGACAATTACTCGCCGAGAGCCCCGCGATCGGTGCTGATGAGCGCCGCCTAACCGATATCATTTGCAACAATTCACAGCGCGTCAGCACTATTATTAATAATGTGTTGCAACTATCACGACGTGAAGCGACTAAACCGACGCGCTTAGTTTTGCGCGACTGGCTCGATGATTTCATCGCCGAATTTTCTGAAACCATGCAAGTGTCCGAAGAGCACATCGGTATCGAAGCGGAAAACGAAGACCTCGAAGTACGTTTTGATCCCAGTCATTTACACCAAGTCGTGTGGAACCTATGCGACAACGCGCTAAAGTATGGCGAGATGCGCGCCGGAGTTCGAGTCGACATTAAAATAGGCCGACTAAATCCCAGCAATCGACCCTTCCTCGAAGTCGCCGACCGCGGACCCGGCATTGACGTCAAATCTGCCGACCGCATCTTCGAGCCTTTTTTCACGGATCGCAAAGGCGGCACCGGACTCGGACTATTCATCGCACGCGAACTCAGCCAGCTCAATCGTGCAGTGCTGCTGTATGAGCCACGGCCCGGCTCGGGCAGCTTATTTAGGATTGTGTTCAGCGATCCACAACGCTGGGAGGAGTAGCGCGGCCACCGGAAGGCCTCGCCGTTCTTCTATCAGCGCATCGATCTGCGCGTGACCAGGCGGCGACAACACACTCGCGTTATACTGATCTTATGAGCAAGCTGCGCGTCCACACCTTCAGCGTATCCCTCGACGGCTATGCCGCAGGTCCCGATCAAAGTCTGCAAAATCCTGTGGGGATCGGCGGCGTGTCGCTGCACGAATGGATATTCCCCACCCGAACCTTCAGGGAAATCCACGGGCAAGGTAACGGCACCACCGGAATTGACAACGACTATGCCACGCGCGGGTTTGCCAATATTGGCGCGTGGATCATGGGTCGCAACATGTTCGGGCCGATTCGAGGTGAATGGCCGGATAATTCATGGAAAGGTTGGTGGGGTGAGAATCCGCCCTATCACACCCCCGTATTTGTGCTGACTCATCATCCACGCGAACCGATCACCATGTTGGGTGGAACGACCTTTCACTTCATCACCGACGGCATTCACGCAGCGCTCGCGCAGGCGGTACAAGCAGCTAATGGTCAAGACGTGCGCCTGGGAGGTGGAGTTGCCACCGTCCAGCAATACTTGCGCGCCGGCCTGGTCGACGAAATGCATTTAGCAATCGCGCCAACTCTCTTGGGTAGTGGTGAAGCTTTGTTTACCGGACTCAATTTAGCGGCGCTAGGATTTCGCTGTGTCGAGCATACGCCAACGGCCGCGGCAACCCATGTGACTCTGAAGCGTTCCGCCAGCTAGTACGGTTGCGGCGCGGCTACCTGGAATCATGGGCGTCAAGGCTTGCATACGAGGCATGCGGATTGCCGTGGGAATGATCGACAGGCAGGTAGGTGCTGGACGTAGTATCGATGACCTGCTTGCTGAATAGACTTAGTTGGAACGCTAGATTTTACCCCGGAGCTCGAAGCCGGCGCGATAAAAGGGGCGACATGCGCTTTAGCAATGCAATGCGGCCGGCTACCTGCCCCGTATCGCGCCCGTAATGCAGAACGCAAGCAAGAGAGGGTATGCACATGCTCTGCGATATCCCCCGCCATTTCGGTGCCTTCGGCTTCGGCGCATTGCTGCCCGATGCGACGGCAAGCTTCGATCGCGAGACGCACTCGGCTTACATAACGTTCTCCGTACTCGGAGGCTCGACGGTTCAATAGGGTGCCACAGATGTTCTCGATCTGCGCTTCCAGGCAATGCATCGGGTGCATGACCGAGAGCGGCGACGTCGAGGTATTGCCAAGGGGAACGGTTACCGCCCATTTGAGGACCGCCGGATGCTCCAGCGGCTTAAAACCCGCCATCTACGCAAGGAAATCTATGCTGTGTGTTTCGCCTTGGAAATCAAAGGTCACGAGCCCGGAATTCGGACTATGCGAATCCTCAAAGCCTGCGATATGCGGTTGCCGCCCACCAGCATCATTCCGGATAAATCGGGGACTCGCTCTACGATGCGGGCAACATCTTGGATAGATTGATCCCCAGCATAGCGGCAAGGTCCGCCTGCGAGAGCCCGTGGAGCTGTCGCAGCAATCGGCAGCGGGCGCCGATCCTAAACGTCCCAGCCTCAAGTGCGGCTGTCAAGTCCTCGCGCCGCTTCGAATCCGCTGCCTCTATTTTGTCGATTTGGGCCACTCCGTAATGTAGCCCATATATGGCCCATATACGGATCACAAACAGAGGTCAGTAGGCCTTATATGGGCTATTAGGGTCACAGTTGAGCTCCTCTGCGTGCGCACTAATACCCACATCCGCAATAGCGCCTGACCTCATTCGATGTCGGCGATCTCCACGCCTAGTCGCCGGCGTGCAGGCTGGATGCGCGCCGCCAACCCGCCCAACCCCTCTCATGCCGCGCCCGCGAAGCGATACACTACCCACCATGCGCAAACCCGCCGTACTCATTGTCGACGACGAACCCGATCTATGCGAGTTACTCTCCATCACGCTGCAGCGCATGGCATTGAGCCCGCGCATCGCCCACAACGTGGCCGACGCCCAGCGGCTGCTCAAAACTGAAGCGTTCGATTTATGCCTCACCGACATGCAGCTTCCCGACGACGACGGTCTAACGCTAGTCGACTGGATGCAATCACACACGCCCCAGGTTCCCGTCGCTGTCATTACGGCGCACGGCAATATGGAAACCGCCGTGCGAGCACTCAAATTGGGTGCCTTCGATTTCGTCTCTAAGCCCCTAGACCTCACAGGCCTACGCAAGCTGGTCACCTCCGCCATAAAATTGTCCGGCAGCAGCGAAACCGACACCGCAGTTTTCGGCCCCCGGCTGCTGGGCACTTCCCAATCCATGCAGCAACTACGCGAAATGATCGCTCGCGTCGCCCGCAGCCAAGCCCCCGTCCATATTTTTGGCGAATCCGGCACTGGCAAAGAGCTCGTCGCCAAGCTGATCCACGAATCAGGGCCCAGGCGCGATGGCCCCTTCGTCCCCGTCAATTGCGGCGCTATTCCCTCCGAACTCATGGAAAGTGAGCTTTTCGGCCACAAACGCGGTAGCTTCACCGGAGCAGTAGCCGACAAAAAAGGTCTTATTCAGTCCGCCGAAGGCGGCACGCTGTTTCTCGATGAAATCGCCGACTTACCGCTGCATATGCAAGTCAAGCTACTGCGCGTCATCCAAGAAAAAGCCATCCGCCCTGTCGGTGAACAACTCGAAGTCAAAATCGACGTACGAGTCCTATCCGCCACCCACAAGAACCTAGTCGAGATGGTCGCCGCAGGTAAATTCCGCGAAGATCTTTTCTACCGCATTAACGTCATCGAACTCCGCGTCCCCGCGCTGCGCGAACGCCCCGAAGATATCGCCGAACTCGCCGAAACCATGCTACGCCGACTAGGCCGACGCATGAAAATCACCGAACCCAAACTTGCCAAAGACGCACTCGCCGCGCTGAAAGCCTACGCGTTTCCCGGCAATGTCCGCGAGCTTGAAAATATTCTAGAGCGCGCGATGACCTTAAGTACTACCGGTGAAGTGCACGCCGGTGATATTCAGCTACGATCTACGGCCAAAATCTCGCCCAACGGCGCACAGCGCGCCGGCGACGCACCGCTCGAAGATCATTTAGAAGATATAGAACGCGATGCGATCACTAAAGCCCTGGAACAAACTCGTTATAACAAGACCGCTGCGGCTAAAGTGTTAGGTATGTCATTTCGAGCGCTGCGCTATCGAATTAAAAAATTGGGTTTAGAATAACACCCGACTCAAACGTCGTTTTGCAGATCATCCACGTCGGCTATGTTAGGATCGCGGACCATGATAACGAAAGACAATAGCTGCTTACATAGCTGGCGGGGCAATGAAAAAAGTAGAGTGCCATCAATTAAACACTACATGCCACGCCAAGTATTGCGCGCATGACCGCAAAAAAAACATTGGCTCGCGGGCTGTACGCACTAGTCCGCGCAATCGCACCTGCTGCGTACGCACAAGACGGTTTAGTCACGGTGCATTCGCACGCTTTCATGCAAGATCTGTCGTTCATTAAAGCATACACCCGTGGCGTAAAAGCAATTGGGGGTGTGGACACGTATCAATGGCATTGGCGCATTCATATTGGCCTATGGGTAGCAACAGTAGCCTCGCAGCTTAAGGGAGATTTTGTTGAATGCGGTGTCAATAGAGGATTTCTTAGCAGCGCAATTATGGATTATTTGGATTGGAATACGTTAGACCGTGATTTCTATCTACTCGACACATTCGCCGGTCTTGACCAGCGCTTTATTTCCGAAGTCGAACGAACTCGTGGCGCTCTGCAAAAAAACGAAAAAAATCTACAAACCGGCTTTTATACGCAAACCACTGATGGGGTTCGCGCCAATTTTGCACAGTGGCCACGCTCACGCATCATCAAGGGCTCTATACCCGAAACCCTTGATCAAGTAACGTCGCCTCAAGTGGCCTATCTGCACCTCGATATGAACTGCGTCCTCCCTGAAATCGCGGCAATCAACCATTTCTGGAACCGCCTCGCCTCGGGCGCCCCCGTGCTACTAGATGACTATGCCTATCTTGGCTACACACCTCAAAAACTAGCGATGGACGATTTCGCACGCGAACACAATGTCACAGTATGTTCGCTGCCAACCGGCCAGGGTTTGATCATCAAACCAGCCTTGCTAGTCTAATCCCAGTCCCAATGTATAACACTGGTTCTAGTGCCTATGGGTTCACTATAAATCACACGTTCGCTATACCGGTATATGGTGCCGCGCCTCAACTTGCAGCACTGATAGAGTCATTACGTTCTCAACGCGATGTGGGCAGCGAAATTCTTATCACCACGTCGACACCTACACTTGAGCTTGCTACGTTCGCAAAAGATCACGCTATACCGTTACACGTCAATCCACAGCGCATTGATATTGCTGCCGACTGGAATTTTGCGATTGGCGTAACGCAGACCCCATATGTCACACTCTCGCACCAGGACGACCTGTTCGCACCGACTTACGTTGCGCAGCTTAGCAGCGCATTGCGCCGTCATGCTGGCGCACATTTCGCATTCTGCGATTACTCAGAACATACCCTGCATGGCCCACGCCCGACTAACCTCAATCTTTGGATTAAGCGCGTTATTATTCAGCTCACATTTGGCGAGCAGGAATGCATAATCAAACCACGCGATAAACTACGCTTGCTGTCATACGG
>JAYVYN010000017.1:0-3646 GCA_043784265.1 Gammaproteobacteria bacterium | reverse complement strand
TCAATGGATCGACGCTACCGCTGGGCAAATTCCACGAATATAAGATAAAAGACGGCGACCATGTACGCATCGGTGAATTCGAGTTACTCGTCACTATTGATGCGAGCAACGATTTTCCGCCTGAAGAAGGCGCAATAGTCGCACACGCTGCAAAATCTCCGTCTAAATCCGCCAAGAAATCCACCGCTAATGACCTAGGGGAAAGTCTGGACTTAAGTGAATTGTTGGAACTTAGCGGCTCCTTGCAACCCATATCAGCGAATAACGCCTACGGACAAGCGCTAACAAGTGACCCGGCGAATACCCCGGGGGAAGCCACTGGCACGCCCTGGCATATGATGACACGGCCACTGAAGAATGCAGGCGCTTCAGTTCAAACGATACCCACCGCTCCACCCCCGCCGGCGACACCCCGCGCGCCCGCGCGATCGGCCACGCCCACATCCGCGCCCACGCCGGTCATGCAAGGTGCGCCAATCCCAATACTGTCTGCGGCGGTTGCTCGGTCTGAGAATGGATTATTTGATGCTGATTTTGATACCGGACTTGCGGCTTTTTGTCGTGGCGCCGGGATTGATCCGCGAGCAATCACGCCGGATGCGCGGGGTGCCGCACTGACACTTGCGGGACAATTATTCCGCGAAAGCATTCTAGGCCTTATGGATTTGAACCAAGGTCGCCAGGAATTTCGTAATCGCTTCCGCATTGCCGCAGCCGACGACACGAGTGATAGCCCCCTGAACTTCTCCAAAGGCATTGATGAGAATTTATTGCGCCTGCTGACAACCTTGTCGACGCGCTCGGGTTCAGTAGTATCAGTGCGTGAACAATTTCGCGATCAAAAAGCTCAAAATACGGCATCGTTGGTCGCCATGCGCGCGGCGTTCGATGAGTTCTTGCAACGCGTTGATCCTAAAGAATTGGAAGAGCGTTTCGAGCGTGGCACGAAACGCGGGGTGTTCGGCACTCAGAACAAGGGTAAGTATTGGGACTTATACGTGGAGTTATTTCCAGGCCTAGCGCAACGCCCCACCGAGGGTTTTCCGCATCTATTTGTGGAAACTTTTGCCAAAGCCTATACCGCTAAATTGCGCAAGCTTGCGCCACCGCCCCGAAAAAATGGCTTTAACACGTCGATTGACGAAGAAAACGACAAAGCAGTTGGTGAAACCTAGGCCGTTATGCGGCTACTAATTGTTGAAGACGATGATCTAGTGGCCGACGCCATCGTGCGTGCGCTTAATGCCGCTTCGTTTGACACGCTGCGGGTTTCGAGCGCGGAAGCCGCGCAAGCCGCTTTGGCGGGTGAAGAATTCGCTCTTGCAGTCATCGACGTAGGATTACCGGGAGCTGACGGGCTATCGCTAGTACGTCGCTTACGCAGCGCGGGTAAAGCGATGCCCACGCTGGTGCTCACCGCACGCTGCACGCTCAACGATAAGGTCAAGGCGCTCGACTTAGGAGCCGATGACTTTTTAAGTAAACCCTTTGAAGCCGCTGAGTTAGCCGCGCGATGTCGGGCATTGGTGCGCCGTGCTGGTGGCGCATTGAACGGAGTAATTACTTTAAATCGTATGATGGCGGACTTACACGGCAAGCGACTCCTGATTGATGAAGCGGAAGTTGAACTCACGGCGCGTGAATGGTTGATATTGGAATGTCTGGTACGACGCATTGGCCTGATTGTCTCGAAGGACAAATTGCTGCAGGAAATCGCGAGTCCCGGTGACATTACTTCCAATGCGATTGAGGTGCATATCTCACGTTTGCGCGCCAAATTGGGCGATGCGGCGATTATTCGCAGCCTACGGGGCTTGGGGTATCGGCTTGAGGACGCTAACCCGCCATGACCTCTATCAGCCGCCGCTTGGTATTATGGCTAGCGGTGCCATTGACTCTATTGGCGCTAGGCGGAGCGCTAGTTCACTACTTCAATAGTATCGCACCGGGGGTTATCACGGGTGATCGGCGCTTGCGGGATGCAGCCGCTGCGATTATCGGGCATATTAAAGTAATCGACGATCAACTGGTGCTTGACCCCGTGCCTGCGGATGAATCCATAAAGTACGCCGTTCGTGATGCCCAGGGCCGACTATTCGCGGGGGATGCGCGGCTACCGACAATCCCCTTGGCGAGCGGCGGTCCAAATCAAGCAATAGGCATGGCACCCATTAATCGGGGTAGCGTACGCACCCTGACCGCACGCGCGTTTACGTCGCGGGGACCGGTGTTAGTTAACGTAGCCGATGCAGTCAAGGTTAACGAGGCGGCGGCACGCTTTGGGTTCATGAGTACCTTACTGTGGGACTTCGTGCAGCTGGACCTTACTTTGGTATTGGTGTGGGTTGGGATTCAATTGGGCTTAAGGCCGGTGAAAAAAATGCGCGATGAGATCGCGGATCGCTCACCACTGGATTTACGACCTATTGCCGAAGCGTCAGTGCCGCGTGAACTCGCGCCGCTCGCAGCGACCTTGAATCGTTTATTTCTCTTGTTGCGCACGTCGGTGCAATCTCAACAACAGTTTATTGCCAATACAGCCCACCAATTGCGCACGCCAATCACGGGCATGCTCGCTCAGTTGGATTTACTCGCAGCCGAACCTGCTGCGCTACCCATCAAACATCGTCTGGTGGTACTACAAGAGGGTATGCGTCAATTAACTCATACTGCCAACCAACTGTTGACACTGGCGCGAGCTGATCCTGCGGTGAATATCACCACCAAGAATCGCAGCCTTGATTTAAAGGATATTGTTGATGAGGTTGCGGCTCGATTTTTTGATCGCGCGCTGCAAAGCCAAATTGATCTCGGAGTCGAGACTGAGAGCGTAAGCCTGGTGGCTGATCCATCGCTGCTCGATGACCTGCTCAGCAACTTGGTCGATAACGCCATTAAGTACAGCCGCGCAGGCGGGCGAGTAACGGTTCGCAGCGGCTTGTTGGAAGGCAGGCCAACCTTAAGCGTCGAGGATACCGGCGTAGGAATTCCTGAAGCGGAACGCCAGCGCGTGCGGCAACGGTTTTATCGAATGCCTAATTCCACGGGGCATGGCAGTGGATTGGGGCTGGCGATTGTTGAGGAAATTGCGCGCTTGTACGGGGCGCAACTAACTATTGAAGTCGGAACGGGCGGCATAGGTAGCGAGATGCGAGTGCAATTTCGCTAAATGTGACCCGGGTCGCTGTCAGTTTCAAGCAAGTTTAGCCATCTATCGTGCTGACCTATGACTCTAATATCGAAAATTGGCACTACGAGCTCCGTTGACGCCGCCGGCTTTACGTTAATCGAAATGCTGGTCGTAATGACGGTCGCTGCAATATTGCTTGCCACTGGCGTACCCGCATTCAATAGTTTTATTCAAAACGATCGCGATATCACGCAAATCAATTCCTTGGTCCTGAGCCTGAATTACGCGCGTAGCGAAGCGGTGAAGCGCAATGTGGCGACCGGCATTACGGTGTGTCCTTCTGTTGATACACAGACCTGCCCTGGTACTGTATAGGCGAATGGGTGGATTGTGACCGATCAATCTCCAGCACCTAATCCACCTTTACAAAAAGTGGCAGCGTCATCAGGCACCAATACCGTGACCGCGACCGCGACCGCGACCGCGACCGCGACCGGATCGCCAACCGGTGTTACT
>JAYVYN010000016.1:0-5656 GCA_043784265.1 Gammaproteobacteria bacterium | reverse complement strand
CGCCGCCTCTAAAATGAACCGGTGATCGCTACATTATGCGTATTCTGGAAGAGGCTCTGACCTTTGACGATGTCTTGCTGGTACCGGCTTACTCGGAGGTCCTACCACGAGAAGTGTCGCTTTCCTCCCAACTGACCCGCGACATTCGCGTCAATTTACCCATTGTCTCCGCCGCCATGGATACCGTGACCGAGGCGCGGCTTGCCATCACTATTGCCCAAGAAGGCGGCATTGGCATCATCCATAAAAATATGTCGATCGAGCATCAAGCACGCCAAGTCGATCGCGTCAAAAAATTCGAGAGCGGTGTCATCAGTGACCCGATTACCGTGCGGCCTGATATGACTATTCGACAGGTCATTGAGTTGACTCGTGCGAAAAATATTTCGGGGGTTCCGGTGGTGCTCGGCACCCAAGTGGTTGGCATTGTCACGCATCGCGATTTACGTTTTGAAACTAAGTTGGACGCTCCAGTCTCGTCGGTGATGACGCCGAAGGATCGTCTAATTACCGTGCGTGAGAATGCTCCTAAAGATGAAGTGCTGGCGCTATTGCATAAACACCGCATCGAAAAAGTTTTAGTGATTGCGGGCAACTACGAATTAAAAGGCATGATCACGGTCAAGGATTTTCAGAAAGCCACTGAATTTCCAAATGCGTGTAAGGACCCGGTGGGCAGCTTACGAGTCGGTGCCGCCGTAGGCACCGCGGCCGATACTTTAACGCGAGTAGCCGCATTACGTGAAGCGGGAGTGGACGTGATAGTGGTCGATACTTCGCATGGACATTCGCGCGGCGTGTTGGAAACCGTGGCGAAAATAAAAGCCAAGTATCCTGACATCCAAGTCATCGGCGGCAATATCGTAACTGCCGAGGCGGCACTTGATCTGGTCAAACATGGGGCGGATGGGGTCAAGGTGGGTATTGGACCAGGCTCTATATGTACGACGCGCATTGTCGCGGGCGTCGGTGTTCCGCAAATTAGCGCGATCTCCCGAGTCGCCAAGGCACTTGAAGGTTCGGGCGTGCCGGTTATTGGTGACGGCGGCATTCGTTACTCAGGAGACATCGCTAAGGCCCTCGCCGCGGGCGCGCACTGCGTGATGATTGGCGGCATGTTTGCAGGCACCGAAGAATCGCCGGGCGAAGTGGAGCTCTATCAGGGAGGTTCCTACAAGGCTTATCGCGGTATGGGTTCTTTAGGGGCAATGGCCCAGGCGCATGGATCTAGTGATCGCTATTTTCAAGACACCACGACGGAATTGGAAAAATTAGTACCCGAAGGGATCGAGGGCCGAGTTGCTTATAAGGGCAGTTTGGTTGCGATATTGCATCAATTGTCGGGCGGCTTACGCGCGGCGATGGGTTACACGGGTTGCGGCAGTATTGAGGAGATGCGTTCTCGTCCACAATTCGTGCGCATCACCAGCGCGGGTGTGCGCGAAAGTCATGTGCATGATGTGACTATTACCAAAGAAGCGCCTAACTATCGGATTGGTTGATGCCTGATATTCATGCGGCTCGCATTTTAATTCTGGATTTTGGTTCTCAATACACGCAACTGATCGCGAGACGCGTCCGCGAGCTTGGCGTGTATTCGGAAATTTATGGTTGGGATGTTGATCCCGCTGAAATCACTCGCTTCGCGCCGCAGGGCATTATTCTCTCGGGTGGACCCGAGTCGGTGTATGACACTAAGGGGCCGGTTGCGCCCGCAATGGTATTTGATCTTGGCGTACCGGTACTCGGTATCTGTTATGGCATGCAGACCATGGCCGCGCAGCTGGGTGGTAAAGTTGAATCCTCCAGTCAGCGGGAATTTGGGTTCGCAAGGGTACTACCGACTATCAGCAATCCACTGCTCGATGATCTGACCGATAGTGAGCACGGGGAGCGGGCGCTTGAGGTATGGATGAGTCATGGTGACCATGTGGTCGTCGTCCCACCAGGATTTTCTGCCATCGCGAGTAGCGACAATGCGCCGATCGCCGCAATGGCTGATGAATCGCGGCAGCTGTATGCGCTGCAATTTCACCCCGAGGTCACTCACACTAAACAGGGAGGCGAGATCTTACGGCGCTTTGTGCGCGAGATTGCGCTCTGTCCGCCTAATTGGGCCACTAGCAATATTATTGACGACAGCGTGGCGCGTATTCGTGCGCAGGTCGGGGAAGATGAGGTGTTACTCGGGCTATCGGGTGGAGTCGACTCGTCGGTGCTAGCGGCGCTGTTGCAGCGTGCGATTGGTACCCAGTTGGTTTGCGTGTTCGTTGATCATGGTCTGTTGCGGCTTAATGAGGGCGATCAGGTCATGGCGACCTTTGCTGAGCACATGGGAGTGCGAGTTATTCGAGTGAATGCTGAAGCGCGATTTTTGGCGGCTCTAGCCGGCGAAAATGATCCCGAAAAGAAACGCAAAATCATCGGCAAACAATTCATAGAAGTTTTTGACGAAGAAGCGGCAAAACTTGCGGGCGTTAAATGGTTGGCGCAAGGCACCATTTATCCGGACGTGATCGAATCGGCGGGTACCAAAACGGGCAAGGCGCATGTCATCAAGTCACATCATAATGTGGGTGGACTTCCTGAGAATATGCGCCTTAAGTTGTTGGAGCCGCTACGTGAATTATTCAAGGACGAAGTGCGTAAGTTAGGAGTGGCGCTCGGATTGCCGGCGGTGATGGTGTTTAGGCATCCTTTTCCGGGTCCTGGGTTAGGCGTTAGAATTTTGGGCGAAATCAAAAAATCTTATGCGGATTTGTTGCGCCGTGCAGATGCAATATTTATTGAAGAGCTACGCGAACAAAACTTATATGACCAGGTGAGCCAAGCCTTTGCGGTATTTTTGCCCGTGCGATCGGTGGGCGTCATGGGTGATGGGCGGCGCTATGACTATGTGATTGCACTGCGGGCGGTGGAGACCATTGATTTTATGACCGCGCGTTGGGCTCATTTACCCTACGAGTTTTTGGATCGGGTGGCGCTGCGGATCATTAACGAAGTGCCGGGGATATCGCGGGTGGTGTATGACATTTCCGGTAAGCCGCCGGCGACGATTGAGTGGGAATGATTTTGGGTCTTTCGGCAGTTTTCGCGGACTATCGAAAAAGTCACTTAACTTATTGATTTATATATTTACATCACGAAATCTATCGGTATCTATTGACGACAAGCGAAACTTTTTGTTGGCAATCCTGACGGTAATGAAAACTAGGCAAGCCATCTAAAAATATTTACCGTCTGACTGTTTTCCGCGTTGACGGTAAAAAAATAAGAGAAAATGCTAGTATTTATGCGGGCTTCAGAGCGTTCTGTGTCTTTCGAGCCGTTGACGGTAAAATTGCCGTTCTCAGGAGGACACCCGTGCTGACCGATACCGCACTGAAGAATCTCAAACCCAAGCACGCGCCCTACAAGGTGACGGACAGGGATGGCACGTATGTGACGGTCGCGACGGCGGCCACCGTCACGTTCCGTTATGACTACCGGATCAATAGCAGGCGCGAAACGCTGACGATTGGCCGGTATGGGCCAGGCGGTCTGTCGCTGGCCGGTGCACGCGAAAAGTGCATCGACGCGAAGCGGGCAGTTTCGGAAGGACAGTCCCCGGCGTAGGAAAAGCAGCGAGAGAAAAGGCGCTTGTCGGAAGCCAAAACCTTCCAGGAATTTGCCGACGAGTGGTACCAGGGTGCCCGGATGGCCGACAGTACGCGGTCGATGCGTAAGAGCATCCTTAACCGGGACATCCTGCCTGTGTTCAAGAGTCGTCTGCTAAGCGAGATCAGCCCTGACGACCTGCGCGAGCTGTGTAACAAGGTGAAGAGTAGGGGAGCGCCAGTAACGGCAATCCACGTCCGCGACATCATCAAGCAAATCTACGGTTTTGCCATCCTGCACGGCGAGAAGGTGGCCAACCCTGTGTAGCTTCAGCGACAACGGGACAAAAGGCTAGCGGAAAGATGAGAGACTTCGACCTGCGATGGGTGAGCCGTTTAGGGAGCGAAGTTTATGAGCAAGGCCGAACATCGACGATTTGCAGCAGAGCAGAACTTAGAGATTTTTGCGCGAGGCTGAGCAACCGGAAGTGACGGTGAGCGCCGTGTGCCGACGGCACGCATTGGCGCCATCAGTATTTTATAAATGGCGCGCGGTGGCGGATAACGGGTCTGCGGTAGCGCTGAAGCGGGATGCGAAACGCATGCCCCGTAAGGATGATATTGAGGTTAAGCATAAGGCGGAGAATTTAGAGCTAAAAAAAAGGATCTAAAACTTGATGAATTATACCGTGTACCGGCGGAGACGAAGGCCGCAGTGATGCAGATTGTGCAGCAGACGAAGAGACGTTCAGGGTGGCGAGTGGTTAAGACGCTCGCCGCCCTGGGCATTCGAGCGAGCGTGTATTACGCCTGGAAAGGACGTAAGAGCCTGGAAGATCAAATATCCAGCCCTTGCCGGGTGTACGAAATACTGCCCGAGGAGCGAGCTGCAATTTGCGACTATGCGCTGCAATATCCGAAGATTGGGTATCGGAAATTGACCTGGATGATGCTCGATGAGGGAACTGCGTGTGTTGGGGAGAGCACGGTTTATAGGGTTTTGAGCGAAGCGGATTTGTTATGGCGCTGGAAGCGATCAACGGCTTCCAGCGGGGACTATAACTTTCGGCCCACGGGACCGAACCAACAGTGGCAGACCGACGTGATGTATGTATGGGTAGCCGCTAAGTTCTATTTTCTGCTTAGTTTTATAGATGCCTACAGCCGCTATATCCTGCACCACAAGTTATTGATTGATCTCAATGGGTCATCGGTGGCAACCGAGTTGCAGGCGGCTCTGGAGGCAATTCCCGATCAGCGACCGCGCGTTGTACACGACCACGGGAGCGAGTTTGTGAATCGGGATGTGGCAGCGGTGATCAAGGCCCATAACTTGGTTGAGATCAAGACCAAGCCGCGACACCCCGAGTCGAATGGCATTGTGGTGCGCTTCAATGGCACGGTACGCGCCGAGACCGATAACGACTACGGGGACAATTATCTGGAGGCCGAGACGATCATGGCCAAGCTCATGCATCAGTACAACCAAGAACGCTACCACGCAGCTCTCGGTTACATGACGCCTGCAACCTGGCACTATGGGCAACCGAATGAAGTTCGAGACGAGCGTGCGCGGCGATTAGCTGCGGCCCGTGCGCATCGTAAAGCAACCCACCAGCAGCGATTTAACCAGGCAGCCTAAGCAGTGAAAGTCTCCTCTTTCAGCTTAAGCATTTTGTCCGGCTTGACTTGAAGCGCGACAACCACCTTCTAAATATCGATTGGAGTAGATGATGTTGCAATGACCCGTTGAGGCCGCCACGCTTAATGGGAGTGTTCGTTGCTCATGCAGCTATAGTCTCGGTAGGGCTTATGCGCATATATAAAATATTGTATATTCATTATGAATAAATGACCGCAAACCCGTCGAGATCAGGGGCCGATCCCTCGATGACCTGCGAACCAAAACAGAAAAGAAACGCTTGGCATCTAGGGGCGTCCATGTATGCATAAATTTCCGTTTCGTGAGCGGACCCCTACTACGAGAAAGCCGCACGCTACGTTCGAGGCGGGGGGCTGAAAACCAAATGACGGTAGCCGAATTGGAGGCCACCGCGAAA
>JAYVYN010000015.1:0-8463 GCA_043784265.1 Gammaproteobacteria bacterium | reverse complement strand
TGTTCAGACTCTCCCGGCACATTATCGAAGTAGGACTTTGGCAGTGGATCAGCGGACCGAGCCACTGCCAGCATTTCGTCGAACCAGGTATCGCCGAGCGCGATACGACCATCAATAGAGAACGCATTAACCCCCAGCGTACGTCCATAGTATTGGCCATGTGGGAATCGCTCAGGGTAGAACTCCGTAATATGGCGATCCAAGGCAACCGGAAACACACCGTATCGCTCGAAGATAGACCAAGCCAAGGGGTCATCAGAGTACCGCGGCGCCCGTCCCGTAACGGTATTTGGCCAGTCAGTCTTATCGCGAATTTCCTGCTGAACTAGCGGGCGTTGTTCTGCGGCTTTCGCCCTCAGCATAGGCATTGCATCCTCACCGTTGCACCGTATGTCGGTAAGAAATGTGAGATGGTTGAGGCCTACGCCGAAGCTCTTGATGCTGCCTGCCTCTTTGCCGAGAAAGCGCGCCAGCTCGCCTTCTACATAATGCACACCGTGGCACAGCCCAATGACGGGTACGCCCGTCTTTAACCGAATCGCCCTGCACACGGCTGTCATCGGATTCGAATAATTGAGGAAGTAAGCTTTCGGACACAGAACTTTGATGTCCTCGGCGATGGCAACCATCTGAGGAATCATGCGCATGGCACGCGAGATTCCACCCGGCATCATCGAGTCCCCAACAGGTTGGTAAATCTTATGCTTACGGGGCACCGTTACGTCGAGCTCCCAGCCCCGGCGTCCGCCCACCGCGATGGTAGTGACGACGAAATCGGCGCCTGGCAGGACTTCACGCCGATTCGTTGTTGATACGAGGGGGAAATTAACGCCCTTGAACGCCAACATTTTGCGAACGAGCCTGTCTACGGCATCAAGTGTAACGGGATCGATGTCAACCAGCGCCAATTCCCAGCGGTCAGCCTGCCCGCTTAAAATGACGTCCGCGACCAATCGCTGGGTAAACACGGTGCTGCCAGCTCCAATGAGCACGAGCTTAATACGATTATTCAATACGGTCTCCATGCGGAAAAAGACGTGCCTGATCGAACCCCCATGTATTCTGACATCATTATGCCAAACTTTGCTTGCCGCGGGTGCAAGCTAAATTACTTCACCGTCGTGTCCACTGAACAGAGAGAGACTACTAACCACAAAGTTTAGGTTATCCCCTACCGGCCACCTGAAGTTTCCGCCGCCATCGCGCCAGGATTGATGGTGTCACTCGGAATGTTGCCTTGAAGAACTTCCAAGGCATTACGCGCAGCTCGTAGTGCAGCTCCAATTTTGCCGCCACTAGTCAATCCCGCTTGATGCGGGGTAAGCACGACATTGTCGAGCAAAAAAAACGGAGAATCTAACAACGGTTCAACCGTGAACACATCGAGCCCCGCGCCCGCTATCTGACCGGTACGCAATGCTTCCAGCAACGCTTCCTGGTCAATTAGGTCGCCGCGCGCGATATTAATTAGGAAAGCCGACTGCTTCATCAAACTCAATTCTCTCTTGCCGATCATGTGACGCGTATCTTTAGTGAGCGAAGCGAACATGCACACGATGTCTGAAGTTTTGAGTAGCTCGTTTAATGAAGTGTATTTAATCCCAAACTCTCTCGCCAGTGCGGTGTCCACAGTCCGCGTGTGCACCAGAATCCGTACACCAAAGGAGCGCGCCCGCTTAACGAATGCTTTAGCAATCTGGCCGAATCCAATCACGCCCACCGACGCTCCAAATACATCCATACTCGTCTGAGTGCGGCTAGCCCACAACCCAGCCCGGATAGTACGATCACCGGTTAAAATTTGACGAACCACGCAGAGCATTAGCCCGATCGCAAACTCAGCACACTGGTCGGCGTTCACGCCTTTCACGTTCGTCACGAGCACGCTTTGCCGTGTGGCTGCGTCGAGGTCTACATTATCGGAGCCCGAAGTGTGCAACGCAATTACTCTCAGGTTAGGAGCAAGCGATAGGGCGGAGGCATCGGTTCCTAGCACGCGGCCCATAATTACTGCGTGCGCTTCCTTCAGCGCAAAACGATCGCCCGGCGCGAGATCACTCCATGGAGTGAGATTCGGTACATAGGTAATAGCATGACCTGACGCATTCAGCATCGCAACGGCTTCAGGCATGGTATGAAAACTATCTGAGATGACAATGATGCGGGACGGTTTTTTACTTTTTTTTTGAACTTTCAACCCGGGTCTCTCTCAATCTGTTGTTAAAAAAAGCCTTAGTTTATGGCATCATCTGTTCTGTTAGTGTTGCAAAAAACCGGAATAAAAGAAAGAGCGTTATAAAATGACTGCGAAGAAGAAGCTGAGGAGTGAATCGTGGTTCGCACGACAGGACAAAAATGGATTCTATTATCGCTCTTGGTTGAAGAACCGCGGTTTTCCGCAAGACCAATTCGATGGGCGTCCAGTGATTGGGATCTGCAACACCTGGTCTGAACTCACACCGTGTAACACACACTTCAAAACTATCGCCGATCACGTGCGGTGGGGCGTACTCGAAGCGGGGGGCTTTCCGCTTGAGTTTCCCGTCATGTCATTGGGCGAAACAATGCTGCGGCCAACGGCAATGCTCTACCGTAACCTCGCGTCGATGGATGTCGAGGAGTCTATACGCGCCAACCCTCTGGACGGCGTCGTGCTATTGATGGGGTGCGACAAGACCACACCCGCGCTGCTAATGGGTGCCGCGAGCGTAGATGTTCCAACCATTGGCATTTCGGGCGGCCCGATGTTACGAGGCGTTTACAAGGGAACGTATATCGGCTCGGGAACAAATACCATCTCAATGAGCGAGCAACTTCGCTCTGGCGAAATCCGCCTTTCAGAATATCACGAGGCGGAAGCGTGCATGCACCGCTCGCAGGGGACCTGCATGACAATGGGCACGGCCTCGACCATGGCCTGCTTGGTAGAAGCACTCGGCATGGGTCTACCGGGGAACGCGGCAATTCCTGCGGTAGACGCGCGCCGCAACCTCCTGGCCCGTGAATCGGGTCGACGCATTGTTGAGATGGTGAAGCAGGACGTCGTGATGTCGAAGATTGTGACCCGTCAGTCGCTGGAAAATGCCGTGCGAGTCAATGCGGGCATCGGCGGATCAACCAATGCCGTCATTCATCTGATTGCCCTCGCGCGACGTTTAGGGCTTGAGCTGAGCCTGGACGATTGGGATGCCCTCGGGCGCGGAGTGCCCTGCCTTCTCGACATCATGCCGTCGGGACGTTTTCTCATGGAGGATTTTTTTGAGGCGGGGGGCTTGCCGGCCATCATCCGCGAGCTAGGCGGACACGGTTTGCTGCACAAGGACGCCCTTACTGTAAACGGACGTTCTCTGTGGGACAACAATCAGGATGCGCCATGCTGGAATAGAGGCGTCATTCATTCATTCGACACGCCTTTTAAACCTAATGGTGGTATTGCGGTGCTGAAAGGGAACCTGGCACCCGACGGAGCGGTTTTGAAGCCGTCGGCCGCCTCACCCAGGTTAATCAAACATACCGGTCGGGCAGTGGTGTTCGAGTCCATCGAAGACCTTCATGCGCGAATTAACGACGACGCTCTGGACATAGACGAAAATTGCGTCATGGTGCTAAAGAATTGCGGGCCAAAAGGATATCCTGGCATGGCAGAGGTCGGAAACCTTCCCCTCCCGCCGAAGATCTTGAAACAAGGAATCACTGACATGGTTCGTATATCCGATGCGCGCATGTCCGGTACCGCCTATGGCACTGTGGTTTTGCATTGCACTCCGGAGGCGGCGGTTGGCGGACCTTTAGCCCTCGTTCAAAATGGCGATCTAATCACGCTCGATGTGGAGGCCCGTACATTGTCACTGCTAGTGGACGACGCCGAGCTTAAGCACCGACGTGCGTGCTGGCAACCCGCGCAGGCCCAAGTCACACGCGGCTACGTCAAGCTTTATGTCGACCATGTGTTGCAAGCTAATGAGGGCGCTGACCTCGACTTTCTCGTGGGCGGCAGTGGCTCTGCCGTACCACGCGACAATTTCTAATGGCGAGACACCCCAGCATGCCCGCAATATCAAGAAGCCTGACTAAATTTTATTAGCTGTGTTTCGCATGAATGCGCTGAATCCGGAAATTGGAAAAGACAAAGTCGTAGCCAGCCGCCTCCACTAACCGATCGGTCGGGGCGTACTCGCCATAAGCTGGGCCGGTCAACGAAGCAAACGCTCGCACCGGGTGGCCCAGCTGCGTTCGAAAATCCGTCTGAGGGCCGACGATCTCTTCTTCCATAGAGGCGGGTTGCAGCAGCGATAGCTGTGTATGCGAACGAGTATGGCATGCGATCACATGCTTTCGGTCGAGTTTGCGTAACTCATCCCAGGTGAGTGCGTAACGACCCTCCGGATACTCACGTGTGAGCATATCGATATCGTGGCCTAACGCGAAAGGCAGTTGATCTTTGGTGGCCCCATTCACGAATCCAGTGATAACGAAAAACCATCCAATAAAGCCGTGCTTTTCCACCAGCGGCAAAAGCACGTCGTAGCCGTTGCGATACCCTTCGTAGATTGACACGATCAGTCCGGGTTTCGGCTTATGCCACTGACCCGTAGTCAAATATTCGTCAAGTTCGTTCTGATTAACTGAAGAGAAGAACCGACTATAGCGCGCAAGTTGCCGGTCATATTGTTCCGCTTTAGCGCGGGAAGCGTTATGAAAATTTACGGCTCGGATGAGCGGACGCGTTGCGAACAATTGTTCTATTTCAGTGGCGCGTTCTGCAAAGCTTGCTGTATCGCTCATTTTTTCTCCGTTGTCCCGCCATTCGCGAAATCCCGATCAGCCAACACCTCAATAAGCGGAGCCACATCCTTGGCCTTCGCGTCAGGATGAATGCGCTGAAACGCTTC
This sequence comes from Gammaproteobacteria bacterium, assembly GCA_043784265.1. Taxonomy (GTDB): domain Bacteria; phylum Pseudomonadota; class Gammaproteobacteria; order Steroidobacterales; family Steroidobacteraceae; genus Bog-1198. Next base: position 3,571 of record JAYVYN010000015.1, on the reverse strand, counting down.
GGCGTTGCGGTGAAAAGCCGATGCAAGAGCAGTATTCAACGCCGTCAAGGTAACCTTGGCTGTCGGTTGTGAAGTCTTGGCCGGCACTAAATTCTCACAGACCAGAAACACCGGAATACCCTCCTCCGAGTAAGCACGGGGTGCAAGACGCGCGAGATCCTCGCGCAGGCGGCTATCCAGAATGGGTTCAGAAGACGGGACATTGTCGTTGCTCAACTTCGACTGAGGCACCGCAATCTGATCAGATGCTGACCACGCGACTTCGCTGAACGCTGTAAGACCTATAGAAACCAGTACTGCGCGCCGATTCATCAAAATAGCTTCTCCCCTGTCCCTACTACGCCCTGCGGATCGCTCTTTACAACCGCTGAAGTGTATCCTCGGCCTCAGAATCGGTCAACGCGTCGACACGACCATTCGCCGTGCATTTATGTTTGCCTTGTTGTAATTGTTTCCAGCCCATGTCCCTGCGGACCTGTTTCACGAATCCGTAGCAATACGGCGAAGGTAAGACCGACGAATCCAAGCAACGAAAAGATCAACATACCAGGCCTGTACCCTTCCATATTTCCAAGACCAGCGTGCCCGTAGTCGTTGGCTTTACCAATCATGAGATTGAGAGCAAAGAAGCCGATCTGCTCAATCAGCGTCATCAACGCGAACGCGGTGCCGAGCCGCTTGGGTTCCACGATATAGGCCACGGAAGGCCACATCACTGCTGGAATTACTGAGAAGGCGATTCCCATCATGCACAGGGGTATAAAAAGCGATACGTTGGTGTATCCCATCAACAAATAAACCGGCATCAGCAGTACCGAGGCAAACATCATCAAAAACGCGCGTTTTCCAATCCTGTCGGATAGCAGCCCCAAAAGTGGGGTCGCGACCATAGCCGAAAGAGGCAGTAGGCTGTTGAACATTCCCGCATGCTGGTGCGCCAATACGCGCATCGCTTCGGTAGCGCTGATGCCACCGTTCTCCGCCAATATCTTGTTAGTCAGAAAGTCGATAGCAAAGGTGCGAAACGGGAAAATCGCCGAATAAAACGTGAGGCAAAGCCCTACCACGTACCAGTACGAGGGATTGAATCGCAGAGTCTGCGCGAAGTTCAACTTCTCGAAATGCCCGTTCCTGGCCGGTTCGTATCGTCCTTGAACCCGGCTTTCGAGCATCCAATATATTCCAGAACAAATTACCGCGATAACGCCAGCGCCGACAGCCAGCAACAACGGTCCCTGCCAACTGGGCTCGCCTGTGGCGCCGTTGGGATAAAATAGCTTGCTCGCCCAGGTCGGCGAATTATCAGCCGCCACTGAGGACATGCGGGAAATCATAATTTTAATGCCGAAGGCAAAGCTCAGTTCTTTGCCCTTAAACCACTTGGCGAGCACGGTAGTGGCCGCCACGATCATAGATTCGCCACCGAGACCCAGCATCGCTCGACCGGCAATCATCATGCCGGGTTGGCCCCGCGCCGCGGTGAACGCCGCTCCTAACAAACAAATGAGCGCAAAGCCCGTGAGCGCCTTTTTGGTGCCAATTCTGTCAATGACCAGGCCACCGATGAGTAGCGTTAAAATGGCCGATACGCTATAGGCTGAGTTTAACCATCCGAAGGTCGTCGCTGAAAAACCCAGTTTCTCAATAAATACATGTTCCAGCGGATTGATACTGTCATAAATATAATGCGTACTGCCCATCGCCATGCTGACGAATAGCAAGACTACCCAGCGGTACAGCCGAGACGGTTCCGCGTAGGTAGCTTCAACTGGAACAGTGGCGATCATCAGAATTTATAGGCGGCTCCCACGGTAAAAAATCGCCCGAAGGCGGTGTAGCCCGCGCCCACCCCACTGGTGCTCTGACCCACCGCTAGACCGTTCGCCCACGGCAACAAGGGATTCCCATTAAGGTATCCTCGAGCGATCGCATTGGTTAAATTTTTACCTTCGACGTAGACCTCAAATTCCTGAGTGAACTTGAAATGCGCGCTCGCAGTGACCCAGTTAAATGGGCTGGCAATCGCAGGCCATCCTGCCACATCGGTACAAACAGCACATGCGTATTGATAGCTGGCCGCGTAGTCCCAGTTGAGGTCCAGGCTTACCGGTCCTTTTTCGTAGAGCACTCCGGTTGACAGCGTCATCGGCGGGACCGCGTTAATGGCGCCCACGTAGGTTCCGTTCTGGTCATAGCTCTTGTTCTGAGTTTTAGTGTACTGAACGTGTACCCCGAAACCGTTTTCCATGATGTGTTGCCACGATAACTCGATGCCGTATATATCGCTGCGCGCCCCGTTCGTTGGGGCCGTGATCGTCCACAGGAAAGGAGCACCGGGAACGGTTCCGGGCGGGCCGCCGTTATAAATTATTGTTCCAAGGTCCACATTGGGTCTTACGCCGCTGTAAATGTCATCACGAAGCTTCTTAGCGAACACCGCAGCCGTGAACGCCGAGTGCGGCTGGTAGTACCACTCCAAAGCAATATTGGCCTGGGTCGATTTGACGGGTTTCAAACCAGCGGTGCCGGTATAATTCAATGTTGGATTTCCACCGATGGCACCATTGGTAGAGGTCGGTGCCAGGGCGCTAAGATTTGGTCGAGACATGGTCTGTGCCAGCGCCAAGCGTAATTGCACCCGATCTGGAACTATCCAGTAATTTAAGTTGAGCGAAGGCAAGGGCAACGTATAGCTCGTGTCCCGCGTAGTGGACAACGAGGTCGGATATATCACCACGTAAGTCCTGGTAGTCCCTTGAAGCGTAGGAGTCCATAGAGCAGTGGGTACTGCCGCACCGGTCGATGCGGTGGTTTTAGTATTGACCACGCGCAACCCCAGATTCCCCGACCAGTCGGTTCCACCAAATACGAGCTCACCATAAAACGACAGGGTCTTTTCCGTCACCGCATAAGAATCAAACGGATTGACTCGCGGAAGTGTATTGGCAAAATTAAATTGGGTGTTTGCGGCGCAATCAACTGCTGCATTACTGCTCCCCACGGCGGGCTGCGTGCAAAAAAACGGGTTTTGTTTGCCGTCCAAGCTGCGCAAAAATGCAAGCAGTTGACTAACATCCAATTGAGGAACGGTCGCTGGATAAGTACCACCGGCTCCCTGCATAAAATTCGGTGAATTAACTATAGAAATCACATTGAAGCCCTGCGACCCGAAGGAATAGGGACTACATTGAACATTGCAGCCGAGTGTGTTGTACAGGCTTCCATATTGACCCGAACCATTGGTCCAGTCGTTTCCGCGATCATCACGACTCTTCTCGCGCCGATTGGCTCCCACGCCGAACAGAACTTTGCTCAACCACCCGGCGTCGGCATTGTAAGCGCCATCTAGAGTCAATCCACTGACCCGATCCTCAACGCTAAATCCATTAAGGCTATCGTAATGTGTCGACCAGTATTTATTGTTGTTAAGAAATCCGGAGTTCATAAGTGCCGTATAAGAACACTGGCCCGCGGTGGCTGCGGTAGTGGTTGTGGCGGCGGTACCCTGGGGACAGCTCGTCAATCCGAGCTGACTCGGCGGTACGAATACATTGACGTTCGGTAAGCTATT
>JAYVYN010000014.1:0-19647 GCA_043784265.1 Gammaproteobacteria bacterium | reverse complement strand
GGTCGTAGATGGGTTTTCGCGGCGTTTCCAAGTTCAGGAAAAACTAACGGCGCAAATTGCCAGTTGTATTAATGAAGTGCTAAAACCTCGAGGCGTGGGCGTGGTAATTGACGCGGTTCATCAGTGCATGACGACCCGCGGTGTGCATAAGCGCGGTGTCTCGATGGTGACAAGCAAAATGCTGGGCACTTTCCGCGCTGATCCGAGTACGCGCGCAGAATTCTTGCGTTTCATCGACATCGAACGCGGCGGCTCTCATTAATCAGCGCGCGCGGGCTTGATCTAAACGTTCACAGACGCTGCTCACACCCAACAGTATGCGCGGCGACATGCGGCTCATGAGCGAATCATCTACCGTATAAACCCGGTGATGTTGCACCGCATGTAAACTGGTGATCCGATTCCACTCGGCCGCCTGGCGCGCGCCTTCTGCACCGTTGGCTCCAATGATGATAACGTCTGGATCACCGGCCAGCACTGCTTCTTTATCGATCATGGGCGCAAGGCCATGCAATTCAGCAAAAATATTTATACCGCCACAAAGGGCCAGCATTTCATTCACGACGTGCTCGCGAGAAAGCGTATACAGCGGTCGATCCCAAACCTGATAAAACACTCGCAGGGGCGAACGATGCGCGTATCGGTGGCGCAGCTGATCTAGTTGGTAACGATATTGCTGTGCGGCCGCATCGGCCACGCTCAAGGTTCCAGCAAGCCGACCAAAATCGACTAGGGCGGTCGCAATATCGTCGAGATGGCGCTGCTCTGTGGGATAGACATTCAATCCCAGTTGTTTAAGATCGGCCTTACGCTGCGGCGAAGTGCCGCTATCCCATAGAATCACTAACGTCGGTTTGAGCTTCAACAATACTTCCGTGTCAAGCGCTGTAACTTCACCGACATGCGCGATCTGCGCGGCAGCGGCTGGATAATCACTGAGATCATCAACACCCACAATTTGAGCAGCAGCGCCGGCTGCAAATAATAATTCGGTAATATGCGGACTGAGACTCACAATCCGTGGCGTTGCGAGCGCCGCATCTAGCAAAACCACGCTGAGCAGCAACACTACCGACCTAGCCGTCAAGATTTGCATAGTACGACTATAATAGCTTGCAACAAAAAATGGGGTAGCAACTTGTTTCAATCACTCAAGCGCCTAAGTCCAGACTTCATACTAGGTCTCATGGCGCAATATCGTGCCGATGCCGCACCGAACAAGGTGGATTTAGGAGTCGGCGTTTATCGTGATCTTGCGGGCAATACCCCCGTGCTACGCTGTGTTCGACAAGCGGAACAAGCCGTATTCCACGGCCAAAATACCAAGTCCTATGTAGCGCCCGCTGGCCGCGAAGAATTTAACTCGAGTGTCGAAGAACTCGTACTAGGCGGCACGCCAGGCGCACTCCAACGGCGCTACAGAACGGCTCAAACGCCTGGCGGCAGCGGGGCGCTTCGGGTGGGTGCGGAACTCATACGCCTAAGCTTACCGACTGCGACTGTGCATGTGAGCGATCCGACTTGGGTCAATCACCTAGCCTTGCTGGGTAGTAGCGGCCTTAAGCTCAAAAGCTATCCTTACTACGACTCGGTCACCCATGTACTACGCTTTAATGAGACGCTAGAACACTTTGATCAAGCCCACGCGGGCGATGTGGTGTTACTACATGCTTGCTGTCATAACCCGACGGGGGCTGATTGGTCACGGACTCAATGGCAGCAAATTCTCGCGGTGGTCACGCGTCGTCAACTAATACCCTTTGTTGATCTGGCCTATCAGGGTTTCGGTCGCGGCTTGCAGGAGGACGTTGAGGGCTTACGTCTTATATGCGCAGCTCTGCCCGAAGCATTAGTAGCTGTTTCGTTTTCCAAGAATTTAGGCCTCTATCGTGAGCGAGTCGGCGCCTTGATTGTGCAATGTGAAGACTCCACTCGCGCCGAGGCTGTTCACAGCCATGTCCTTAAAGTGGCGCGTAGCATTTATTCAATGCCACCGGATCATGGCGCGGCAATTGCCGCGTTTATAATGGCCGACCCAGCACTAAAAGAGGACTGGGTGCTAGAACTCAATAGTATGCGTACTCGTATCGAGGACATGCGCGCGCTACTCACACGTCATTTGAACGAAGCGACGGCAAGTACAAAGTTTGATTTTATAAAATCACAACGCGGCATGTTTTCATTACTGGGCGTATCCAGCCAAATAGTGGATAAATTGCGCCAGCGACATATCTACATGACTCCGGATAGCCGCATGAATCTAGCGGGCATCATGCCGCACAATGTGGCTTATGTTGCCGAGTCTATTTCGCTTTGCGACTCTTGAAACGCTGTCGCACCTCGCCGCTTTGAGTGCGTTCAGTAAAATTATTTCTGCAATAGCCGGTAATTACTTTGCGCCAAAACGCGACCGCCCCGGGGTTTCGCAAATACTCAAGAATTTCCCATTCACCCGCAAATCGGTCAAAAATTAAAGTGGCCGCCTCGCGGCCGATACCCGACTGACGATGGGATTTGCGTACAAAAAATTCAGCCATACGGAAATCCACCGCAGGAGTCGCGCCCGGGATATTGGAGCGGCTTACGAGCGCAAAGCCCACCGGGACTAATTCTTGTAAAATCAAAAGAGGATGGGAGCGATCACTGGCAAACCAACTTGCAAAGATTTCTTCTTTACGAGCATTGTCGCCACCCATAACCGGGAAGAAGCCAGTGTTCAAATCCGCAAGCGCATCCAGATATTCACCGTAGACGCTCTCAATCCATTGCTGATCTTTTTTTGAATATCGGCAGTCGCGGAGACTTACAAGCATTGCGCAGCCGAATTCCTTGGCCCAAAAAATACACAGCCCGGAAGGAGACCTTTTGGCATCCAACCGGGCATGTACGATCAGCTAACCGAAGCTAATTACGGCTTCGGAGCATCCGCAGGCTTCATGGCCGCAGCGGCTGCGTCCTTAGCTGCATCGGCTGCTTTGGTTGCATCCGCAGCAGCATCCTTAGCAGTGTCAACAGCCTTAGTGGTTGCATCACTAACAGCACCGGCAGCGGCACCCGCGGCGTCTTTGGCAGAGTCAGCTGCCTTGTTCGCCATATCACCGGCAGCGCTGGCAGCAGCACCCGCGGCATTTGCTGCACCGGCAGCAGCACCCGCAGCGCTCGCTGCGGCATCCGCAGGAGCCTCGGTCTTGCCACCGCAGGCACTCAGAACTAATGCAGCGACGAAAGCGCTTAAAGCAAGTTTGGTCTTCATCTATCGATACCCCAGAAAAAATTTTAAGGATGAAACGTTATCGGTAAGTTAGTCGGTTCCGGGCCTAACCCAGGACGTCCAAACCGGATTTTAGAGTGTTTCGTCTCAGTTTCATATCTCTTTCTCGCAAACTTCTCAGAAGCCTCAAAGACAGTCGCGATTTAGGGTATTTTAGCAGTTTTAGCGCGCTAATTCGACTTTCAAGCATAGGAAACGGCATGAGTATGGATAATCTCGATCAGTTGTATGAACAGCATTTAATGACAGTTAGGCACCGCACCGACCTTGCCCTTGCCGCAACCGGGTTTGACACGCTCGTGATTCACTCAGGCATTGCCCCCCTGCAGTTCCTGGACGACCAGCGCTATCCTTTCAAGGTCAACCCACATTTCAATGCCTGGCTACCTATAAACGATAATCCCCGCTGTATTTTAATCTACAACTCCGGTCATAAGCCCACGCTACTTTTTTATCAACCCGATGATTACTGGCATAAAACTGCCGCCCTACCGCAAGCATCATGGACCGATCATATTCAGGTCATCCCATTGCGCGACCCGAAGCAAGCCAGCCCCCATTGGTCCACACTGGGCCGGGTAGCGGTTATCGGTGCGGAGCACACTTTTGATGAACCGCATGGCACGCTTAATCCTGCCAATTTATTAACGCGCCTACACTTTGGCCGGGCAATAAAGACCCCGTATGAAATTGAGTGTATGCGCCGCGCAAGCACACTCGGCGCTCAAGGACACCGCGCGGCGCTCGCCGCCTTCCGGCGCAGAGCTTCTGAATATATCGCCCACATGGAATACCTCCTCGCTTGCAACCAACGCGAGGAGGAAATGCCCTACAACAACATAGTGGCCTATAACCAACATGCTGCGGTGCTGCATTACCAGCATTTGGCACGCAACGCTCCTACAACCTTTAGCTCTTTTTTAATCGATGCGGGAGCCCAATATCGCGGCTACGCCGCAGACATCACACGTACCTATGCAGCCAGACCTGGGGCTTTTGCTGATCTCATCACGGGCCTAGACAACGTTCAACTTAAGCTCTGTAGCGAAGTCACTTCAGGCAAGGACTATCGAGATATTCACTTAAGTGCCCATCGCCAACTTGGCGACCTTATGCATGACTCGGGTCTAATTAAAATTCCGGGCCAGGCCGCACTAGAGCAAGGCGTTACCAGTGTATTCTTTCCCCATGGCATTGGTCATTTGCTAGGTTTGCAAGTGCATGATGTCGGCGGAGTCCTGGCCGATGTCCACGGCAAAGAACACCAACGACCCAAAGGTCACCCTTTTTTACGCCTAACGCGCATGCTTGAGCCCGGTGTCGTAGTAACGATTGAACCCGGCATTTACTGGATCGACAGCTTGCTCGCGAGCGCTCGAACCGACGCGCGTGGTGAGCAAATCAATTGGAAAATGGTGGACGAGTTACGTTGCTATGGGGGCATCCGCATTGAAGACAATGTAGTGGTGACCACGTCGGTACCAGAAAACTTGACGCGCGATGCTTTTAGTAAGCTCGCCGCTTAAATAGACTAATTTTAAATGACGTAGGGTCCGCATTCTTTCGAATATGGACCCTACTCAATCGCCTGACCGATCGTATCGATTAACGCTTACGCAGGGCGTCGCGAATTTCTTCTAGCAGGATTTCTTGACGCGGCGGTACAACGGGCTCAGCGGCCGGATCTGGCTTCTTGAATTTGTTAAGACCACGTATCGCAATAAACAACACAATCGCGATAATCAGGAAATCAAATATCGTCTGGATAAACGAACCATACTTAACTAGTACGAGCACGCCCTTAGGATCAGTACCTAAACTCATCGCCAGGTCCGAAAAATTCACTCCGCCGATCGCCTTGCCGAGAATCGGGGTTATAACATCGCCCACCAAAGATGAAACAATTTTTCCAAAAGCGACACCAACAATGACACCGACCGCCATGTCGATTACATTTCCCTTCATCGCAAATGCTTTGAATTCGCTTCCGATACTCATTGCAATGTCCCCTCTTTTTTAATTATCTATATCAACCTACGCGACGGCCTTACGCCGCTTAGGTTTCTCCACCAAGTCAGTTGCGACGACTTTATTAGCCTTGTTAGATTTATCAGCCTTGTTAGATTTATTATTTTTATCAGTTTTATCAGCTTTATCAGCTTTATCAACCTTCTCCGCAACCACACTCGCCAAATCAACCAATTGCATCATTGCCATATCGGCGGAATCGCCTGGACGAGGTTCCATCTTAAGGATTCGGGTATAGCCCCCAGCACGAGCTTTAAAACGCGGCCCAAGGTCTGTAAATAGCTTCTCGACCACCACTTCATCGCGCAATCGGGCATAGGCCATGCGACGCTTCGCCATCGAGTCAATCTTTGCCATCGTGATCAACGGCTCAACCACTCGCCGCAGCTCCTTGGCCTTAGGCACGGTGGTTCTAATGGTCTCGTGACGCAGTAGGGAGGTCGCCATGTTACGTAACATGGCATGACGATGAGAGGCATTTCGCGATAGCTGACGCCCACTGTTTCTATGACGCATATACTTTCCTTAGACGCCGTCGCGCTCATCGTCGCGCTTCAACCCCGGCGGCGGCCAGTTGTCGATACGCATTCCCAAGGTCAACCCGTGGCTCTCCAAGACTTCCTTAATTTCAGTGAGCGATTTCTTACCCAAATTAGGGGTACGAAGTAGCTCAACTTCAGTACGCTGCACGAGATCACCGATGTAATGGATATTCTCAGCTTTAAGACAATTAGCACTACGAACGGTAAGCTCAAGCTCATCCACGGGTCGCAAGAGAATGGGGTCAAACTGGGTTTCCGTGGCCTTGGCCGAGGACTCATCTTGACCTTGCAAATCAACGAATACCGACAATTGATCTTTCAAAATACCGCCCGCACGACGGATAGCTTCTTCAGGATCAATCGTGCCGTTGGTTTCGATATCGAGAATCAATTTATCTAAATCGGTGCGCTGCTCAACGCGAGCGCTCTCAACATTATAGGTCACTTTACGCACCGGGCTAAAGGACGCATCGAGCTGCAATCGGCCGATAGCGCGTGTTTGTTCTTCGAAAGCCATTCGCTGCGCGGCGGGACGATAACCACGACCCCGTTCGACTTTAAGCGACATAGAAAGCTCACCCGCTTTGGTCAGGTGCGCGATTACGAGTTCAGGATTAAGAATTTCAATATCATGATCCGTGCTGATATCCCCGGCAGTCACCGGGCCCGGACCTTTCTTATGCAAGCGGATCTCGGCCGTTTCGCGGCTATGCATACGAATGGCAACGGCTTTGAGATTCAATAGAATATCGACAACGTCTTCTTGGACGCCCTCGACCGCAGTATATTCATGTAATACGCCTTCAATCTCGACCTCGGTGATAGCCGCACCAGGCAACGAAGACAGCAATACGCGACGCAGAGCATTGCCCAGCGTATGACCAAAGCCGCGCTCAAAGGGCTCGATAACTATTCGAGCATGGCGCTGCGAGACGGGCTGTACTTTAACGACCCGTGGTTTCAAGAATTCAGTGATCGATCCCTGCATGGATATACCCTACTTTAACTAATCGCGGACACTCAGCAGCACAAGCTGCCGTGTGTTACTTGGAATACAATTCGACGACAAGACTCTCATTGATATCTGGCAAAATTTCCTGTCGGTCCGGTACCGATTTCAAAATGCCCGACATTTTTTTGTCATCTACTTCAACCCAGTCGGGAAAGCCTACTTGAGCGGCGATGGTTAGCGCCGCGATGATGCGTGTTTGCTTCTTAGCTTTCTCACGTAAATCAATTACATCGCCAGCCTTACATTGATACGAGGCAATGTTCACTAATTTTGTATTAACCGTAATCGCCTTATGACTCACTAATTGGCGGGCCTCCGCACGAGTGGAAGCAAACCCCATACGGTACACGACGTTGTCCAAGCGACATTCCAAAAATTGCAACAAGGTCTCGCCCGTAGCCCCCGGACGGCCCGCCGCCTTCTGATAATAATTGCGAAACTGTCGCTCCAGAACTCCATACATACGGCGCAATTTCTGCTTCTCTCGCAGCTGCATGCCGTACTCAGATAGGCGCTGTTTACGCTCACTCTTCACGCCTCCCGGCGGAACATCCAACTTGCACTTCGACTCAAGCGGTTTTACACCACTCTTGAGGAATAAGTCTGTTCCTTCGCGACGCGACAGCTTGCATTTAGGACCGGTGTACTTTGCCATTAGAACCCTTAAAAATCTTGATCGAAAACGGAACTAGACGCGACGCTTTTTAGGCGGCCGACATCCGTTATGGGGAATCGGCGTAACGTCTTCTATATTGGTAATCTTAAGTCCGCAGCCATTGAGGGCGCGCACCGCAGATTCGCGACCGGGTCCCGGACCCATGACTCGAACTTCAACGTTCTTAACACCATGTTCTTGTGCCGCATTTCCGGCACGCTCGGCAGCGACCTGCGCCGCGAAAGGCGTGGATTTACGCGAGCCGCGAAAGCCACATCCGCCCGAGGTTGCCCAAGACAACGTATTACCTTGACGATCCGTGATCGTAATAATGGTGTTGTTAAACGACGCGTGCACATGCGCAATCGCATCCAGTACATTCTTGCGTACTTTTTTACGCGCCGGCTTGTTATTCGCCTGCCCGCCGCCGCCTTGACCCGCACTCTGTTTCTGCTCAGCCATAAATATTTCCTAAACCTTATCCTAAGCCTAAACCTTTCCAGGTGGCGCGTTCATCTTGACCGCTTGTTTACGCGGACCCTTGCGGGTACGTGCATTGGTGCGAGTACGTTGACCCCGCATCGGCAAGCCCTTGCGATGGCGTATACCGCGATAGCAACCTAAGTCCATCAATCGCTTGATGTTCATGGAAACTTCGCGACGCAGATCGCCTTCCACCGCAAACTTCGCCACCTGCGAGCGCAACGAAGCCACTTCGGTGTCGGTCAGATCCTTGACCTTGACACTGTACTTCACACCAGCAGCATCGCACACGCGCACCGCTCGACTGTTTCCAATGCCGAAAATATGAGTTAAGCCGATGACGACATGTTTGTTCATCGGGATATTGATGCCGGCGATACGCGCCATCTAATTCTCCCCTACCCGGACTATAGTGCACGCGAAAAAGCGCACAAGTTTAAAAGAAAATGCTCTAAAGATCAATTTATTAGCCTTTTGGATTAGCCATTGTTTTAGCCTTGGCGCTGTTTATGGCGGGGATCTTCGCAAATAATGTAAACAATTCTGCGGCGTCGCACCACTTTGCACTTCTTGCAGATCTTCTTAACCGAAGGACGAACTTTCATTTCTTACTCCCGATACCCCGTAGACTGGCCTTCTTCATCAGGCCCTCATATTGGTGCGACATCAAATGTGATTGAGCTTGAGCGACAAAATCCATGACGCCGACCACGATAATTAACAAGGACGTGCCACCAAACTGAAACGGGATGCTCGGATTGACCATGCGGATGATTTCAGGTAGCAAACATACCAACATAATATAAAGACCACCCCACAGGGTCAGTCGAGTGAGCACTTTGTCTAAATAGTCACCGGTCTGTTGGCCCGGGCGAATACCGGGAATAAAAGCTCCTGCTTTTTTTAAATTTTCGGCGGTATCGCGCGCGTCGTACACCAACGCCACGTAAAAGAACGCAAATCCAATAATTAATAATGCAAACAACAGGACATGTAGCGGCTGTCCATAATTCAATACTTGGGCAACGCGTTGCAAGGCTCTCTGCGCAAAATTAGGATTGGGGCCACCGCTGAAAAATTGCGCAATGGTCGCAGGAAAGACCAGCAAACTGGAAGCGAAAATGGGCGGTATAACGCCTGCCATATTCAATTTAAACGGCAAATGAGTGCTTTGGCCTTGCATCATGCGGCGACCGACTTGACGCTTGGCGTAATTGACTTGAATCTTGCGTTGCGCCCGCTCCACGAACACGCAAAACAGAGTGACCAGAATCACAACCACGAGAATCAGCAACACGATCAAAGGATTCATTTCACCTGAGCGAACCATCTCTAAGGTGTTACCAATCGCCCGCGGCAGTCCAGCGACGATGCCAGCCACAATGATCATCGTAATGCCGTTACCCACACCACGCTCGGTAATTTGCTCACCTAGCCACATCACAAATAATGTACCAGTAGCGATCGATAGGGTCGCGGTGCCCAGAAACAAGGGACCGGGATGCGGCACTAAATTACCACTTGAATTTTGGATGGCCAGTGCCGCGCCAAAACCTTGAAAAGCCGCCAGAAACACGGTTCCATAACGCGTGTATTGCATTAACTTGCGGCGGCCCGACTCACCATCCTTACGGATCTGCGCCCAAGGCGGATACACCATCGAAGCCATCTGAATAATAATAGAGGCCGTGATATAGGGCATGACATTCAAGGCGAAAATACTAAAGCGCTGCAGAGCGCCGCCGGAAAACATATTGAAAATACCGAGCAGCGTTCCCTGCTGGGTCGAGAAAAAAGCCGCGAACTTCGCCGCATCAATTCCAGGCACCGGAATAAAGGTCCCTATTCGATACACCACCAACGCGCCCAATAAGAACCATAACCGCGTTCGCATTTCAGCGAAGCGCGTCATATCTCCTAATACGGCGGGGTTAGTGCTCTGGGTAGCCATGACTAAATCTCTTATCCCTCGAACCGGCCGCCGGCCGACTCCACCGCAGTCTTGGCACCTTTTGTCGCCGTAATGACTTTATCCTTAACGACATAGGCCTTAGTCACTTTGCCGGAAAGAATGATCTTGACGATCTTGGTGCTCTCCGGCACTAGGTTCGCAATAATCAAACCCACAAGCGTCACGTCCGTACCCTTCACGCGCATCAAGTCATCGAGAGTTAACTCCGCACGGGATGCCTTCATGTGCGAACGAAAGCCGATTTTTGGCAGTCGGCGCTGCAAGGGCATCTGGCCCCCTTCAAAGCCAACCTTGTGATAACCGCCCTTACGCGCGCGCTGCCCCTTGACTCCACGTCCGCAAGTCTTCCCCTGTCCTGCTGATGCACCGCGACCCACACGCAAATGCTTGCGTTTGGCGCCTGCCGCCGGTTTGATGGTATTTAAACGCATTAGTCCTTCTTCTTTGAATCTGAAGCGGAATCAATCTTCAACATGTGAACCGCGGTATTAACCATGCCACGATTTGACGGCGTATCCGCCACCACTACGGTATGACCAATACGACGCAAGCCTAAACCTCGTGCCGAGTTCCTAATATTGGCAAGTTGCCCCGACAAACTCCTAACGAGAGTTACTTTAATAGTCTTTGCCATAAATCTAGCCTGTTATTTCCGCGACAGTCTTGCCGCGCTTGGCTGCAATATCATCCGGCGTTCTAAGCTTTGCCAACGCATCCATTGTGGCGCGAACCACATTGATCGGATTGCGTGAACCGTAACTCTTAGCCAAAACGTTACGCACCCCAGCGCATTCAAACACCGCGCGCATTCCGCCACCCGCGATTACGCCGGTGCCGTCTGCAGCCGGCTGCATGTACACGCGAGTGGTTCCATGTCGGCCCTTGACCGCATAAAACAACGTGTCGTTCTTTAACGATACGTTTACTAGACTCTTACGCGCCTGCATCATAGCCTTGGAAATCGCCACCGGCACTTCTCGCGCCTTGCCATAACCAAAGCCCACACGGCCGGCTCCGTCGCCAACCACAGTCAGAGCGGTGAAGCCAAATTGCTTACCACCTTTGACCACCTTCGCAACTCGGTTCACAGCGACCAGCTTTTCGAGCAGGTCGTCGCCGGACACTGGTTTTTCTACTCTCGCCATAGCGCCTTAAAACCTTCTGTTAGAACTCGAGACCCGCTTCACGCGCGGCATCCGCAAGCGCTTTAACGCGCCCGTGGTACATAAAGCCGGAACGGTCAAAAGCGACCTTAAGAATACCCTTAGCTTTGGCGCGCGCAGCAATGGCGCGGCCGACTGCTTTGGCAGCCTCAATATTACCGGTCGTTTTCAATTCGCCACGCACATCCTTTTGCAAGGTCGACGCAGCTACCAAAACCTTGTCGCCTTCCGGCGCAAAAATTTGAGCATAAATATGTTGCGGGGTCCGATGCACCGACAATCTCAATGCAGCCAACTCTTTGATCTTCACGCGGCCGCGCAACGCGCGACGCAAGCGGGTAACTTTTTTATGCGTTTTCATTTACTTCTTCTTCGCTTCCTTAAGCGTAATCTTCTCATCGCTGTATTTCACGCCCTTGCCCTTGTACGGCTCAGGAGGCCTAAAGCGGCGAATCTCCGCAGCCGTTTGACCCACGAGTTGGCGATCAATGCCCTTAATCAGAATTTCGGTCTGAGTGGGCGTCTCGATGGTCACGCCATCGGGGACCGGATAATTGATCAAGTGTGAAAAACCCAAAGTGAGGGTCAAGGTCTTCCCCTGAACCGCCGCTCGATAACCGACACCGACTAGCTCAAGTTTTTTCTCGTATCCCGTCGTCACGCCCGTGACCATGTTGGCCAAATGGGCACGAGTCGAACCCGCGATGGCGATTAAGCCCTCTACTGCAGCGTTTGCCTCCACCGCAAGATGTTTATCCTGCTGCACGACCTTAATACCGCTCTTAATTACCAGAGTCAGGGACCCTTTCGCACCCTTAACCGTCACCTGGTCGGCACCGATCGTGGCGCTCACACCCTGCGGCAAATCAACCGGCTTTTTTGCAACTCGAGACATGGTAAAACCTTGAAATTAATCGACTTGAGTAATTTTACTGGACTACAAACAATACTTCGCCGCCGGTACCCGCCGCACGCGCTTGAGCGTCGGTCATGATCCCCTTGGGTGTCGAGACTACGGCTACCCCGAGACCATTCTGCACCTTAGGCAACTCACCCTTACCGCGATATATCCGCAGTCCAGGTCGGCTAATACGCTCGATTCGGTCAATTACGGGCCGCCCGTCGTGGTACTTAAGCTCAATCGACAAAGTACTCTTTGCACCCTTAGCCTCAACCGTATAAGCGCCAATGTAGCCCTCGTCTTTTAAGACCTTCAAAATCGCTACCTTTAACTTCGACGCGCCAACGCCTACCGTGGGCTTACCCGCCGACTGCGCATTACGAATTCGGGTCAAAAGATCAGCAATAGGATCAGTCATGCTCATGTTGCGCGCCTCACCAACTTGCCTTCGTAAGACCAGGGATTTCGCCGCGATTCGCTGCCTCGCGCAGCTTGGTTCGGCCTAATCCAAATTTGCGGTACACGCCGCGTGATCGTCCAGTAATTGAACATCGATTTCGCTGCCTCGTGGCTCCCGCATCGCGGGGTTGTTTCTGAAGTGCCACTTGCGCAGCTACTCGCTCGTCCCCTCCGGTCTTCGGGTCGCGAATCAGCTCTTTAAGCGTCGCACGCCGCGCAGCGTATTTCTTCGCTACCTTTAGCCGGCGCTTTTCGCGCATCAGCATATTTGTCTTGGCCATGGGCTAACCTACTTACGAAACGGAAAGTTAAAAGCTTCTAGCAACGCGCGTCCGTGTTTATCGTCCGCCGCTGACGTGGAAATGGTGATGTCCATGCCACGAATTTGATCAATTTGATCGTATTGAATTTCTGGAAAAATGATTTGTTCTTTGACGCCAAGGCTGTAGTTACCCCGACCATCAAAAGAACGTGTGCTGATGCCACGAAAGTCACGAATACGCGGAATCGCTATGTTAACTAGACGATCCAAAAACTCGTACATCATTGCGCCGCGCAAGGTCACCTTACAGCCGATCGCCTGACCATCGCGAACTTTAAAAGTCGCGACCGATTTCTTCGCCTTGGTGACCGCCGGCTTCTGACCTGTGATCTTTGCCAAATCGGCAGTGGCAGCATCCATGACTTTCTTATCCGCCACAGCCTCACCCACGCCCATATTAAGCGTAATCTTCAAAATGCGCGGCACCTGCATCGTATTCGTCAGCCCCAAGCTCTTCTTGAGTTCCGGCACGATTTTCTCGCGATATATTTGTTTAAGTCTTGGCATGAATATTACTCTTTAAAACTAGCGCTTTTACTTCGCGTCGACCATTTCTTGATTCGACTTAAAAATACGCACTTTGCGACCACTTTCAAGCGCCTTAAAGCCCACTCGCTCACCCTTCTGCGTCGCTGGGTTGTAAAGCATCACATTCGATACATGCAATGGCGCCTCACGCTCGATGATTCCACCCTGAACTCCCATTTGGGGATTTGGCTTCTGGTGCTTCTTAAGCATGTTGACACCCTCGACGCGCACACGGTCATCCGCCAGCACTTCGATCACAGCGCCGCGGCGCCCCTTATCTCGACCGGTGATCAAAACCACCATGTCGCCTTTGCGTATTTTCTTCATCCAGGCACTCTCGAATTAAAGCACTTCAGGTGCGAGCGAAATAATTTTCATGAACTGCACGTTGCGCAACTCACGGGTCACCGGTCCAAAAATACGGGTACCGATAGGTTCCAATTTGTTGGTTAACAATACCGCCGCGTTAGTATCAAATCGAATCAACGAGCCGTCGGCGCGACGCACGCCGCTGCGCGTACGGACGACTACCGCGTCATACACCTCGCCTTTCTTGACCTTGCCGCGCGGAATAGCATCCTTGACGCTTACCTTGATAACATCGCCAACCGCCGCATACCGACGCTTAGAGCCGCCGAGCACCTTAATGCACATCAAGCGTTTCGCGCCGCTGTTATCGGCCACATTAAGCATGGTTCTAAGCTGAATCATATCGGTCCTTAAACTTTAAGCACGGGCGCGTTCAACGACGCGGACAAGCACCCAAGACTTGCGACGTGACATAGGCCGACAAGGCTTAATGCACACGGTATCGCCTTCTTTACATTCATTGCTGTCATCGTGCGCCAACAACTTCGTCGTGCGACGAATATACTTCCCGTAGGTTGGGTGCTTAACCAATCGCTCAATAGAGACCGCAATGGTCTTATTCATCTTGGTACTCACCACTTTCCCCGTCAGCAGTCTCTGCCCGGGAACTACAGGCACCGAGGCGGTAGCAGTTGCAATTTCAGTAGTCATCAAACCTTACCTCCGCTCTGACGGCCTTGTACCAGCACCGTCTTGACGCGTGCAATATTCTTGCGAACCTTCGCAAACTGATCTGGCTTTGCGGCCTGACCGGTCGCGCGAGCCATGCGCAAATTAAACTGTTCGCGGCGCAATTTAAGTAAATCCTCGCCCAAATCCTTGAGCGGCTTAACACGCAAATCTTTAGCCTTCATGTACGCACCTATTCTATGTTCGCACTTGGCGTTTAACGAATGTAGTCGAGACCGACAACTTAGCCGCGGCCAGTCTGAACGCTTCGCGCGCGACGACTTCGCTCATACCTTCCATTTCGAACAACACCTTACCCGGCAATACTTTGGCTACCCAATACTCTACGTTGCCCTTACCGCTACCCATGCGCACTTCCAAAGGCTTCTGCGTAATCGGCACGTCCGGGAACACTCGGATCCAAATACGACCACCGCGCTTAACGTGACGTGATATCGCACGCCGCGCAGCTTCGATTTCGCGCGCCGTCATCCGGCAACGATTAGTCGCTTTTAGCCCGTACTCGCCAAACGCCACGAAGTTACCGCGCTGCGCACTGCCCGATATCTTGCCCTTAAACTGTTTGCGGAATTTAGTCCGCTTCGGCTGCATCATGTGTCTGTACCCTTAGCCTTCATGCGGCCGGAGCCGCAACTTCGTTGGCTTTCGGCGCCACCGGATCTATTTCGGCTTCAAGTTCCGGCTTATCGAATATTTCACCCTTGAAGATCCAAACCTTGATGCCGATCACCCCGTAGGTGGTCTGGGCCTCTGCTAGACCATAATCAATGTCCGCCCGGAACGTGTGCAACGGAACTCGACCTTCGCGGTTGGTCTCCGTACGCGCAATCTCTGAACCGTTCAGGCGACCCGAAATTCGTACCTTAATTCCCAACGCGCCGGAGCGCATAGTGTTAGTGACGGCACGCTTCATCGCACGACGAAACATAACCCGCTTCTCTAACTGTTGTGAAATGCCCTCGGCCACAAGTTTTGCATCCAGTTCGGGCTTACGAATCTCAGCAATGTTAAGACGCACATCCTGCATCGTCATACCCAAAATCTTTGCAACCGCAGTCCGAAGTTTCTCGATATCCTCGCCTTTCTTACCAATCACAATGCCGGGACGGGCCGTATGAATCGTAATATTGGCGCGCCTTGCAGCACGCTCGATGTGAATAGTACTCACCGAAGCATCACTTAGTTTCTTGTTCAGAAACTGGCGCACCAAAAAATCGGTGTGCAAATTAGATGCAAACGACTTCGAACCGGCATACCACTTCGACGACCAATCGCGAGTAATGCCAAGGCGAATACCAATCGGATTTACTTTCTGACCCATTCTCGTTTTACCCTCTAAGGCTCGCGCTTACCGTCTGACACTTGAACCAGGATATGACTATTTCGCTTGGCTATACGCACTCCACGACCCTTGGCGCGCGCATGAAACCGCTTCAACATTGGCGCCGGATCAACTTCAATCCGTGACACCTTTAATTCATCAACATCAGCATTGAAATTGTTATACGCATTCGCAATAGCGCTATCTAAAACCTTCAATACGATCTTCGCGCCTTTCTGCGGCATAAACTTCAAGGTCGTAACCGCAAGCGTCGCCGACTTACCGCGAATGGTATCGACCACCAAACGGCACTTTTGCGGCGAAATACGCGCATACCTCAGTATTGCTTTAGTCTGCATACCTTATTCCCCTGCCGACACTTTCTTATCGCCGGAATGGGCCTTAAAGGTACGTGTGGGCGCAAACTCACCGAGCTTATGGCCTACCATATTTTCAGAGATCAACACCGGCACATGCAACCGTCCGTTGTGCACAGAGATAGTCAACCCAACCATGTCGGGTGTAACCATCGAACGTCGCGACCAAGTCTTGATCGGACGACGGTCATGCTTCTGACTGGCAACTTGCACCTTCTTTGCCAAGTGCAAATCGACGAAGGGGCCTTTCTTGAGCGAACGAGGCACTGATAATTCTCCAGTCGTTAACTTACAGTCGTTTGTTCTTGCGCCGCTGAACGATCATGCCGTCAGTACGCTTATTTCTACGAGTCTTTTTGCCTTTGGTCTGCATACCCCAAGGACTTACCGGATGCGGGTTACCCTGCCCCGACTTACCTTCTCCACCACCGTGCGGGTGGTCGACAGGATTCATGACAACGCCGCGAACCGTGGGTCTCACGCCAAGCCAACGCACCGCGCCGGCCTTACCAAACACCCGCAGATTGTGCTCATCATTGCCCACTTCGCCAATCGTGGCACGACAGTCGACATGGATCTTGCGCATTTCACCGGACTTCAAGCGTACGCTGGCATACACGCCATCACGCGCTGCAAACTGAGCTGAGCCACCGGCGCTACGCACCAACTGACCACCTTTACCGGCCTTAAGCTCGATATTATGGACCGTGCTACCCACCGGAATATGCCGAAAGGATAGGGTATTACCTGGCTTGATTGGCGCATCGGCTCCGGAACGAATCTCGTCCCCAGCCTTTACACCCTTAGGTGCCAAAATGTACCGACGCTCGCCATCCTTATACAACACCAACGCCAGATGTGAAGTGCGGTTCGGATCATATTCCAAACGCTCAACTACTCCGGGTATGCCATCTTTATCACGCTTAAAATCGACTATCCGATAGCGCTGCTTGTGGCCACCGCCAATATGGCGCGTGGTCTGGCGCCCGAAATGGTTGCGTGCGCCGGTTCGATTCTTCTTCTCAGTCAAGGAAGCCAATGGGCCTCCCTTATGCAAGTGTGAGCGATCTACTTTAACGACGAAGCGCGCACCCGGCGAGGTCGGCTTCATTTTAATGAGTGCCATAGTTTTAGGCTCCTTACTTCGCAGCGCCGGTGAAATCAATTGATTGGCCGGTCTCCAATCGAATGTATGCTTTCTTGTAGCCATTGCGCTTGCCAGCAACATTCTTGAAGCGCCGCGTCTTACCCGGCTTATTCAAAAGATTTACGCCCTGGACCTTAACTTCAAACATCAATTCGACCGCCTGCTTAACTTCAGCCTTCGACGCGTCATCGCGCACTCGAAACACGTACTGGTTGGCCTTCTCAGTCACCGTGGCCGCTTTCTCGGAGATATGCGGTTGGATAAGCACCGTCATCAATCTTTCTTTATTCATGAGAAACTCCCGATTCAACTACGCCACCTAGGCGTTTCTCGAGGAGTCTTAACGCACCCACCGTGGCTACCACCTTATCGTGCTTAACCAAGCTCAGCGGATCGAGCGCGGCGACCGCCATGATCACCACATAAGGAATATTGCGAGCCGCAAGGAATAATTTTTCCTCATAAGCTTCGACCAAGATCAACGCCCGCGTTAGCCCCAATTCCTTGAGCTTCGCAATCAATAATTTGGTCTTCGGGGCGTTTAGCTCCAACGACTCTATCGCCACCAGGCGATCTTGACGCACTAACTCAGAAACCATTGATTGCATGGCAGCGCGATACATTTTGCGATTAACTTTCTGCGAGAAATCGCGCGGACGCGCAGCAAATGCACGACCACCACCTACCCAAATCGGGCTGCGAATTGAACCTGCGCGCGCCTGACCCGTACCTTTCTGACTCCAAGGCTTTTTACCACCACCGCGCACTTCAGCGCGGGTCTTCTGGGCTTTAGTTCCCGCGCGGCCGGCCGCCATGTAAGCAGTAACCACCTGATGCACGAGGGTCTCATTGTAGGCGCGACCAAAAGCCGCGTCTGACACTTGAATTTCACTCTCAGGAGCGGCATTTTTTAGCTTGAGCTTCATAGAATTTACTTCTTATCGGCTTTTGCCGCGCCCTTCGCGGCAGCAGCAGGCTTGGCAGCAGGCTTGGCCGCAGAAGCGCCCTTCGAGCCAGGAGCGCCTTTCGCCGCAGTCGGCGCCTTGTTCGGCATCAAGCGCTTACGTCGCGCCTGCGATGCGGCCTTCGACGACGGCCTTACTACTACGCGACCGCCCTCAGCGCCCGGAACCGCGCCACTAATCAACAGTAGGTTGCGGGGAATATCAATTTCCACCACGCGCAGGTTTTCGATTGTTCGATTTCGCACGCCCATGTGCCCTGACATGCGCTTACCCTTAAATACACGTCCCGGTGTTTGGCGCTGGCCGATGGATCCAGGAGCACGATGCGAGAGTGAGTTACCGTGAGTTTTCATACCACCGGCAAAATTATGCCGCTTCATGGTGCCTTGGAAACCCTTACCCACAGTAGTCCCCGTGACGTCTACAATTTGACCCACAGTGAACATGTCAACTTTAAATTCGCCGCCGACTGCCAATGCTTCGCCTTCGTCTTTATTGAGGCGAAATTCCCGGGAGGCATAACCCGCAGCTACATTGGCCTTAGCAAAATGCCCGGCAAGCGCTTTGGGGACACGGGAAGGTCGGCGACTACCAATTGTCACCTGGACGGCACGATAGCCATCGGTTTTTACACCCTTCACCTGAGAAATACGGTTCGGCAACGCCTCGACCACCGTCACGGGCACGGTTACACCAGCGTCGGTGAACACTCGGGTCATGCCGCATTTACGGCCAACCAGACCAATGGTCATTGTCGTTCCTCTATTACAGCGAGCGCTACGATTGGCTCTCGCTGCCGTTGCGATTTAGCCGGCGGTTTGAACACTACCCCAGTACCTTCAAGGTTTCCCTCGGAAGATCACTGGCGTCGGTGTTCACGCACTCCGACCACTAAAAATGGAGGCCGAATTATACTCAAGTTCGGCTATCACACAAGGCTTTTGTCTTAAATTAATTCAACTTGATCTGAACGTCGACGCCAGCGGGTAATTCCAGCTTCATTAAGGCATCAACTGTTTTATCGGTTGGATTCAAAATATCCATTAAACGCTTGTGGGTACGAATTTCAAACTGATCGCGAGCGTCTTTATCGCCATGCGGAGCCACCAGCACCGTAAAGCGCTCCATTTTGATCGGCAATGGGACCGGACCCTTGACGGTGGCGCCCGTGCGCTTGGCGGTATCCACAATTTCACGCGCAGACTTATCGATCAAACGATGATCAAAAGCTTTGAGGCGGATACGAATATTCTGATTAGACACTTTTACTTAACTCCTACGGGGTCGATCCGACCCCGACCTTTAGTTGCTCGCCGGGCGAGCATAAGAAAACAATACACTATGCAATTACCTTGGCAACGACGCCAGCGCCGACGGTTTTGCCGCCCTCGCGGATCGCAAAGCGCAAGCCCTGCTCCATCGCAATCGGGTGTATTAACTCC
>JAYVYN010000013.1:0-14376 GCA_043784265.1 Gammaproteobacteria bacterium | reverse complement strand
GTCAACGACGAAATCCCAAACGATCCCCAATCGCAGCAAGTCCAAGACCTGATGCTGCTCGGCACGTCGATGGGCGGCGCCCGCCCGAAGGCTGTCGTGCAGGACGACGACGGTCTCTGGGTGGCAAAATTCAATCGCGCCGACGACCGCTGGAACAATACACGGGTCGAGCACGCCATGTTGCGCTTGGCTCGCGAATGCGAAATCAAGACCGCAGAAAGCCGGATAGAGACGGTCGGCGGCAAGGACGTTCTGCTCGTCAAGCGCTTCGATCGCGAGAGAACGGCGAAAGGTTATACTCGTGCGCGCATGCTCAGCGGCCTGACCATGCTGCGCGCCGACGAAGCACCTGAAGTGAGACAGAACTGGTCCTACGTGATTTTGGTCGAAGAACTGCGCCGGATTGTCGAAGACGCCAAGAAAGATGCCCGCGAACTGTTCCGCCGAATCTGCTTCAACTCGCTCATCTCTAATCTGGACGATCACCCGCGCAATCACGCGATAATCGCCAAGGACAAGAACTGGAACCTCTCGCCCGCCTATGATCTCACGCCATCAGTGCCCGTGAGCATAGAACGCCGCGACCTCGCCCTGGACTGCGGCGACATGGGTCGCTATGCCAACGCGAAGAACATACTCTCGCAACATCCACGCTTTCTGCTAGATAAGGACGACGCAGAAAAAGTCATCACCAACATGAAGGCGCGAATCGAGGCGACCTGGTACCAGACCTTGCGTGCCAGCGGTGTATCCGAAAAGGACGCCGAGACCGTTCGCGGCGCCTTCGTATATCCGGGCTTCTCGTTGTAGCGTCAGCGTTATAGTTGGGGAGTTTCTTCTAGTGATGTAGCCGGTACCAACATCGACCGACAGCGCCTGAATTTGTGTCATTCTTTAGTTGCAGCCGCCAGCAAATCCATAAATGCTTGAATTGGTGGGCCGTGTAGGGATCGAACCTACGACCAATTGATTAAGAGTCAACTGCTCTACCAGCTGAGCTAACGGCCCGAAAACTTTGCTATCACGCTCAAATCCGCCTCTATGGCAAGAGGTGGGGTGGACGACGGGACTCGAACCCGCGACGGCCGGAATCACAATCCGGGGCTCTACCAGCTGAGCTACGTCCACCATCGTCGTTCCCGACCTTTAAAGTGGCGCGCCCGGCAGGAATCGAACCTGCAACCGCCGGCTTAGAAGGCCGGTGCTCTATCCGGTTGAGCTACGGGCGCTTTGGTCGGGGCAGAGGGATTCGAACCCCCGACCCTCTGCTCCCAAAGCAGATGCGCTACCAGACTGCGCTATGCCCCGTGCCTGCCCGCCGCCATTACGATCGGGGGGCACAATCCTATCAGTTTCGAGACACGGCGCAACTATAAATGCAATAAATAATGGCACGCCACGATTAGTTTACCGTGCCTGACACAAAGACATGCGCAAATCCCTAGTAAAAAATTGGCAAAATGCTAACAATAACTCGTAACGAAACGCTAATTTTCGCCGATCGCCATTTGCCATTGAATCTGCGACGACATGCCTTTTTCAGCAATCGACGAATAAACGAACCATCCTCCGGTCATTTCTGCGCGCTCGCGAATATTACGTAACCCAGTACCATGCAAAAATTTAGGTGCCGAAGCGTTTTGGTCCAAACCTACCCCATCATCGTGTACATCTAAGCTTAACGTTACGCCCTCGCGCCATAGCCGCACCCATGCGTTCTTAGCCTTAGAATGCTTAGCCACATTATTAAGTAATTCTTGGACGCTACGAAATAAGTGAATTGCGATACGCTCAGGAATTTCGGCATTTTCGGCGCTAACGTCGACATGAATCATGATGGCAGGATACACCTCCGAAAACTCTCGACAAAACCACGTGATGGCAGATGCCGCGCCCAGATCGTCGAGCATTTGTGGGCGCAAATTCATTGAGATTGCGCGAATGCTCTCAGCGGTCGCATGAAGTCTCTGCACTGCAAGCGCCAAGACGGGCTCCGCACTTCCCAGCGCCGGGCGTTGCATCAAAATGACCGCACGCTCTAATATATACTTAACTGCGCTTAGACTTTGACTCACCGAATCATGTAACTCCAGCGCAATACGACGACGCTCACGTTCTTGCGTCTGTATCAACTGTTCCGAGAGTAAAGTCAATTCATTGCTCGAAGCGCGTAGCTCAAGCTCAGCGCGTTCGCGGCGCGCTACCTCGTTGCGCAAGTCTCTGTTGGAATCAGCCAATGCTCGCGTGCGAAGCTGGACTTGTGATTCAAGGCTAGCGTTAAGTCGCTCCAACGCAATTTCGGTACGTCGCAATGCAGATACGTCCGCAACGACCAACACAAATCGACGATCACGTACCGCTAGCGGCACTCTTTCTCTTGATCCAATGGGTCGAAAATTTAGGTGCCAGTTCTGTTCACTGAGCGAATCGTAAAATTTAAATTCGTGAGGTTTACCATGTAGCACCTTAGCCTGCGCCCTCCGTAAACCCCGTTCGAGCTCACACGTGGCATCGTGACACGTGGGGTGCAACAACTCATGTCCCTGACGCCCGATAACACCCCCAACGGTACCCATGCGCCAATGCTCAACTACTCGATTGGCTCGTACAATCACACCTTTAGAGTCAAGTAGACAAACCAGAGCCGGCAACGCATCGGCCGTACCTTCCCATTCATGCTTGGCACGCTCAATCGCGGAGAGACATTCCTGATCATTGACGCTCAGGGTAGTCGCAATCGCCGTTTTTCTTTTGATTGCCATTAAACCTTGCGTGCCGTTATGGTAGCGGGGTATCTACGTTGGCTCGTCGCCGATTGATGCGCGGCAAATAGACAAACTGCCTTTGACAATAACAAATTGCGTCCATAAAGCCTATTTCTTCGGTGGAGAATCCCACCTGCTTAAGGGGAATACCGGTTGAGCTACTGGCAACTCCAATAATGCCTAAACCTTTGGTGCGTACTACTGCCCAACAACGCTATACCCAGCACGACTACGGCAATTAGCAACCCTATATAGGTGAATCCCGCTGCTCGCAGCCGAATATTCGCTTTGCGTAAATCGCGCACCTTTGTTCCTACCAGCTAACGAAAGGTGACCCATCGGAGCCGAGTTCCGGCGAACCGCTATGGAAATCTACGATACCAGGATGATCTGGATCTTGAGATTCCACCATAATCTAACTACTAACCGTCTTCGTAAAAGGATCCGTCGGAACGGACCGTATGTAATGTTTGCTCACTAAGGCCGCAAGCGCATCCGAATACTGTTCCAGATCCGCATAGTATTTATCGATGGATTCGCGGACGATCGACAAATCATGGCGCAAAACTGTTTCCTTGGAACGCTGCACTGTCTTAAAGTAACGCGGTACCGCAATTGCGAGTAACAACCCGATGATGCTCATCACCACCAAAAGCTCAATGAGCGTAAACCCTCGTTTAACGGTCCTCGTCATGCGAACCCTTACCAATCTCTGTAAGAAATGCCGTTGAGACCTTTGCGGGTCGATATGGAATACACTTCGAATACATCGTCCCCTGCCTGCGGCTCGGCAGGCGGGCTCGCATAACTACGCAGTCCCCAAGTATCGCCAGCAGACGCGCGCGGATCAGCAAAAAACGGATCACGGGGCCAACGCCTGAAGAAATAAATCATGACCTTCTTCTCGCTTTGGATATCCTCGACTCCGTCCACTAGCGTCTGCAAGGTCGGCGGATGACCCGAAGCGCCCAATTCCATCTTACTCCTACCGTGGTCTGCGGCCTCTTTATAAGTATCGATCGCAGTACGCACCATACGCAGCGCTTGGCGTAAGTCGGTCTCTTTCGAGCGTTGCTCAGTCAATTGCATTAATGGCATCGCCGCGCCCGCGAGCGATCCCAAAATTGCGAGCGTAACCACCAATTCAATCAACGTAAAGCCGCGAACGCGCATGCCTAATTTAAGGCTTAATCGCCACATTCAATGGCCGCGCGGCAGCATTAGCCAAAGTGGTGCCGGTAGAACCCACCGCCGAAACTTGAGCCGCAATTGCGCTCGCCGCACGCGCGATACAGGTCCTATCGATCGAATCCACTTTCACGTCATACTCGACCGGCTTGGGTTGGGCCTGGTACCAACGCCATCCCGCATAGCCCGCGATCGCTAACCCTAAGACACCCGCCAACATAAGGCTGCTACGGCCGAGATGCTTCCCCCCTTGGCCTTTAGTTCTCGCACCTAGGACCCCAATTGCGCGCAGCCAACTAGGCGGAGCCCCGTTAAATTGGCCGAAAATAAAGTGGAATATTTGGCGTATGCGTGCAATCACGGCACGCAATAGGTTTTTCATAGGAGTATTGTGTCAAATTATTGGATGCCTCAAGTGTTTTTCTCTTCCCTGCGTGCCAAACTCAATTTACACTCCACGCAATTAAATTGCACCACAGTAACTTTAAGCCTGAGGATTAATGTATGGCGCGCGACCCCAAACACGACATTCTATTTCAGCCCATCAAGATTGGCCCCAAGACTCTGCGAAACCGTTTTTACCAGGTACCCCATTGCATCGGCGCGGGCTCGGATAAACCAGGTTTCCAGGCGGCGCACCGCTCCATCAAAGCCGAAGGAGGTTGGGCCGGAATCAATACTGAATATTGCTCTATACATCCTGAATCCGACGATACACACCGCCTCTCCGCCCGAATTTGGGATGAGGGAGACGTGCGCAATTTGCGCGCCATGACTGATCATATCCACAAGTTTGACGCCCTGGCGGGAGTTGAGCTGTGGTACGGCGGCTCACACGCGCCCTGCATGGAATCGCGTTCGACGCCGCGCGGCCCCAGTCAATATGCCTCGGAATTTGAAACCCTCACCTATTGCAAAGAGATGGATTTCGACGACATAGCCATGGTGCAGCAATACTACGTTGACGCAGCCCTACGCTCGCGCGACGCGGGTTTCGACATTATTTACGTTTATGGTGCGCACTCGTACCTGCCGCTGCAATTTCTATCGCCTTTTTATAACAAGCGTAAGGACAAATACGGGGGTTCTCTGGAAAACCGCGCACGCTTCTGGCTTGAGACGCTTGAAAAAGTCCGCCACGCAGTGGGTAAGGAATGCGCCATTGCGACACGTTTCGCGGTCGATACTCTGTATGGCGATGCCGGCATCGAGATCGAACGAGATGGTATGAAATTCATTGAGATGGCGGACCCACTGGTGGATCTTTGGGATGTGGATGTCGGCGACATTGCCGAATGGGGCGAAGATGCGGGTCCCGCACGCTTCTACCAGCAAGGCCACCAAATTCCTTGGACGCGCTTTGTTAAGCAGGTGTCAAAGAAACCCGTACTCGGAGTGGGTCGTTTCACCGACCCTGAAAAAATGACCGAGATTGTCACTAAGGGCATCGCCGATATCATTGGCGCTGCGCGGCCTTCGATTTCGGATCCCTGGCTGCCGAAAAAAATAGAGGAGGGTCGTTACGACGATATTCGCGTGTGTATTGGCTGCAATGTGTGTATTTCCCGCTGGGAAATCGGCGGTCCGCCAATGATTTGCACTCAAAATGCTACGGCAGGGGAAGAATATCGTCGCGGTTGGCATCCGGAGAAATTTCCAAAGCATGGTTCCAATGATTCCGTGCTGGTAGTAGGGGCGGGTCCCGCTGGGGCCGAGTGCGCTCGGGTTCTATTGGAGCGCGGCTATGCCGTGCACTTATATGACACCGCGGCAAAAATCGGTGGACACTTAAATTCCGTCGTAACTTTACCGGGTCTTGGCGAATGGGGTTATCACCGCGATTATCGCGAGCTGCAAATCAACAAACTGGTTAAGAAAAATAAGGCTAGCCAAATTGCACTCGGGCAAAAACCCTTGACCGCTGAAATGGCCTTAACCTATGGCGCGGAGAAAATCGTCATTGCCACCGGCTCGTCTTGGAATACCGATGGCACTAATTGCCTCACTCATGACCCTATCCCGGGGGCCGACGCTACGCTTCCCGATCAGCTCACGCCAGAACAGGTGTTAGCGGGTAAGAAGTCAATCGGTAAGCGGGTGGTGATTTTAAATGCTGACACTTATTTTATGGCACCGAGCCTCGCAGAAAAGCTCCAAGTTGCAGGCCATGAAGTCACGGTGGTCAGCGGTGTGCATCTCGCTCACTATATGCATTTCACGCTCGAATATCCCAACCTCATGCGACGCATGCATGAGCTGCATATCAAAGAGATTCACAATGCGTTCGCATCGCGCATCGAAAAGGGCCGACTTGAGGTGTATGACATTTGGGGCGACGGCTCCAAGCGCACCTATCGAGGTCCGGGCGTACTTCCCCGCGAAGCCAATAA
The DNA here is from genome assembly GCA_043784265.1 of Gammaproteobacteria bacterium. Classification (GTDB taxonomy): domain Bacteria; phylum Pseudomonadota; class Gammaproteobacteria; order Steroidobacterales; family Steroidobacteraceae; genus Bog-1198. The sequence continues at coordinate 8,033 of JAYVYN010000013.1, read as the reverse complement.
GAGCCATCGCTGGGTGGAATTTGATTCGTTGATTCTGGTCACGGGTCGACACTCGCATAATGATTTGCACACTCAATTAAAAGCGCGCAGCGCAGAATGGTCTAAGAACGGCGTTAAAGACGTCTACTTGATTGGCGATGCTGAGGCACCCCGCCTGATTGCGGATGCAACTTTTTCGGGCCATCGATTGGCGCGCGAGATCGAAGAAAAAAGTGCGCAATTCCCCCTCCCCTACAAACGCGAAACGGCTGTTTGGGGAGCCGCGCATATGCCGGGTGGTCAATTCGAGATTGAATACAAGACCTGATCGTGGTTCGCACCACCACTCGAATACTCTTCGAGACCTTCGGGGCGACCGAGGTGCGGGTCTTTTACGCGTTTGGCTGGGCGGCGATCGCGGCCTTCGCTTGGGGCTTCTATGTCCAGATTCGCAAGTACCGTCGGGGCGCGGCATTAACGCTTGAGGGCAGTCTCTGGTCTCGTATCCGCGCGATGATTGTTGCGGTGCTAAGCCATCGTAGCATCGACCGGCGTGATGCGGCTGCGGGGGCTGCGCATCGATTGATTTTCTATGGATTTACGCTGCTCTTCATTGGCACCGCCACCATCACGTTGCAATACGACATTCTGGAGCCGCTGTTCGGAATTCGTTTCTGGCAGGGCGAGTTTTACTTAATTTTCTCATTGGTGCTCGATATCGCCGGCGTTGCGCTCGTCGCGGGCTTGATTTACATGATGATCCGGCGCGGTTGGATGCGCTTGCCTAAACTAGATTACGCCAGACCCGACCGCTCACCCGGTGATCCGGATTTCGATCGCCCTCAATATAGACGCGAGGACTGGGCATTTCTGTGGAGTTTGGTGATCATTGGCGCTACAGGATATGTCTTAGAAGCGGCACGGCTGGTATGGCTGCAAGGCCGACCTGATGTGTGGGACACACGTTGGTGGTCGCCAGTGGGCGCGTTGCTAGCTGCCGGTTTTAGGGAAGTGGGTTTGCGCGCCAGCGACGCTGCACTGTTGCGTCACGAACTGTGGTGGTTTCACGGACTACTGGCGCTGGCCTTTATCGCGCTGATCCCGTACACCAAGGTCAAACATATATTTACCGCGAGCGGCTCTTGGCTGGCCCGCGACCCTTTGGCGGCGCAGCGTTTGCCGCGAGTGCCGGATTCCGCAGCACAGCCCGGGGTCGCCAAGATCACTGACTTCAACTGGAAACAGCTGCTGAATCTCGATGCCTGTACTAAATGCGGTCGTTGTCACGAAGCCTGTCCGGCGCGAGCAGTCGGCGCGCCCTTATCACCGCGCGATGTCATCCTGTCTTTGCGCGAATTTGCGCACGCCACACTGGAGTCTGGCGTAATGCCGGATGCGGCCGTACTTAGTGTGCATGGCAAGGGTCCCGGCCAGATAACGATGGAAACGCTATGGTCATGCCGCACCTGTATGGCCTGCGTTGAGATCTGCCCGGTGGCCGTTGAACACATCCCTATCATCGTGCAAATGCGCCGTAAATTGGTCGAGGACGGGGCTATGGATCCGCTCCTCACCAAGACTTTGCAGACCATTCATAAGACTGGTAACTCATTCGGCGAATCTAAACGGAAAAGAGGCGCCTGGAGCAAAGTCTTACCATTCGCCGTCAAAGACGCCCGCAAAGAGCCGGTAGATATACTGTGGTTCGTTGGCGACTATGCCTCCTTCGATCCGCGCAATCAAAAGGTCTCGCAGACTTTCGCGACTCTCCTGCATGAAGCGGGAGTCGATTTTGGGATTCTTTACGATGGCGAGTCTAACGCCGGCAACGATGTGCGTCGGGTTGGTGAGGAAGGACTATACGAAGTACTCGCTACCTCGAATATATCGGCATTGGCGGCTGCTCAATTTAAAACCGTGGTGACTACCGACCCGCACTCATTTAACACCATCAAAAATGAGTACCCGGATTTCGGCGGCAAGTTCGAGATCCAGCATTACACCACGCTAGCGCGCGAACTTTTTGCCAGCGGCAAGCTACGGGTCACTCATCCCTTAAAATATCGTGTAACCTTTCACGATCCCTGCCATCTGGGTCGCTTCAATAAAGGCTATGAAGCGCCACGCGAGCTGTTAAAACTTCTGGGATGTGAGCTAGTGGAGATGGGACGTTGCCGCGCAAACTCCTTTTGCTGCGGTGCCGGTGGCGGTCGCATCTGGGTCCCGGATCCGGTCGGGGCTGAAAAACCGGCACAAAATCGAATCAAGGAGGCCGCCACTATTGCCGGCCTCGAAGTGTACGTGGTGAGCTGCCCAAAGGATTTAACGATGTTTGAAGACGCCTTAAAAACGACGGGGTTGGAGGGCAAATTTGTGGTGCGCGAACTGATTGAATTAATTCGTGAAGCGATTCTACCGGTACCTGCGATGCTTGGGCTGCCCGTGGTACCTACGGCGCCCGCGGTGCTCGCATGAAAATATTAGTCGCTGTAAAACAAGTGGCCGCGCTTGACGAAGATTTTAAAATTCGTGGCGACGGCCGGGACATCGATCCTGATTATTTGATTCGCGATCTCAATGAGTGGGATGATTTTTCGCTCGAAGAAGCGATGAAAATCAAAGAGGCTTCGGGTGCTGCAGGCGAGGTAGAAGTTGTTGCGGTTTCGGTGGGTCCTGAGAGCGTCGATGAGTCATTACGCAAGTGTTTGGCAAAAGGCGCGGATCGTGCACTTCGCGTATGGGACGATGCGATCGAAGATTCCGACCCGATTGCCATTGCCAGAGTTCTCGCTGCAGTCGCGAAGCGCGAAGCGCCAGACATGCTGTTTGCGGGCGTTCAATCGTCGGATCATTCGTTTGCATCGACCGGGATTGCCGCGGCGGCTTTTTTAAACTGGCCGCATGCAGCGGTCGTCAATATGCTTAACTACACTCCGGGCGCTAAGACTGCGGTGTTACGCCGCGAACTAGAAGGCGGCCTGTTACAAGAACTCGAGTTGCAATGCCCCGCCGTCCTGACTATCCAGCTTGGTATCAATACGCCGCGCTATGCGTCACTCCGCAGCATTAAACAAGCGGCTGCTAAACCGATTGAAATGCTCTCGCTCGCAGATTTGCACCTAGTCGCGAACGATGTTGGTGAATTGGGCTCGTCGTCGCGGGTGCGACGAATGTATCTACCAGAAAAGGGACGCGCACAGCTCATCGAGGGCGATGTCGCCACTAAAGCCAAGCGGCTTGCTGAAATCATCAAAGAGTTCAAGGGGCAGGCATGAGTACCATTCTAGTTATCGCGGAACAGCGACGCGGCGAGCTTCGCCCGGTATCGCTTGAGCTGATAGGCGCGGCCCAGACCCTGCGTCGCGCAGGGTGCGAAGTCGTGGTCGCGATGATTGCCAAAGAACCGCAGCGATACAATGAGTCTTTAAGTCTTGCAGGTGTCGATGAAATCATTAACATCGTGGGCGCAGCGGAATTCGATCCCGATATTTTTGAATCCGTGGTAAGCGGCATCATGGCCGAACGTAATCCAGAACTGGTGTTGGTCGCCCATAGCGTCGATTCATTCGGCTACGTAGCGGCGCTAGCCGCGCGACATGCGATAGGTTTTGCTAGCGACGTGTTCAAAGCCGAATACGTCGACGGGGAATTAGTGGCCACTCGCGGGGGTTACGGTCAAAAGGTATGCGTCGAATTAGATTTCCCAGGCCGCAAGACCGTACTGCTCGCAATACGCGCCAATGTTTTTAAAGCACCCGACCTAGGGAGTAGCCCTCGCTTAAGTACTTTTGCCATGCCCGCCGTGCAAAATCGATCCACGGCGCGCGAGTATATTGAATTGAGTGCTGCCGATGATGTCGACATGACCAGTGCGGAGTTTATATTAACCGTGGGTCGCGGTATCGGTGACGAAGCCAAGGTACCAGAGTTTCGCGAGCTTGCGGATTTGGTGGGGGCCACGCTCGGCTGCTCGCGACCAATCGCCGACGCGGGTTGGCTACCCAAAAGTCGCCAGGTCGGTCAATCCGGCAAGACCGCTTCAGCCTGCAAGCTCTACCTCGCAATGGGCGTCTCGGGTGCGATCCAACATCTTGCCGGTATGAAGCATGTCAGTACTATCGTGGCGGTCAACACGGACGCGGAAGCCTCTATATTCAGCGTGGCTAAATATGGCATTGTCGGTGATATCTTTGAGATAGCCGAGGAACTACGCCGACACTTTTAGGGGTGGAGAATGCTATGCATAGAGAAAGCAAAAAAGGCTAAAAATCGGTGAACGATACAGTACAACAATCGGCGGGCTTAGAACGCGGTATTGATTGGACCGGTGCTTTCTGGGTGGCGAGCGGCGTGCCGCCTCTAGTACTGTTTTCCATAGGCGCAGTCGCTGCTACCGTCGGCAAGCTATCCTGGGTAATCTGGATGGCGTCAATTGCCATGGGTTTCATTCAGTCCTTTACCTACGCGGAAATCGCCGGTTTGTTTCCTGACAAAGCGGGCGGTACTTCTATCTATGGGGCGATTGCATGGGTGCGCTACGGCAAGCTTATTGCACCCATCTCCGTGTGGTGCAATTGGTTTGCTTGGTCACCGGTTCAAGCAACCGGCTCCGCACTCGCTGCAGGCTATATTCTAAGCGGTTTGTTTGCTCCGGATGCAGCGATAAATACCTGGCAACTCACCCTCCTCGACTTGAACTTTATCAAACCAGGGCTGACACTACGTATCAATGCCATTTTTATGCTGGGTGCAGTGATTTTACTGGCGGTTAAATTTATTCAGGACGGCGGCATTTTGCGCTCGGCTAATACCACTAAAATTCTAGGTATTTCGGCGATGATTCCGCTGATCTTGATTGGAGTGGTGCCGATCTTCACGGGTGATCTCGTGCAAGCCAATTATTTCCCGCTGGTACCACTGGCCCATGATGCGGCTGGCCGAGTCATCGATGGCACTTTTAATAGAGCGGGAATTACCGTGTTCGCGGCGGGTATGTTTCTCGCGGCCTGGTCAACCTATGGGTTCGAGACTGCGGTCTGCTACACCGGCGAATTCAAAAATCCTAAAACCGATACGTTCAAAGCCATCTTTTATTCGGGCCTCTTGTGCGTAGTGGTCTATACGCTAGTGCCGTTCGCCTTCCAAGGCTATTTGGGGTTGGGTAACCTACTGCAACCCGCCGTGATCAATACAGCGGGTATGATCACCACACCGGCAGTCTACGGCGGTATGTTAGCTCCGGATATTTACAGCGGCATGGGCGTTTCCACGGTCATGGCGCACATGGTGCATGCGGGACGTATCGGCGGCGTGGTGGTGGTCATCATGCTGATTCTAGCGCTGGTGCTATCGCTGATGACTTCGATGGCGGGATCTTCTCGCACACTGTATCAAGCCTCGTTGGACGGATGGCTGCCCAAATACCTAGCCAAGGTCAATAACCGTGGCGCGCCGACCAATGCCATGCTGACCAATCTGGCATTCAACCTCGTGCTCTTGTTGCTGTCTGACTCGGTGTTTGTCATCGGTGCGGCTAACGTGGGGTACCTGATATTTAATTTTCTTAATTTAAACTCAGGTTGGATGCACCGCTGTGACCGACCAAATCAAGAACGGCCCTGGCGTGCCTCCAATTGGATTCTAGCCGCAGGCGCGGTACTGTCTTTTGTGAACCTTGCCTTTATGGGTTTTGGTGCAGATGTATATGGTGCTGGAACTCTGATGACGGGTTTGGTCTTTGCCGCATTAATCGTGCCAGTGTTTATCTACCGCCACTATATTCAAGATAAAGGAGCTTTTCCGGCCACGATGGCGGAAGATTTGGACTCAGTCGACGGCGAGAAAATCGTCAATCGAGCCGGGATCTGGCCCTATGTAGTGCTTATTCTGGGCGTTGCGGTGGTAATCATTACCCACCAATTAGCGGTTTATTAGATGCTAATAACCGGCATCAAAAGCAAGCCGATCTATACGCCGTTAAGTTTCGATGCGAGTGGGCGCTATCACGTCTTACTAGGTGCCGGTGTGGGTGCAAACCCGTTACTGCGTGTGCTTGCCGAGATGAAAACACTTGCGCCGCTGGCGCTTAATTGTACACACGTATTGTTCATGCCCGAGAGCGTACTTGCGTTTCGCGAAGTCGGAATCGCGGAGGCGCGTGTGTTTGATAACGCCGCCAAGTTACTCGAAGATTTTCATACCCTGGCGAGCCAATCCTTAATGGGTACTCGGCTCTATGTCGCAGGTCCAGAGAGCTTCATCGGACTTGCGATGCAAATTGCACTGCAATTTAATCTGAATCAGGACGAGATCCGCGCCGAGGAATGCGGATCCTTAGCGCGCCGTATTTTCTGCATTCACTGCCGCGCCATCACCGATGCGGTGGTGACTAATATTGTCAAGTGCACCTGTCAACGCTGGTTACTGGTACGAGATCATTACTCGCGCCGTCTTGCGGCCTACATGGGCGTGATGGCGGACGCCGAATCACCAGGCGAATTGCCTGAAATTAGGGAAGTGTTTCGATGAGCGCTCAGACTATCGCGGTCGAAGTAGCCACCATTGCGCAGGTGACGCCGCTGATCAAACATTTTAGATTGAAGCCCGTTGCAGGGGAGTCGCTTCCCGCCTTCTCCGGCGGATCGCATATCATTGTAGTGATGCGCGGTAAGACGCGCATTCATCGCAATCCTTATTCCTTATTGAGTTCGCCGCATCGACTTGAGCACTACGAAATCGCGGTACGCCGCATGGAAGAGTCGCGCGGTGGCTCGCATTTTATGCACGACTCGCTAAAAATAGGGGATCGCTTGGAAATTGCCCATCCCGTGAATCTATTCGGACTAGAAAAACAAGCGCGCAAGCAGATACTCATTGCCGGTGGCATCGGCATTACACCATTCCTTGCGCAGCTTGAAGATCTTCGTAGCGGCGAGGTTCCGTACGAACTTCATTACTCGGTCCGTTCGCATGAACACGCGGCCTTCTTGCAGCATTTGGGTACGCGCGAAGCAACTCGCGTGCGTATGTACTATGACAATGAAGGTACGACCCTTAATTTCAAAGAATTGCTGGCCAAACAACCGCTGGGAACACATGTTTATGTGTGTGGCCCAGCGGGCATGATTACGCGCGTTATTGATACCGCACGATCGTATGGCTGGCCCGACTCCCATGTGCATTGGGAACAATTCAATGCGCCCCCCGTAGGCGACGCGTTTGATGTGTTCCTGGCCCGATCCAAGATCAATGTGCACGTCGTCCCTGATCAAAGCCTTTTGGAATGTATCGAGGCAGCTGGCGTCGACGTACCCTACCTGTGTCGCGGGGGTGTATGCGGTTTCTGTCATACCCGCGTACTCGAAATCGATGGCGAGCTATTGCACCATGACCATTATTTGTCGCCGAGCGACAAGGCGGCTGGCAAGAGCATCATGCCCTGCGTGTCGCGCGCTAGGACTAAACGTCTGGTACTAGATTTATGAACACAATTTTTAAACCGAATGAAACCTTCCGTGACGACTTTACTTTCCGCAACAGCCCAGCAGCCATTCAGCGCTTTCCACTGCCGTTTGCCGAAGATGAATACATGTATTCGGTCAATATTGAGCCACACCTGCCGGGCCCTCATGGTTCGGTATTGGAGTTCGCCTTCGATGTGGACGAACACTATGTGGCGGAGTGTCGTGAGCGGGAGATCGTACTTTCGCGTGAGCCATTACGATTCCAAGCATTGCCACATATGAGAAGTGCGCAGTGGGATTGTCTTGAGTTAATTATGGAATCGCTGTCGCGCGATTACCCGATGCATTTTTCTTTGACAAAACAGAGTAATCACTGGCATTGGATCAATCGTCCGCTGAATATTGAGCAACGGTTCATCTTTGGCGACGCTTCAACCCTGCCGCGCCCGCCGCTCGACTACATTACCCGCCAGGCTCAGGGAGACTTTGTGGTCATGGACCAGCGTGAAGGTAATTTGTGGTGCGAAGCTGGTATGGTCACGACGCAGGCCGATTGGTCATTGGACTTCGACATGGGCATGACGTTTAAGG
>JAYVYN010000012.1:0-2911 GCA_043784265.1 Gammaproteobacteria bacterium | reverse complement strand
TCTCTAGAGTAGGCTACAAAGAGCGGCGTGGGCTGGGAGACTTTTACGACTCTTGTGAATAGCATTGCGCCGAATTTGCTCGCGTACCATCACTGGTGGGGACGGGGGCAATTATTTGGTTGACCGATCACAGCAAGGCGAAAAAAGTCTCGGTGGCGGAAGAATCTATGGCGGCTGAAAATTAGACGAGTTTTTCCGGGCCGGATGATTGGGCGTGCTCTATTCGTCATACTCTCAGAAACAAGTTGAGCACGGCGGTTTCCACGACACAGACAGGCACGTGTCACGGGTCTTAACTTGCTCTTTTAGGGATGCGAGTTTAAAACTATTGTTTTGATTTTCGCCAAGGCTTACTATACAGGCGCACGTCGGACCTTAGGGGGGGCTGAGATGGTTGCAGTGATGCGCGATTCTGTGCGCGAGAAAGGCAGGTATTTCTACGTATGGATGGCGGCGGTCTGCGCTTTGCTGGCCTTCGGCGCATTCGCGCCGACTTACTGGCTACAGTTGCCCGCAGGCACTTTCGTGGGTTCACCGCTTCTGCACATTCACGGCCTGCTGTTCTCGACATGGACCCTACTACTGCTGTCGCAGACGCTGCTTGTCGCGAAAGGGCGTATTGACCACCACCGTGCCTGGGGCCTCGTGGGAATTTCACTGGCTACGGCCATGGTGCTGATTGGCTTGGCAGCGGCAATCGAGACGCTCAACAAGGGTCTCGCGGCCGGCTACGGGGATCAATCGCGCGCCTTCATGATTCTGCCGGTAACTGCGATCAGCCTGTTCGCCGGATTCTTTGTCGCCGCGATTGCCAACATTCGACGCCCTGAAGTGCACAAGCGGCTAATATTGCTGGCTACCATCTCGCTACTGCAAGCGGCCATGGCCCGCGTCTTCTTCGTGCTCATAACAGGTGGCGGCCCGGGCCTGCGGCCTGGTCTTGGCCCGCCACCCCCACTAATCATTGGCCTTGTGCCGAGCCTGGTGGTCGAGGTCCTGATCCTCGCGGGCATCGTTTATGACTGGCGCACACGCGGTCGGCCTCACCCAGTCTGGCTCATCGGTGCGGCAGTGATGACGGCGGTGATCTTGTTGCGCGGGCCGCTCAGCGGCACGCAGTACTGGTTGACATTCGCTGACGGCCTGTCGCGTATTGCTGGCTGAGCCGGTTGTACATGTGAACCACTAGATATCCTTGCTGCAACGACACCCCCAGTATCGGCCGTGCGCCAGCCGCTACCAGCGGAGTGCCCGGCATCATTTTTTGGCAAGCTCGCTTGTGCCGCGATCCGTGGCAGGGTTAATCCACCGCCAGCGCTCTCATTCGCGGATTGCTGGGGAGTTCCGATTAGGTCAACTACCCTAGATTTCAATCCGTGTTAGGTTTCTCTCTCAGCCCGCATGCCGATAATGCGCCTTAAGGTCGGTACACATCGGCAATTTGATCTTCAATAAACGCGAGGGTTTCCAACATGACGAGCGAGTCTTATGCTTCAGTGGTCCTTGATGTGCTTAAGCAAAATAGGAACGTCGGCAAATCGCTGGTCGAAACTTTTCGCGTCGGCGACATTTCGTTGGTTGAGAAGAATTTATCCGGTAAGCTTGGCAGTCGAGGCGACAAGGTCACTAATTTACTGATCAAGCATCGAAGGCGCTCGGAGGCGGTAATAGCCAAGGTAGATGGGGTCGAGAACAAGTACGCCGCAAAGGTTTTTGATGTACTCGGCCGAATCAGCCTACCCGGTGCGAAGATGGCTCGGAGTCTGAGCAGCTAGCTCGCCGAAGGCACCGCCAAAATCCAGAAGCACGCCGGTGTGCAAGTTGCTGACAACGCGACTCGCAAAGCTCCTCGAAAGGCCGTCAAGCGCGCTCGCTCAAGCCGTTAATGCCGGGCGGCCCGCTTCCGCATGGGCGGATGTCGTGTTATTAATACGCGGACCAGCAACGCCGTGGCGCCATGGAGTAGACCGTGTCGAGCATCAGTATTCGCCGCGCCCATAACTTGTCACAGGTTAGCGCCGTAAAAGCGGTAAACAGTGTGGCGGCGCGGCTCAAGGACGAATACGCGGTGAAGGCCCACTGGCAAGAATCGACGCTGCATTTCGAGCGTCTCGGTCTCTCAGGAACACTGCAACTGGCTGCCAAAGAGGTAGTGCTTGAGATGCAGTTAGGATTTTTGTTGACTGCATTTCGGGACAGGATTGCCTTAGCAATCGAACGAACCCTTGATGAAGAACTGGGCGTAAAACCCACCGGCGCGAAGCGCGTCAGACGGTGAGCAGATGATAGATCGAAAGAAAAAACCGCCAGCACACAATCGGAGAAACGCAGCCACTGAAGTGCTCGACTTGCAACGCAATCTTTGGAGCGCCGGCCTTAAGGCTTTGTCGCGCGGGGGAAATTAGCAGCATCGAGCGGCGCGACCGCAACGAACACCGCGTCGCGACCACTTCCACTAATCGTATTGCTGCCGAGCTCGGCATTAGTTCCGGCAATCTGTACTATCATTTCAACAGCAAGGAGCAGATCGCTGAGTGGCTAATTCGTCGCTTCGAGGAGCGCGTCTGCGCGGGCACTGCAGCTGCGGATGGGGTTGCAGCGCTCGACGAGCGTCGCGGCCCACGCATCGAGTGCGCCAGGCACCTTATCGCTGTCGTAGATACGCTCCGCGATGTTCGAAAGAAAGCTATCCGCTAGTACGACCTTGTTGAACAAACCGAGCGTCATCAACGCAAGCCCGTAGCGCAGCTGTTGTGCGCTCGCGCGGCGCGCTTCAGATACACATCAAGCGTGTACGACATCGTGGCAAATGTATAAAACGAAATCCCAACCGGCAGCACGATGTCAAAGTGCGGCGGCCGGTAGGTGACACCAAGGTCCGCCATCAAAAAAAAGCGCTGAAATTGTCGAA
>JAYVYN010000011.1:0-3642 GCA_043784265.1 Gammaproteobacteria bacterium | reverse complement strand
TTAAACTCAATAGCGCTTACGCCAGCCCATGCTCAGATTGCGCCCGGCAAAAACCAGCAATATACGGCGACCGCGACCTATAGTGACGGTAGCACTAAGAATATCACTGCCTCTATTACGGGTTGGAATTCGACCGATACGAGCGTGGCGACGATCACCGCAACCACCGGACTCGCGACGGTGATTAAAAGCGGAACTATAAATATCGGCGCGTCCACATTTAACGGCATCCTTATACCGGCTGTCCCACTCACGGGCAGCAATGCACGGCACGCCTACGCAACCAATTTTAATGACGGTACCGTTTCACAATATTCGATTGATGTCGCTACGGGTAGTTTGACTGCTCTTTCTGCACCTACTATTGCGGCGGGAGTTAAACCGTTCTCCATTTCCGTCGAACCCAGTGGGCAATACGCTTACGTTGCTAATTATACCGCTGGCACTGTATCTGAGTACATCATTGCCGCGGATGGTTCGCTGGCCCTGGTAGGTAATGGTTCGGTGCCGACCGGCACATATCCAAATGCGGTGATTGTCGATCCTACTAATCACTTTGCCTATGTAGCCAATTACGGTGCCAGCAGCGTATCCCAGTACGCGATACAACCTAACGGAATGCTGGTTCCTTTAACCCCAGCAACCGTGCCGACGGGACCCACACCTGCCTCTATTACCATTGATCCAACCAGTCATTATGCTTACGTGGCGAACTACAATGGTAAGGGTATAGGAATACCGAACAATACAGGCTCCAGCTCTATTTCTCAGTACACCATTGGTAATGACGGCGCGCTGACAGCTATGAGTCCTGCGACGGTGGCCAGCGGCGTATTGCCGAACTCCATTACGGTCGATCCGAGCGGTAATTATCTGTATGTCGCGAATCAATTGGACAACACAGTAGGACAATACGTTATTGGATCAGGCGGTATGCTCACGCCAATCTCCGGTGCTCCGACCGCCCTAGCGGGTAACCAGCCTTTCGGCCTTACGGTTGATCCAAGCGGAAAACATGTGTACGTCGCCAACTATGCGGACGGTACGATTTCGCAGTTCTCTATTGGTGCTGGCGGTGGGCTCACGGCGCTCCCCACGGCATCTGTTCCCTCAGGTTCTCATGGACCAAATACTCGCGTTAGCTCCGTTAACGTGGATCCTACTGGCACCTATGCCTACGCGACTAATCGTGGCGACGGCACTATTTCGCAGTACTTAATCGATACAACGGGCGCGCTGGTTCCGCTACTTACCACACCCACGGCGGCTGCCGGCAGCGAACCCACCTCGATAGCGACGGGCTACTAGCAAACCGCTAATTCATTTACTACGCAAGTTACGGCGAGCATTAAGTACGTCCCGTTGGCGTTGGCCGCGCATTTGGTGCTCGTTCGTGGTAGCTGTGGAGGTCACGGCACCTTCAAGGTGAGCGGCTAACGATCGTATGGTCGTGTGAGTAAACAAATCGGTAATGGGGAATTCTCGGCCGATTTGCTGTTGTAGGGTCACGTGCACCTCCGCTAGGTGAATAGAATTTCCGCCGGCGTCAAAGAAATTGAGGTCCCTTGGCGCTTCAGAAATTTGTAACACTTGGCTCCAAACCGCGCTAATGCGCTGTTCTAAAGTCACTGGTTGCAGGTTCAATGATTCGAGGCTCAATGGTGGGTCGGGCGACATTGGCTCTTGAATTGATCTTGTTGGGGGCGGCAACGCGGCAACGTCTAGTTTGCCATTGACCGTCATTGGAATCGCGTCGATAAATGTAAATGTGGCCGGGATCATGTATTCCGGAAGTTGTTCACGCAGCTTCTGGCGCAGTTCGTGAAGCGGGACTTCTTGTCCTAGGCGTTTGACCACGTAGGCCAATAATATTTTTTCACTTGATATGTTATCGCTCGCCATAACATCGCTGGCGATGACGACACTCTCGCGAACGCCCGGATGTCGGTCTATGGCTGCGGAAATTTCGCCGAGTTCAATACGGAAACCGCGAATTTTTACTTGCGTATCGATGCGCCCTAAATATTCAAGATCGCCATTGGGTAAGTACCTGCCCAAATCGCCGGAGCGGTACAGTCGGTGTTGAGAATTTGGGTTAAAGGGATCCGGAACAAATTTTTGCGCCGTCAATTCAGGTCGGTTCAAATAGCCCCGGCCGACGCCGGCACCCCCCACATAAATCTCACCAATGGATCCTGTCGGCACTTGTTGTTGTGCCTCGCCTAACAAATACACTTGCAAGTCGGGAATCGGAACTCCGATCACACTGGAGGCACTTAAATCGGTGGCGATGATGGGGCGATAAGTGACGTGTACGGTGGTTTCCGTGATGCCGTACATGTTGACGAGTTGCGGATGAGTATCGCCATGCCGATCAAACCAGGGTTTGAGACTTTTAAAATCCAGAGCCTCACCGCCGAAAATTACCAGTCGCAGGCTTAAGCTCGTGTCAGCGACGCTCGACTCGTCCACCTTGACCAATTGGCGAAACGCCGACGGCGTTTGGTTTAATACAGTGACTTTTTGGTCGCGCAGTAATTGATAGAAACTGGTCGGCGTGCGGCTAAGTCCGAAAGGAACCACGACTAGGCGTCCACCGAAAAAAAGTGCGCCCCACAGTTCCCACACCGAAAAATCAAAGGCGCAGGAATGAAATAAGGTCCACACATCGCTTGCGTCAAATTGAAACCATGCTTGAGTCGATTGGAACAGGCGTATCACATTGTGATGTGAAATCAGCGCGCCCTTAGGCGTTCCGGTGGAGCCAGAGGTGTAGATCACATACGCGAGGTCGTGCGGTTCGATTATCTGATGCAGATTGGTGTTAGGTTGTTGCGAGAGTTGTTGTCCAATTTCGTCGAGATACACTACTTGGGTATTAGCTGGCGTAAAAACCTGGGCGTTCGCGCGGTAGGTGAGTAGTAGCGGGGATGCAGAATCCTTGAGCATGAATTCTTGTCGTTCATGAGGATATTGCGGATCAATGGGTACATAAGCGCCGCCGGCTTTTAAGATTGCGAGTAGGCCTACCACCAATTCGAGGGTTCGATCCACGCAAATGCCCACCAGAATTCCGGGCCGTACACCTTGTTTAAGAAGAAAATGCGCGAGTTGATTAGATTGATCGTTAAGCTCGCGATAAGTGAGTTGCTGATCGCCTAGGGTGAGCGCAGTTCTATTAGGCGTTGTAGCCGCTTGGCTCTCAAATAGTGAATGGATGCAGCCAACTGAATTGGCTGCGAAGCGATCGTGTTCCTTCATGCCGTGCGGTTCGGTCGCCACATCGGATACGAGGTACCTGCATCTTGATTTTTCTTTATTCGGCGCGCTAAATCTAAAGCGAAACTTACGCTTCGCGAGACGCTTGTTTTCATAGCATCGCGCACCGGTGAGGTGCCAGGACCCTTGGGGTCGAACCCTAAGCGACGAATGGTGCGATTCATTCGGTAGATTCGTCGCAGCCGGTCATGAACTGAGACTAGGTCAAAATTGATGTTAATCGACACCGACACTTGATCGCCGTTATGCACCCAATGGGGTGCTGTACTCGGAAAATGCACGCCATGTCCCGGAGTTAAATGATAGAAATGTGCATCATTTTGTCGATCGGATTTATATATTGCGCCGTTAATATTGCCACAG
>JAYVYN010000010.1:0-6797 GCA_043784265.1 Gammaproteobacteria bacterium | reverse complement strand
TAGTTGCACGCGGTATTTCGCCATCCGAGACGGAAGATCATTCGCTTGTGGCAATCTACGTTGATGATATGCCGATCACTCTCAAGTCGGCGAACCCTGACCTTAAAGTACTGGATCTAGAACGAATCGAGGTGCTGCGAGGGCCGCAGGGTACTCTTTACGGAGCCGGTGCAATGGCCGGCACCATCCGCCTTATTACTGCGAAGCCGGACTTGCAGCGCGTATTTGGTTCGGCGGAAATAAGTGGCTCTCATACGGTTGAGGGCGGAAGTAATAATTACAGTGTGCGCGGTATGATTAATCTGCCACTGCAGGACAACCGACTTGCATTGCGTTTGGTGGGTTACAAAGGCGAGGACTCTGGCTATATTAACAATGTCACGCTGAATGAGCGGCGCGTCAATCCGGAGACGACCACCCAATCGCGGGCTGCTCTGAGATTTATTGCAAGCCCCGTGCTGACATTGGACGCGAGCGTTACCTACGATAAAACTCTGGGTGGAATAAACAGCGGGTATGCGGGTCTTGCGGATTACACGATTGCGGCGACTCAGCGTCAGGAAAGCAACAACGATCTGTGGCTCTACAATTTTACGGGGGATTACGACGCAGGATTTGCACGACTGATATTCACGTCATCGCTGATCCAGCGCAGCGCACTCAACTTGAGCAGCGACGACTTCAGCACGAATGCCTTCATTTTTAATAGCGTGCTGCCGATCAATCAAGCCAATATTACTTTCATAAACCACGTGAAGGATTTCGTCGAGGAGCTGCGGCTGACCTCAACCACAGCGGGCCCGTTAAAGTGGACGGGAGGGGTGTTCTTCGAGAATAGTTCGCGTCACTTCGTTGAAGATGAGCCGACTGTAGGCCTCGACGCGCGCTATGGACCGACGGTCGGATTGCCGGATTATAGCTCGGTTACCAACAACCTAGCTTTTCAACCTAACGACCAATTCTCGGATCGCACGGATATTCACGAAAGGCAAATAGCGCTGTTTGCGGAAGGTACTTACACGTTTTTCGACAAGTTAGACGCGACTTTAGGGTTACGCTACTTTCACGAAAGCGAGGACTTTAATCTCTTCTTCGGCGGTTATTTTGGCACACTACCTGGCCCGGCCACCGCGGCGATTCCCTTTCCTGTGGCTAACACCACATCGAGCACGGAACGCGCGGCTGGCGTGAATCCGCGAGGCGCACTGGCCTATCATGTTAGTGACAATCTCATGGTCTTCGCCGAAGCTGCGCGCGGGTTCCGCTACGGTGGTAACAATCAGCCGATCCCGCTGTCGCTGTGTGCCGCCGATCTAGCGAGCATAGGGATTGCTAATGGGCCGGCAACTTTCGGCCCTGATAAACTATGGAGTTATTCGATTGGTGAGAAAAGTACGCTGCTCGATCGACGGTTGACGCTGAACCTGACTGCGTTCCTGATCGATTGGAGCAACGTGCAAACCGCAAAGAACCTCAATTGCAGCTATTACTTCACTGAAAATGGCGGAAAAGTCCGCAGTACAGGAGTGGAATTCGAGCTCTCTGCAAAGCTTGCGCCCGGACTAACCACGGCATTAAACGCGTCCTACATCGATGGCGCTACGAGCGGTGCAATAGCCAACCTTAACGCCCCGGATGGCACGCGCACACCCTATTCCCCACGCCAGATCGCAAGCGTAATGCTTGATTATCGCTTGCCAATCAGCGCCGCGCGTGGCATCGACTGGTCGCTGGCATTTTCTTACAAGGGAAGCGCTTATACAGACTTCGTCCCTGCTAACGGCGACTATCGGAAAATTCCGGCTTCGAGAAATCTCAGCTCTGCTTTAGGGTACGATTTTGGTCACGTCCAAGTCGAGGCATTCGGTTCGAATCTCACTAACGGCACGAAGGTCGTGGACATCCGGGCTCAGACCAACGGGTCGCCTTTCCAGCCCGGTGATACTGTGTACTACGCGCGTCCTCGGACTTATGGGCTGCGAGTCAAGGCCAAATTTTGACGACCAACCGGAGCAACGAGATGTGGACTCGACGCGGTTTCCTGGTGACCTCGACCGGTTGTGCTGTAGCAGCGACGTTTGGCGGGTTAGCCGAGGCTACGCCAAGCCGAGCGCCAAAATGGAAGATGCCTGAGAAAGGCCCCTTTCGTGTAACGGAGAATGAATGGATCCCAATGAAGGACGGGATTCGATTGGGCGCGCGCTTATGGATTCCGAACAGTGCCGAGCGCATATCGGTTCCCGTCGTATGGGAATATATTCCGTATCGCAAACGCGATCGCGAACGGTGGCGGGATGATGAATGGGGCAAGACTTTTGTACCGTACGGGTTTGCATACGTGCGGGTCGATATACGCGGCTCGGGAGAATCAGAAGGTGTTCTACTCGATGAATATCTGCAACAGGAGCAGGACGATGCGGTCGAAGTGATTGCGTGGCTAGCGAACCAGAGCTGGTCCAACGGTGCTGTGGGCATGCGCGGGATTTCGTGGGGCGGATTTAGCTCCTTTCAAGCCGCGTCCCAGGCTCCGCCCGCGCTTAAGGCAATCATGCCGCACTGTGCATCGGACAATCGGTATACCGACGATGCACACTACATCGGCGGCGCGCTGGCACTAGACAATTACGATTGGGGCGCGGAATTTAAAAACGTATTGGTCGCGCCGCCGGACCCAGCCATCGTCGGTACCCGTTGGCGCGAGATGTGGCTGCAGCGTCTTAATGCCACGCCGTCCTTGCTGGCGGGGTGGCTTTCACACCAGCGTTACGATTCGTTCTGGCAGCATGGATCGATTGCGGTGGACTATTCTGCCATCAAGTGCCCAGTTTATGTTGTTGGAGGGCAAATCGACTCATACCGAGATTTCATTCCTCGGACGTTGTCGCACCTTAATGTACCGCGCAAAGGGTTGATGGGACCGTGGGGTCACCGCTACCCGGACCTTGCAGATCCTGGCCCAGGCCTTGATTGGGTGACTGAAGAGGTTCGCTGGTGGTCGCAGTGGCTGTTGGGGATCGACACGGGCATCATGGATGAACCCATGCTGCGCGTGTACATGGAGGAGCGTACGGCGGCAGAGGTTTGGCCTCGCGACACACCGGGCAGGTGGATCGCGGAGCCGTCGTGGCCAGCATCGGATATTTCGTTAAAGGTGCTGTACCTGAATGCGGATGGGCTTCAAGATCATCCGCGGCCCGGCGCTGCATTGATTTGCAAGTCTCAGGAGACGCTCGGTCTAACGAAGCGCGAGTGGTTCCCGTGGAACATGAGCGTCGACCTGCCGCCGGACCAGACTCCCGACGACAAACGCTCGTTAACATTCGATACGGTGCCTCTGGACGCTGACTTAGAAATCCTCGGCACATCCATACTAAAGGTCCACCTGACATCGAATCAACCGATAGCAAAGCTTGCCGTGCGTCTCAACGAGGTGACGCCGCTCGGGAAGTCGTGGAACGTAAGTTACGGCCTGTTGAACTTGACGCATCGAGAAAGTCATACGAATCCCACACCTCTGGAAGTCGGTCGCGCTTACGAGGTGAAGATTCCCTTGTACTTCACCGCTCACCGCTTCAAAAAAGGTAGCCGAATCCGGGTGTCGCTATCGGAATCGCTGTGGCCGATGGTCTGGCCATCCCCACTGCCCGTGGAGCTACACTTCACTGCTGGAGAAGCTGCGTTCACATTGCCGGTGCGCCGCATATCAGTCGACCCGCCAATGCCCATTGCCTTGCTGCGTGGCAAGATCGAGACCCAGTCAAAGGCGGACCCGAAACTGGCCGACAAGTACGAACTGACGCAATCCGGGCCTGATGCGCAAGGACGTGTCTTGCTGCATAAACGACTACGCGACTTTCCCGAGATCATTGCGGCGACCGGCACGAACGTGTCGGGCGGCAGCGACTGGTACATGTCAATCCGCGACGGCGAGCCCAACAGTTGTGTGTGGAAGTTCGAATGGTATAGCACGTTGAAACGCGGCGACTGGGACACCACTACACGTTCAACTGTTGAGCTCACATCGACAGAAACCGAATTCCACTTGAAAGAATCTATGACCGCGCTCGAAGGAGAGAAGGTCGTATTTGAAAAAGCCTGGGATCATCACATCAAGCGGGATTTGGTATGACGTAAGTGGATCCACGATGCGGTATCTGGCCATTTATAACCCTAGTTCAGCATGAAGCAGGAGGGCACGAACATTGTAGAAGTGTGTAGTGTTTTCTGGGATTCTCGCAATAATGGCGGAAAAAAACACGCTAGGGAGACTTTTGAAATCAATGGGGTACGTGCGATTCGGATGATTCTCTTTGCAATATCAATGGACTATGGTTTTAGCGTCGCGGGCCAAGGGCCGTGACTGGTGGAACCCGAATTTCCGGGAGTTGAGGGGCGTGGGTAGCACACTGGCAAGACCGATTTCTGGGAATTGGAGAGCTGTTGCCTGAGCTTTCTGTAGATGTAAATCGGGCGATTGAACGCTAGGCGGACGTTCCAACACCGCTACGAGCGGACATTTCTATCTGGCTGCCATACTGAAATTTCTTATAACAAGCATTATGAAAAATTTATAATGATAATCGCCGCAGGGGTGGTTGCCACACCTGACCACGGTGGGGGCTGGAATGGGATATCAGTGGAAGCAGGGTGGGAAATGTTGCACGCTTAGACTTGATGCGCTAAACATAAACGACGCGCAGTGTCTGCATGGTACAAGTTTCGGATTAGTGTTGCAGGAACAGCGACGTCGGCCGGCGCTGGATCCGAGTCGCATCACCAAGAGAATCGCACGCCTATAAAAAAAGCCCGTGGCATCGCGGGACTTTGGAATTTATTTTGGACGCTGGGATCATTGCTGGGTATGCCGACCGGTATACCCGGTGCGCCCACTCCGGTCGGATCGCTAAACAGGCCGTAGGTTGTATACCGACGGTCAAACAGGTTTTGAA
Organism: Gammaproteobacteria bacterium; assembly: GCA_043784265.1. Taxonomy (GTDB): domain Bacteria; phylum Pseudomonadota; class Gammaproteobacteria; order Steroidobacterales; family Steroidobacteraceae; genus Bog-1198. The sequence goes on along the minus strand of JAYVYN010000010.1, from coordinate 1,848 downwards.
TATTCGAAAATACCGCAATTTTTTTTGTGACCTGTAAGCTTGATTGTAGGCCAAGCACCGAGTAACCGGCTAATGGGGCATTCTGATTGGAAGCATCGCCATGATAGAACGAGCTGCTTGCATAGTTGAAAGTGCCTCCGAGCGACCAGTTAGCAAGCACCGTATAGTCAACGCCGATCTTAATGCGGTTCTGTGGAATGCCGGGCAAGTGGTCACCCACTACAACCTCTATATTCCCATGAGCATCTTGGTGCGGGTTGCTTGCTGAATGCAGCATCAAGTGCGATTCAAAGACAGCATCGATGAAACTGTATTGTGCATACGCGCTCCAATTCTTATTCTGGTAGGTCAAGCCTGCCTCAACGCCTTGTCGCCGGGTGAATCCAATGTTCTGGAAATAGCCACTACTGTTCGAATTGGCGACACCATAGATATCATCCTGGGACGTAGTGCTGAAAACGCTGGTATTCCAGTTCAGTTGTAATTTGGAACCAAGCTTGCCGCGAGCTCCCGCCTCGACGGTATGACCGACCACTTGCTTAAGGGTTGGAGGATCGCCAGCCAAACTGGACGGTAACAGGCACGGGGTAGTAGGACTTGAGCATTCAATCTCACTGGCCGTAGGGGCGCGATTATTTACAGAATATCCCGCGTATATAGTCAAGTTTGGCAACAACTTATGGGAGAGACCAGCGGCCGGATTTAAATGGCTAAAGCGATTGTGCCCGCTTAGTAAGGTGCCGATCTGATCTGCAAGATCGATCCGGGTGGTGTTGTAGCGGCCACCAAAAGTTAGGGCTAATCGACTGTTAATATCGAACGTATCGGTCGCAAAAATGCCGTAGTATTTATTTGCCGCATTCAACAATACCGGCGTTGCTCTAAAGAGAGTTCCTTGCCTCTCATGGACGAAGTAACGCGTCGACACCACGTTCCGGCTCGCATCTAGTGGCCCAATCTGCGTTCCAGACATGAAGTTTGTTTCCGAAACATCAATGCTTCCACCCATTGCAAATTGATTGCCAAACCCAAAAACTTTGTCATTAAAAGTGAGCTGCAGTGAACCGCCCCAAGTCTGAGAGTGAATCATCTCGAAGTCATTCTCACCTATCAAGGCGTTGGCCCCGTTCGAGACGTCCGGAATCGGTATGTAATTAGTCCCTAATAGCGGCGTGATGCCGTCGCTCTGGCACAAATCGCCCGAGGTGCCAGGTCGCATACACGCCGTGTAGCTCGTGCTATTGCCATTACCAATCGACTCGCGATAATTTCTGAAATAGACCACCGACTGTAAGGCTAATGTTCTGGAGAAATCATAGGATGCATCGAGTGTTATAAAATCCAAGTCACTAAAGTTTGATTGTGGACCCGTAAACACATTGCGGGTACTCATCGCCAGCGATTGAATGGGCGCAGCACCTTATCCGTATAGCCGATTGTTGGCGCGTGCGTAGCTCAAATCTAAGGTGGGCCCATCTCCGTGCACGCTCCAGTCCATGTAATACTGATGAATAGAGTCTTTCGCAAACAATCGCCAACCGTCTTGATTGAGCACACGTACCGCGGCATAAAAACCCAAGGTGCTTTGGTGGGTGCCGAACTCTGCCCATCCAGCGCGCTGATTGAAAGAGCCACCGGAAATTTCTGCGTCGGCACCTTGGAAAGTGAAGCCGTTTTTCAGGGTCACTAATAACGCGCCACCCAAAGCATTCAATCCAAATACCGGACTTGAACTTACCAGGTCGATGTGATGGATGGCAATATCCGGAATGAGATCCCAATTGACGCTGTCGCCAAACGCCTCGTTGATGCGAACGCCGCTTAGATAGACAGCCAAGCCTTCCGGTG
>JAYVYN010000009.1:0-11365 GCA_043784265.1 Gammaproteobacteria bacterium | reverse complement strand
CGACGCAAGTCCTCGTCGCAACAAACCTTTTATGACCATTAATTGTAGCGGCATGGATGAGAATCTTTTGGAAACTGAGCTATTTGGCCAAGAATTGAGCACGGGGGATGGCACTTCAAGCAAAGGATTATTTGTAAATGCCGAAGGTGGCACCCTCTTGCTGGGTGAAGTCGGCGATCTGCCAATGCGCATTCAAATCAAGATGTTGCGCTTACTACAAGAGGATCAAATTCATCCACCCGCAAGAAATGATGCCGTTTCTCCCAATGTTCGAATTATCTCCTCTACACATCGCGATTTACATCAATTAATGACAAGTGGGCAATTTCGTGAGGATCTCTATTATCGCCTGAATGTCGTCCATATTGAGATGCCTTCCTTAGCTCGCCGCCGTGAAGATATTCCGTTGCTAGTTGCACATTTTCTCGAACAAATTGCCAAGGATACTGGCCAGAGACGAATTTATGCCCCTGAAGCTTTGGAATTATTAGCCACCGCTGACTGGCCCGGCAATGTGCGGCAGCTTTATAGTGTGGTTCGACAAAATGTTGCCCTATCTCATGGTGCAATTATCACCGCAGAATTAGTGCAGCAATCGCTCGGAGGTAGCCCGACGCGACTACCGTCTTTCGACGAGGCGCGGGACGAATTCACGCGTAACTACTTATCACAGATATTACAAATAACTACGGGCAATGTCAGTCAAGCAGCGCGACTGGCGAAACGTAATCGCACCGATTTTTATAAATTATTGTCGCGACATCAATTATTGCCCGATGATTTCAAGAAGTCTTAAGCTCGCGGTAAAATTTGACCGCCGACGCGACCACGTGCGCCAACTGATCCTCATTAAGCTCAGGGTATATGGGGAGAGCCAGAGTTGTCGTAGCGGCTAACTCAGACTCTGGAAAATCACCTGGCTGATACCCTAAATAATCAAAGCATTTCTGCAAATGTAGCGGCATCGGGTAATAAATTTCGGTACCTATGCCCTGCTCGGCCAAATATTTCTTCAGTCCATCACGATTTTCAGCACGAATGACAAATTGATTAAAGATATGCCGCCCACCCACCACAGTCGGCGTCACCACTTGGGGCAATTCCGCTTGCCTAAATGCGTCGCAGTAATAGTCGGCATTGCGTTGTCGCGCTTCCGTCCAACTGTCAAGGTACCTCAATTTGACCCGCAGCACCGCCGCTTGCAATTCATCTATTCGGAAATTACCGCCGATCACCGCGTGAAAATATTTGGGATTACCCCCGTGCACGCGTAATACCCGCATCTCTTCGGCAAGCGCCGCATCTTGCGTAGTACACAGCCCGGCATCTCCAAACGCACCTAGATTCTTACTTGGGAAAAATGAAAAACACCCAATATCTCCGATTGAACCCACCCGCCGAGCGTTGTTGTCCTCGGTTCCAATAGCCTGAGCGGCATCCTCAACCACTCGTAAATTGTAAGTTTTCGCAATCGCCATCAGTGCATCCATATCGGCCGCCTGCCCATAAAGGTGAACGGGCATCAAACCGCGTATAATTCCACCCGTATTGCGATTGATAAGCTTCGATCCTTGAGTCTCACAATGATGGTCTATAAAAAACTGTACCGCAGCAGCAGACAAATTGAAGGAGTTCGGATCAATGTCACAGAAGATCGGCCTTGCACCTAAGCGAGCGACCACGCCCGCCGTTGAAAAAAAAGTAAAAGGTGAGGTAATAAATTCATCCCCAGGCGCTACCTGTAAGGCCATCAATGCCAGCAACAACGCGTCTGTACCCGACGAGACGCCAATACCTGAGCTACTGCCACAGTAGGCCGCCACTTCCTGCTCCAACCCGCGCACATGTTCACCCAGAATAAACTGCTGGCTAGCACATATTTGGTCGATGACGGGCATTACTTCGTCACGAATTTGGGCGAATTGAGCCTTAAGATCAAGTAATGGAACGATTGTCATGGCTTCCTAGAATATCATTGCTGAATCGAATTTAACTTTTGTCGGATTAGGTCACGCCTTGAAAGCACAATTAGTTAATAATCAATCCTTATGACTCAACCGATTTTAGTCAATAAAAGCTTTCTTATCGCGACGGCAACCATTCTACAAGCGGTAATCCCGGCCGTAATAGCGGTGACCACCCTGTATGTCACTATAATCTTTTTCGGCCACATTTTTGATCGATCTTCGGAAGCCATCGTGGTGGTCTCAGTGCTGTGCATTGTCCTAATCAAACCGCCTCGCGAAGTAAGCGCCCAAATAACCTCAGAGCGAAGCTCGGCCGTTATTGACATCACTATGAGATGGTTGATCTTACTAGCCATTCTTTTAGCCATAGGTTACGTTACTAAGTCTCTATCCGATTACCCACGCCGCATTTTTATGACCTGGGCAGTCGCAACCCCGGTTGTGCTAATCCTCGCCACTTTGGTGATGCAAGAAATCATGCGCCGTTTCTTGATAATGTCCTTCGATAAACGCAGCGCCATTATCGCGGGCTATAACGGTAGCAGTCTCGAACTTGCTCACCGTCTCAAACTAAATCCCAGTATGAGAATCGAAGTATCGGGATTTTTTGATGACCGTAGTACTGATCGTTTAGGCATGGAAACAGATGCCAATTTGCTCGGGCCCTTGAGTGATCTATCCAGGTATGTAAAAGAGCATCGTACCGACGTGATTTTCGTCGCACTTCCTATTAGGCATGTGCAACGGGTCATGAGCCTGCTCGATGATTTGCGCGATACAACCGCCTCGATTTATTACGTGCCGGATGTTTTTGTTTTTGATTTGGTGCAAGCGCGATCGGGTGAAATCCATGGCATTCCGGTGGTCGCCATGTGCGAAACTCCTTTTTACGGCTATCGCGGCGTCACCAAGCGCATGACCGATATCGTGCTCTCCACCTTAGTGCTTTTAACGTGCTTACCGTTATTGGCGCTAGTGGCGATATTGGTAAAAACCTCGTCTCCAGGCCCAATTATTTTTAAACAGCGCCGCTATGGGTTAGACGGACGCGAGATCGCCGTGTATAAATTTCGCACCATGAGCGTGACCGAAGATGGGTCCAATGTTCGGCAAGCCTCGAAAACCGACAACCGAATCACCAAAATAGGCCGTGTATTGCGTCGCACGTCTTTAGATGAGCTACCTCAGCTCATCAATGTGCTACAGGGCCGCATGAGTCTCGTAGGCCCGCGCCCTCACGCGGTAGCTCACAACGAGGAATACCGCAAACTGATCAAAGGGTACATGATTCGTCATAAAGTATTGCCAGGCATTACAGGTCTTGCTCAGGTCAATGGTTGCCGTGGCGAGACCGCAAAGTTAGAAGATATGGAAGCGCGTGTCAGTTTTGATCTCGACTACCTTAGGCATTGGTCACCTATGCTCGATATCAAAATCATACTTTTAACAGCCTTAAAAATATTTCGAGACGACAAGGCCTATTAGCTCGGCAATACCACTCCCGTTGCAATGAATTGATCGTGAAATAAATAGCGGCCAATCACCGGAAGAGTCTTGAGTTCGCCAATTTTTACGCGCCGCATTAAGGTCACCACGAATTCTGCCGGCGCACTTTCTCGCGTGCCGCCCCATCGCGAAGCAGCAATATAGAGATCATGGAAATCTAGCCACTCGCTAGTCAACGGAAATTGGCATTTGTAAAACGCCTCCTTAGCTGAAAAAATCAGACTTACTGCCGCTTCTTGTTCAGCGTACGGTAGCGAATGGACCCACGACAATTCTTGCTCCAAACAAATCGTATTCCATAGCTCGGGCTTAACATGACCCACCACTTCGCAATCCATGCCAATAGCAGCCAAGCTGAGGCGACTGGCAAGTGCCGCGGCACACAATCCTTGCGTATGAGTAATACTGCCTACGAGAGTTTGCGGCCATAGAGGCTGGCGATCTGCCGCGACTAACAACTGAAAATCGTGGATTTCGAATGCTGCCATTGCACGCCGCGCGCATAGGCGCCCAGCCGCAAACTCCTGGCGACGCTTTCCTACCGACCCACCTAGACACAGGGCCTCCGCATGCATGAGCAATGCCGGATCGCCGGGGAGGCGCAGCTCAGTCACCCGCACCTCCGGGGGAAAAAGTGGCGTCAGCACTTTTGAAAATTGCGCCGGATTACCTGAGTTTCGTGATGGAATCGTCATAATTGATAGAATAGTAGAATGGCCTCTATTGCACCCCACCAAGATGCACACTATAAACTATCTACTTAATACCCTTTGGACGGTTGATATTGTGGGTTATGTCGCTGTGGCCTTCATAAATTCGCGCAACAATGTTCGGAATATGCAACATCGACTTAAAATGCTAGCAGCCCGTTTCGAGCAACCGATAAGACTGCGGCCACTGCCGCGGCGCCGTATAATATGTTAAATTCACGTACTGAAGTTATGTCAAATTCAAATACTGACCAGGCAGTCAGCGGCATTGCTATCGTCGGCATGTCGGGACGATTTCCAGGCGCGAAGACAATTGCCGAATTTTGGCAAAACCTATGTGCCGGTGTTGAATCGATAACCCACTTTCATGACGATGAGCTGGAAGATAGTTTTAGCCCTGAGATCCGCGCGGCAGCCAATTTCGTCAAGGCTCGACCCATCCTCGACGACGTCGATCTGTTCGACGCTGAGTTTTTTGGCATGTACGCGAGAGAAGCAGCTCTTACCGATCCACAACATCGAATTTTTTTGGAAATTTCCTGGGAAGCGCTTGAGGACGCGGGCTATGACCCCGCACGATATCAAGGGGCTATCGGCGTATTTGCGGGATCGAGTATGAACACCTATTTCCTCAATAATATTTGCGTCGATCGCAAAACAATTGAGGAATTCACTAGTAGCTATCAAGTGGGCTGCTATCCGATGTTACTGGGTGCTGGAGCAGATTTTTTAGCCACTCGCGTCTCTTACAAGCTAGACCTTAGAGGTCCGAGCTTTACGCTGCAAACCGGCTGCTCCACCTCACTACTAGCGGTCGCACAAGCCTGTCAAAGCCTACTGCTTTATGAATCTGATATGGCTCTCGCGGGCGGCGTTTCCGCAACTTTTCCGCAGAAGCGCGGCTACCAGCACCTAGAGGGCGGAATGGTATCAGCCGATGGTAGCTGTCGCCCGTTTGACGACAAAGCGAGCGGCACCATCTTTGGCAGCGGTGCAGGCGTGGTGTTGCTCAAGCGAGTGGAGGACGCTATCGCTGATGGCGATCATATTTATGCGGTGATTCGTGGCAGCGGTGTCAACAACGACGGTGCCAGCAAGGTAGGGTTCACAGCCCCTAGCGTCGAAGGTCAAGCGGCGGTCATCGAAATGGCTCTCACCGCAGCCGGTGTTAACGCACGCTCAATTGGATACGTGGAATGCCACGGGACAGCCACCGCACTAGGTGATCCCATTGAAATCGCAGGCCTGACCAAGGCCTTCCAGTCGAGCACCGCAGACTTGCAGTTCTGCGCCGTGGGCTCAGTAAAAAGCAATATTGGACACCTTGACGCTGCCGCCGGCATTACCGGATTGATCAAAACCGCCTTGTCACTTAACTTTCAAGCTTTGCCGCCTACGCTGCATTATCGGCATCCCAACCAACAAATCAACTTTTCTAAAACACCGTTTTTTGTCAATGACAAGCTCACGTCGTGGCCGGATTCCAAAAATATGCGCCGTGCCGGTGTGAGCGCCTTCGGTGTCGGGGGCACTAATGTACACGTGGTCCTTGAACAAGCACCGAAACTGCCAGAACTGCTACCGGCGCTAAATCCTTCAAAGCTGGATCCGCCTTATGCGCAACTCATTGTGTTGTCGGCGCGTAGCCCTGCAGCATTACAAACCGCCCGCATTCGGTTAAGTCAGTATTTGACGGCACATCCCACTTGCCCTCTAAACGATGTGGCATACACCTTACAATTCGGTCGACGCGCTTTTGATTATCGATCTACTTTGGTTGCGCACACGGCCCTTGAGGCGATCGCTCGCCTCAACGAAAACGATGCCAATGCCCAAATTTCCCCAACCTTAAAAGTTGACCCGAAAATCGTATTCATGTTTCCAGGCCAAGGATCCCAGTATTCGGATATGGGTCGCAATCTTTACGAGCGCGAACCAGAATTCCGGCGCCATATCGAACACTGTGCTCAAATTCTAACGCCGCTCATGAAAAGCGATTTGCGCGATTTACTTTATCCTGAGGTTAGTTCCGGTGAGACGCAGCAACGACTCATGGCGACGGTTGCCGCGCAACCCGCGCTCTTCAGTATCGAGTATGCGTTAGCACAGCTCTGGATGAGCTGGGGCGTTCGCCCGAACGCGATGATAGGTCATAGTATCGGAGAGTTTGTCGCAGCCGTGTTGGCGGGCGTCATGTCATTAGAGGATGCCCTGGGGGTAGTCGCCACTCGAGGACGGCTCATGCAGTCCTTACCCGGAGGTGCGATGCTGGCGGTACGCCTGCCAGAGGCAGAATTGCGGGGTCAACTCAGTTCTTCGCTCTCCATTGCGGCGATCAACGGTCCCTCCCTGTGCGTCGTTTCCGGCCCGTTTGATGCCGTGGACGAATTCGAGAAGTTACTGGCAGCAAACAACATTATCAGTCGCCGATTACATACCTCGCATGCGTTTCACTCTGCCATGGTCGATCCGGTGATCGGGCCATTGCGGCAACAATTACAAGGCTTAAGCCTCCAGCCACCCAAGATTCCTTATATCTCGTGTGTAACTGGTGACTGGATCAGCGCCGCACAGGCAACCTCACCGCAATACTGGGCGAATCACGCGCGTGCACCCGTTCGGTTTGCGGATGGCATCACGACGCTTACTACCGCCAATGATTCGATCGTGATTGAGGTAGGCCCCGGTAACGCACTATCGACCCTAACGCTGCAAGCCACACGGGGCCGTCGCATACCCGTTGTCACCTCGTTGCAAGACTCGACCCGTGCCTACGACGACTGCGATTTTCTACTCGACGCTGTTGGAAAAACATGGAGATACGGCTACCAACCCCATTGGGCAAGCCTACACAAAGGCCCCAGAAAGCGTGTTTCGCTACCCACGTATCCATTTGAGCGCAGCCGACATTGGATCGCGCCAAAAAAAACTCAACCGCAGGACGATAGTACGATGATCCTTAAGCCCTTAGAACAACCTAACGCAACCTTACGTACGCGAATTGCCAGTCTATTCGAAGAGCTCTCCGGCGATAAACCTGCTGATGATTCCGCCTTAAGTTTCCTAGAAATGGGTTACGACTCGCTGTTTTTAACTCAAGTGGCACAAAAAATTCAAAATGAATTGAAAGTAAAAATCACTTTTCGGCAATTGCTCGGAGAGTTGTCAACCATACCCTCTCTCGCCGCTTACCTCTCTAACCAAGGGGTGCCGACGGATCCTGTTTCATTGGCGCCGCAAGGTTCACCGGCGCCGCAAGGTTCACCGGCCCCGCCAAAATCTGCTATGGAAGAGATCTTTCGCGACCAGCTTCAGGCCATGTCACAGTTAATTAACCGTCAATTCGAAATGCTGCAGACGTCACCGGCCGTTACACTGCCGCCACCAGTAACTCAGCCAGGGCCAGCAATTCAACCAGCACCGAATTTAACCGAGGAAAGCCCCTCGCGCTACGCCGTATTCAAACCCGTGCAAAGCGTGGTAAGTCACGCCGTAACTGCGGCTCAGCACAAACACATCGACTCTTTAATAAACCGCTATACCCAAAAGACTGCTGGATCAAAACGTATTACTCAGGCGCACCGCGCAAGCCTGGCCGATCCGCGTGCAGCCGCAGGTTTTCGCAGCGAATGGAAGGAGATGGTCTATCCTATTGTGAGCGAAAAATCTGCCGGATCAAAGATTACGGATGTGGATGGTAACGAATACATCGATGTGGTCAACGGCTTCGGTCAAACCGCTTTCGGACATTGCCCATCCTTCGTAGTAGAAGCCATAAAGCGTCAGTTGGAGCAGGGATTCGCCATCGGACCGCAAGCCGAGCTTGCCTGCAAGATCGCCACATTATTTACTGAACTCACTGGCAATGAGCGCATGACCTTCTGCAATACGGGCTCTGAAGCGGTCATGGCGGCTATGCGCATCGCACGCACAGTAACCGGTCGTGAAAAGATCGCCATTTTCAATGGCGACTATCATGGTCAGTTTGATGAAGTATTGGTCAAGGGCGTACAGCGCGGGAGCGCCGCCCCAAGATCCGTCCCCGTTGCACCAGGCATACCTAGGACCTCTGTCGATAAAATGATTGTTTTGGATTATGGCACCCCGCAGAGTCTACAATGGATTCGCGATAACGCCGCCGAGCTCGCAGCGGTCATCGTAGAACCCGTGCAAAGTCGGCATCCCAACTTACGGCCTTTCGATTTTTTACGGGAAGTGCGTCAAATTACTGCAGCCTCAGGAACAGCCTTCGTGATGGACGAAGTAGTCACAGGATTCCGAGTACATACCGGTGGCATTCAAGCGGTTACCGGCATACAAGCTGACCTCGTGACCTACGGCAAAGTAATTGGCGGCGGCTTGCCGGTCGGCATATTAGCCGGTAAAGCAAAATTCATGGATGCACTAGACGGCGGACAATGGAGTTTTGGAGATGCCTCAGTACCCGAAGTCGGAGTTACTTTTTTTGCCGGCACTTTCGTACGGCACCCATTAGCGCTGGCAGCTATCTGGGCAGTCCTTAACCATTTGCGTGAACAAGGACCCACGTTGCAGGAGGGTCTTAATACTCGTACCGCGGCTTTGGTTTCTCGACTGAACGAGCTGTTTATGACTCACGGAGTCAAAACCGTCATCGAAAGTTATTCGAGCTGGTTTTATTTCAATTTTCACAACGAACATCCGCTTGCGAGCCTGTTTTACTACCATTTGCGTGAGCGCGGCATTCACATCCAAGAAGGATTTCCGTGTTTTCTAACTACCGCGCATTCCGACCAAGATCTGGAGCGAATATATCTAGCCTTCGAGGAAAGTTTAGCGGCGCTACAGGCCGTCGACATTCTTAGGCCCCCTCAACCGAGCGCGGTTTCGCTAACAGAAAGCCAACTTGAAGTATGGTTATCGACCCAGTTAAGCGATGCGGCATCATGCGCATTTAACGAATCGATTACGCTGCGGATGCAAGGGCAGCTTGACGTTGTGACCTTGCAAAAGACCATGAATCTGTTGATGGCACGGCACGACGCCCTGCGCGCCACATTCAGCCCTACCGGCGAATCCATGCATTTTTCTGCGATTCAACCTCTAAACTTTCCGGTGACTGATCTGTCGACTCATTCGAGCGACGCCGCAGAAGCATTGTTTAATAAAATATTGGATAGCGACGCCGGAACCGCCTTTGATCTTGTTCACGGACCGGCGATTCGCGCCCACCTAGTACATTTGCCAGGTAATGCGCATGCCCTGATGCTAACTGCGCATCACATCATCTGCGATGGTTGGTCCTTCAACGTCTTGGTAAACGAACTAACTGAAATCTATTCCGCGTATCTTCGCGGCAATGTGCCAGCATTACAGGAAGTGCTTAACTTCAGCACTTATGCAACTCAGCAGGCCGCACGTGACCCAAAAGATATTGCGAAGACGGAAAATTTTTGGCTTAAAGAATTTTCTACACCCTCATCAGCGCTAGAATTGCCCACTGACCGACCTCGCCCCAACCTCAAATCATTCAAAGGGGGTAGTCGCTGTCGTCGCATAGATGCAAAACTATACCAGGCAGTCAAGAAAGCAGGCGCCAGTCGCGGCAGTACTTTGTTTGTCACTCTACTCTCGACATTTCAAGCATTAATGGGCCGGCTTAGTAGTAAGAATGAGGTCATTGTCGGGGTGCCTACCGCGGGTCAGTCCCTGGTGGAAGATAAGACCTTAGTGGGACATTGTGTGAATTTTTTGGCACTCCGCGGTAAGTGGGAAAACACCACCTCCGTAGCACAATACCTCGCGCAAAATGCCAAGCACGTGATCGATGCTTTTGAACACCAGGACTATACTTTTGGAACTCTAGTTCGGAAATTGAATCTGCCCCGCGAAGCGGGACGGTTACCGCTTGTGGAAGTTCAATTCAACCTCGAACGATTGGCGGATCGCATAAACTTACCTAACCTACAAGTTGATGTTGAACCCAACAGTAAGACCTTTGTCAATTTTGACTTATTTTTGAATGTCATCGAATCCGCCGATGGATTGCGCATGGACTGTGACTATAACTCGGATCTTTTCGACGCCAATACGGTGGATCATTGGCTCGAATGTTATCAAGCACTACTGGAATCTATTGTTGCGGATTTAGATCAACCGTTTGTAAAGACTTGCTGTTTGCCCGCTGCCGAGTACTCGACGCTAATGCGCAGTGTCGGTGCAACCGCAGCAGAATACTCGCGTAACAGCACCTTGCATCAACTTATCGAAGCGCAAGCGCGTGCCACTCCTAACGCGGTGGCGGCACAGTTTGGGGATTCGACACTGACCTATCTTATGCTGGATGAGCGCGCGAACCAACTCTGCAATGTGCTGCGTGAACGCGTAAAAGGTTCCGCCAAATCGCATCAATTGATTGCCGTATCGGTTGAACGCTCGCTCGAAATGTTAGTAGCTTTGCTCGCCGTGCTTAAGGCAGGGTGCGCCTATCTGCCCTTAGACCCTATGCACCCGGCGAGCCGCCTCAAATATATACTCGACGAAGCCCAGGTCAGTGCATTAATTTCGGATGGCTCAGAGAACGCCGCATTGGTGGGCGATGCGGTACCCGTCATTGACGTTTTACGCGAATCAAACGCCATTGCGTCGGCTTCCATTACCACCCCCAGCATAATCTCAAACGCCGACAGTTTGGCCTACGTCATCTATACCTCGGGCTCCACAGGCTCACCGAAAGGCGTTGAAATTAGCCACCGCGCGGTTATTAACTTACTGACGTCCATGGCAAAAGCCCCGGGCCTCAAGCAAACGGATGTATTTTGCGCGGTAACGACCATAGCCTTCGATATTGCAGGTCTTGAGTTGTTTTTGCCCCTTGTGGTGGGTGCTAAAGTCGTCATCGCCGAACGAGACGCGGTGATCGATGGCTTTCGGCTGTTAAAGCAACTCGACGCGGTGAAGGCCACCGCTATGCAGGCCACGCCTTCAGGTTGGAGTCTACTATTAGAAGCGGGCTTTAGAGCTAAGCCTGGCTTTAAAATGCTGTGCGGCGGAGAGGCCCTACCTCGCGAACTCGCCGATCGTCTCTTACAAGGCGAGGGTGAACTTTGGAATATGTACGGACCCACAGAAACGACCATTTGGTCCTCCTGCATTCGCCTTATGCCCGGTGAAGTACCGATCACGGTGGGTGCGCCAATCGCC
>JAYVYN010000008.1:0-8833 GCA_043784265.1 Gammaproteobacteria bacterium | reverse complement strand
CCGAAAGGCGCGTCCTTGGTATAAGCCTCACGGGTGTAAGTGACTCAGCGCCTTGTCGCGCAATGCAAACAGTGTTGGCCTAAATTTTACAATTGTTATACTTCGAGCTAGGCGGCAGGTCTTAAGATCAAGACCTGGGAGACAATTGCAGCGCTTTAAATATCATCGGAGGATGGTTCGAATGATAAATCGAGTACTGAAGATTGTATTAGCGTCTAGTGCGGCAATTATGGCCGTTGCTGCAGCATCGATTGCTGCAGCAAATAGTTATTCCGAAAACCCTTATTCGCCGACCTACGGCCATGAATATCGTCATGGTGTCGTACCGTCGCGTGAAACTTGGAAAAAAAATGAATCATTGGCGGGCCTTAAATCCCGCGCTTGCTCTTGCCACAAGTCCTGAGACTTTGAGTTTCGGCGGCGGCATTGATGGTATTGGTGTGACGAGCGGGACGCCGAAAGTCTACCTGGTGGTGTACGGTAACCAATGGGGAAGTGTCTCAACCGACGCTAACGGCAATTTGACGACGTCAGGCGATACGAATGGTGCGCTCCCTTATCTACAGAAATTGTTTAAGGGACTGGGCACGGGTAACGAGCTTTGGTCGGGCGTTATGACTCAGTATTGCGATGGTCCCTTGGTAGCCTCAGGCGCGAGTTCTTGTCCCGCTGCTGCACCGCATGTGGGATACCCCACCGGCGGTGCGTTAGCCGGTATCTGGTATGACAACTCAGTGGCGTCTCCCGCGGCCGCTAACGGTAACCAATTGGCGAACGAGGCAATTAAAGCCGCTGCGCACTTCGGTAATACCACGGCGGCGTCGAATCGCTATGCCCACTATGTAATTCTGTCGCCCACGGGCACCCAGCCAGACGGGTTCAATACACCAAGTGGTGGCTTTTGCGCTTGGCACGACTATAACGGGGATACCACATTGACGGGCGGTGCGGTCGCGTCAAATTACGGTGACATTGCGTTCACCAATTTCCCTTATGTCACGGATGCTGGCGCCAGTTGCGGCCAGGCTTTTGTGAACGCGGGTAGCGCGGGAACCCTCGATGGCGTGTCAATTGTGGAAGGTCATGAATACGCTGAGACAGTGACTGATCAGAATCCAGCCGGAGGTTGGACTAATCACACCGGCAACGCGACTTACAACGGTCAGGAGAACGGTGATGAGTGCGCGTGGCTTTCAAGCGGCAGCGGCGCTTCGGCAAATGTAAGCATGGGCAATGGCGCTTACGCGATGCAAAGCACGTGGTACAGTGAGGCTATCCATCTTGACAATAAGATCGGGAAAAGCGCTCATGAACCCTTGCGCGGAACGGGTAATCGCTGCTCAACCAATGGCGGGTACACTGTCATTAATTTTGAGGGATCCATTATCTGCGAAGAATGAGGCCACGGTCGCAGCTTTTTGGCTGCATCACGCGGCCGTGTATCGGGTTCCGAATTCAATCGGCTTAGTCGAATCCATGAGGGTTCTCTCCGACCCGCAGGCAGACATGACAATAAGGTACACCCACAGCAGACCTAGTCGAGGTCCCATCGAGTATCGCTCAATCTCGAAATTCATTTCGCTACTCCTAATTGAATAAGTTGGTTGGGACTAAAAAATGCTGTTAATGATTATTGTCATCCCGCCTCTAAGATCCTAATTGTCGTGCACGATAATCTGGCACGAAAAAAATAGGCACCCCCAATCCGCGAGCCATTTCTCGATTGACAGTCATTGCGGTGATCGGCAACCAACAGTTATGCGGCTCACCTTGATGACCCATCAAGACTTTGTTCTCAGTTTCAACGAACTCAAAAATCGGTGAAAACTTGGCATCATCGAGCATGACCAGTTGACCGTCCTTGCCTCGAAAATCCATCCCGACGTTCTTCCACACCTTGACCCCAACGGCAGCCTTTGCAAATGCTTCTCGTAGTTGATCAATGACTCGATCGCTCCAGTGAGATTCATCCCAACCGGCAACTGAAAATGGCGCGATATAGGCCAAAGTCCTGGGGTAGAACCCATGGTCCTTTTGGGCAATTTCTAATTGTTTCGCAATAGGCGGAAAATCAGGGTAGTCGACATTGACAGTGATTAGCCGAAAGCCGTCTGCCACCGCCTGTTCGACTAGCGCCGGATTGTCAGAGTTCAGATGCACATGCACATCGATCTTTGACACCCGCGCAAAATCATCCATCGAAAACGAACCACGATCCGTCGCGCATGCTGAGATCAGCAATGCGCAACAGACCATGAAAAACCGTAAAGGCACAATAACCATTATTTCTTGCCGAGAAGACCACCGAGCATACCCATGATGTCGCCAGCGGTTCCAAGGCCGCCGGCAGGGGCCGTCCCATTGGGGGTGAGGTGACTAATAATCTGAGGCAACAATTGCGATAGTTGACTGGCCGCATCGCTGTGGCTGACGCCCATTTGCTGCGCAATCTGGCCGACCTGCCCAGTGCCCAATACCTGGGTGACTTGATCCGCCGTAATGGGTGCATTAGGACCATTTCCGATCCAAGACTGGACCACATGGCCCAAACCCGCTTGCTCAAATTTGCCTATTAACGCCCCCAGACCGCCCGCTGCTTGACCCGCTTGAGCACCCCCGCCACCAACCAGCATGCCCAACACCGCGTTCATCATAGGACTGCCGCCGGCCGGCTGGCCGCCGCCCATCACACTACCCAGTATATTGCCGAGCACGCCGTCGAGTAAGCCCACCTTAAGCCTCTTTAAATGAATATCATTAAATTAGAACAAGTATTTATACACAATGGATTATATACCCGCCGCAAGGCATAGTGCTCCCCCTACAAGAATCATCAGTGGAGTTCAAGGCCAATGTGCGGAATAGTGGGTGCGGTCGCAGAACGCAATGTCGTTCCTATTTTGTTGGAAGGCTTACGTCGTCTGGAATATCGCGGTTATGACTCGGCCGGACTTGCGGTAATAAATGCAACAAATTCCCTCGACCGGCTCCGAGCGGTTGGCAAAGTCAAAATTCTCAGCGATGCCGTACAAGCGGCACCCGTCGCAGGCCATGTCGGCATTGCGCACACGCGCTGGGCTACTCACGGCGTGCCAACCCTGCACAACGCTCATCCGCATGTCTCGCATGATGGCGTTGCGATTGTGCATAACGGTATTATTGAGAATCACGAGGCGCTACGCGCCGACCTTGTGCGCCTAGGATATGAGTTCACCTCGGAAACCGACACCGAAGTCATTGTGCATCGAATTCACTATCATCTAAAATCCTCCGCCGATCTCTTTCAAGCAGTCCGCAAGACAGTCACTGAGCTTACCGGCGCATACGCACTAGCAGTAATTTGCGAAAAAGATCCGGAACTCATTGTATTAGCGCGCGAAGGCTGCCCGGTAGTAATCGGCCTGGGTATCGATGAAAATTTTGTCGCCTCTGATGTCGCGGCATTGCTACCCGTAACCCGTCGCTTTATGTTTTTGGACGAAGGCGATGTGGCCGAAGTGCGGCGCACCCAAATAAGAATTATTGATTCGGCAGGTGCCACCGCCACGCGCGCGGTAAGAGAAAGTGAGCTTTCAGCAGACTCGGTCGAGCGCGGATCCTACCGGCATTACATGCTAAAAGAGATTCATGAACAACCGCGAGCAGTATCACAAACCTTGGAACAACGCGTAGCGGGTGGACGCCTTTTGGAAGCGGCTTTTGGGCCATCGGCACAAGATATTTTCTCGAAAGTAAAAGCCGTTCATATTGCGGCGTGTGGCACGAGCTACCACGCCGGTATGGTGGCGAGTAGCTTTATTGAACAATACTGTCGTATACCTGCGCGTGTCGAAATCGCCAGTGAGTATCGCTATCGTAACCCGGTCATCACTCCCGATACGTTATTTGTCACCGTCTCGCAGTCTGGAGAGACCGCCGATACGTTGGCTGCTTTACGCAACGCAAAGCGAGCGGGATACTTGGCGACTCTCGCGATTTGCAATGTGGCTGAAAGTTCTCTGGTGCGAGATTCCGATTTAGTATTGCTCACCCGTGCGGGCCCTGAGATTGGTGTCGCTTCCACAAAAGCGCTAACGACGCAGCTGACGGCATTGTGTTTATTGGTGGTGGCGCTTGCAAAAAATAGTCAATACGTCGTGGCGACCGAAAGTTCGCTGATTATCGAATTGCTACAATTGCCGGGCTTGATAGAGAAAACGCTTAAATTGGACCCGGTCATCCACTCTCTGGCCGAAGTATTCGCTGATAAGCATCACGCCTTGTTCCTGGGTCGCGGTGCGCTATATCCGATTGCGATGGAAGGTGCGCTGAAACTCAAAGAGATTTCGTATATTCACGCCGAAGGCTATGCCGCTGCGGAACTTAAACATGGACCTTTGGCTTTAGTAGATGAGCATATGCCGGTAATTGCAGTAGCTCCTAATAATGAGCTTCTAGAAAAACTAAAGTCCAATTTGCAGGAAGTGCGAGCGCGTGGCGGCAAATTGTATATTTTTGCCGATCCAGAAACCCATATGCAGAGTGAGGAAGGCGTCATCATTATCAATATGCCGGTTCCGGTGAGTGTGTTTCAAGCCCCCGTAATATTTACCGTTCCTTTGCAATTACTAGCCTACCATGTAGCTGTTCTTAAAGGCACGGATGTGGATCAACCGCGCAATCTTGCTAAAAGTCTGACCGTTGAATAGGGGCGACAGTGGCGCCCGCTCAATTTGTTATTCGTGCGATTAGATATTCTTAATGACCAAACTTCAGTTTAATTCTGCCTACTATCGTAAATTCTATTTTAATTCTGCTAGCCGTGTTACGACCGCAGCGGAAATGGCGACCCGGGCGCAACTCGTTGCAGTCGCGCTTCGTCATGCGTGTATTCCGGTACGGAGTATTTTAGATGCTGGTTGCGGTATAGGTCTTTTAAAAAAGCCGTTTGCGAAGGCATTGCCGCGAGCTCGATATCATGGTTTGGAATCGAGCGATTATTTGTGTAAACGTTATGCTTGGATTCGCGGTTCGGTGGTTACCTACCAGCCGCGCACGCCGAGCGATTTGGTGGTTTGCTATGACGTTCTACAATATCTTACCAACCCTGAAGCCCTCAGTGCCATCAGTAATTTAGCGAAGTTAACGCGCTCGGCATTGTATTTTTCGGCGCTAACTTGCGATGACTGGCGTATGTATTGCGATCAATTGCGTACTGATCGAGCGGTCCATTTGCGAACTAAAGTTTGGTATTGGCGTCATTTAAAAAAACATTTTTCTTATCTGGGGTTTGGCATTTGGGTGCGAAAAAATATTACACCGATATTATGGGATTTAGAGACTTCCTAGTATCCACTCAACGAGTGCCGCGTGTACCGGTTCAGCCGCGCCGTAGTCGGCACGTACATGATTGACAATGGACACTAGAATATAGGTTTTGCCCTTCGGACTTGTGACGTAACCGGCGACACCGCTTACGCCATCAATATGTCCGGTTTTTAAGCGTACGGCCCCCTGTGGCTCGCCCTTCATACGCGAGTGTAGGGTGCCGTCGACGCCAGCGAGCGGTAACGAGGCTATGAATTCGGGCGCATAAGGGCTGTGGTAAGCCGCATTTAGGACCGCTGCCATTTGTTGGACCGATATATGGGTGCTCCGGGAGAGACCCGAGCCATTATCGATATCCACATCTTTGAGCGATAGAGCACGGGTTTGACTCCATTCGGTGATGGCGTTGATCCCTTTCTCTACCGTGGCTGGTGCGCCGTATCGCACCTCGCCTTGCGTGAGCAATAAGTGACGCGCCATGAGATTGCTACTGAACTTGTTAGTCAGTCGTACAATTTCGCTTAAGGTCAAGGAGTCAAAATTCATAAAGAGCCTAGCATCGATAGGTGTCGGCTCTATGCGAAGCTTGCCCGAGATCTCACCGCCCTGTTCACGCCACAATGAAACAAAGGTTCCGTATGCGTAGGACGCAGGTCTCAATAGTACGCGCGTAAAATTTCGGGATGGACAGGTCGCGGTAAGTGCACCCGTGAAGCGCACTTGATCCCAGGTATCCGAGACCACTTCGAAGTCCACTCGGGCATTGGCGCGACGGCAACGTCCTTGCGCAAACCTAATTTGATTGTCAATGCTTAGGTTCGGAAGCATTGGGTCTGTAAACACCTCAACTCTTCTCGTTAAGGGATTAGGCGCTACGCGAAACTGAATAGACTGAAAGTTGACCATTAAAGCGTCAGGAATGACGTTGTAAGATCGATTCGGCTTGCCATCAAAGGCTCCTGGATCTTGCGCTGGCAATTGGAACGCCGTGTTGTCAATGATAATGTCGCCTTCAATACGCTTGAGTCCCTTGGCACGCAATTCATGGGAAAAGTTCCACCAACGCTCTAGCGTCATATAGGGGTCTCCGCCGCCCTTGAGGATTAGATCGCCTTTGAGTACCCCCTCGTTGAGTTCACCTCGGATAAGTGCATGTGTGTGCCAGGTATAGGCCGGTCCTAAGAAATCTAAGGCAGCAAAAGTCGTGAGTGTCTTCAGGGTTGAAGCGGGACTGCGTGGCGTGTCTGGGGACTGACTAACGACGACATGGCCGTCTTCGGTATCTAGGACCACAAAACTCAACGCACTCGCCGGAATACGCGCTGCCGTCAGCGTATCCGCAACACCGGCGGGCGTGGAATTTGTCGATGCCAATCCGGACAGGGAAATCTGAGACAACGCTAATACTAACGCGCAATTGAATAAATACCTCATCACCCTACGTTAGCACGACCCGCCGCCATGCTGGTGAGCGCCACCGCAGAAATGACATAAGACCTAGTATGTAGATACGAGATTTGAATGATGAACTGAGTGTTGTATAGGTTCATACTGTCCTACGTTACCTTAATTGTGACGCTGGAATGAAATCAAAATTACTGCGTAGTTTTTCGGATTCCTTTAAATGCAAGGATCTCGGCCGTGGGAGTCTCTGTATTCGCACAGCAAACCCAGTGGCGACTTTGTGGGTGCGCGGTGCCGGTATGGATCTATTAAAACGTATTCAAAGTGCTAGTTGCTCGCATATTGAGGTTGACTGGGGCGTTGCAGCGGGTGGACAGGTGCAATTCGGTTTACAAGACAGCGATGGCCTCAGTCAATATTTCGTGCATAGCGTGATCATCCATGAGGCCTTGGCGAGCCTATACAATCCATTGTCCTTACCGACGCCAGATTACCGATTCAGGCTACTTTGGCGCTGGCTATTCGCATTTGCAAGGCTACCGGGTGGCACTCATCTAATAGGGATATTGGTCCGTTTAAAGCGTAGAAAAGGCTGATTTCGAGACTTGGGTCACAGGACACTCGGAATCCTTGCCCACAAATGCGACCGCCATCAAGGATCGATTTCGACATATCGCGCAAATTAAGTTTTAAACCATAGGGCGAGAATATTTAGGATGAGTGCTGTGTTGGATGTAAAGCCGCTTACCGTAGGGCGTGTTGCTACGGATGCTTCATTCGAGCCGTATGGCCGATTGTTGCGGCTACTGATGCCGAGTCTGGGTGGCGTGGTCGTGCACGATGGGTTTGCTAATTTGGTATGGACCTCGGATGACTGGGATCTTGCCAATCACGCCGATATTATTCACGACTCTATCGCCAATGCGCTGTCTGATATCAGTGAATACCCTGGCATTATGCGCGAGATCGATGCCGATAGCGCGGCCTATTCTTTTGCGGTGCGTGGCGAGGCCACTGATCTATTGGGCGTTGTTACCCTAGTTGCTAAGCTGCGCGGTATGCGCACCGAAGCATTTTCTTTGCAGTACGTCCGTCAACTAGTGCAGCCATCGCTCGAGTGCTTGCGACGCGAAATGACTTTGCGCACCCGGCTGGGTTCGCGCGAACGTGATCTTAGTGAGAGCGAGCGCGGCCTTGATTTGATGCTAACAATGTCATCACGCAATGCCGTGGATGCCAGCGATGCTGATGAATTTGCACTGATTCTTAAGGCTGGAATTGATCACATGGGGTGTGCGCTGGCGGCGTTGTGGGTGCCGGATAAGAATATTTCTCTGTCCCTTACCCGTAGTGGGCAGCCCACGACGCCCGAACCGCTAAACAGAGCTCAGCAGCATCTAACCAATTGGATGCAATTGCAGCAGCGTACCTTAGTCATCAATCACATCGCCAAAGTCATGACTAATGTGGCTGCCCCGTATAAGATCTTAGCTTGTCCGATTCGTAATCAATCGGAGCGGGTGATTGGCGTATATGCCTTGTTTAACCCGCCTAATGCTGCAGACTTTGACGCCCATAAGGCGCGTATCGCTGAATTGTTGGCGAAGAAGGCTGCTCTCATCATCCAAGCACAGTACGATCCAAATACGGGGCTTATGACTCGGCACGCGTTTGAGCGACAGATTGGAGCGCTTTTGTCAGCGACCAAAACCAATGCCAGTGGCAAAGGCTCACATAGCATCATTTATTTAGATATCGATCGTTTGCACGTTATTAATGAGACTTTTGGCATGCACGTTGGCGATCAAGTGATCGTGAGCGTCGCTGAATGTCTCGCCCAAAATCTCCCCGTAGGAGCGCTATCGGCCCGCATTTCTGGCGATCGCTTGGCAGCCATGATTCCTGATTCGGATCTGGAATCTGCCGCAACCGTTGCCGAGAATGTTCGGGCCGCTGCTACCAAGGTCAATCCCCGCGCAGGCCAAGGAGCCTTCGATGTGACCGTTTGTCTCGGCGTGGCACCGATCGGACGCTTAGAAAATCCATTGCCGCATGCGTTAGCCACTGCCGAAATAGCCTGTAAGGCAGCTAAGGATCGCGGCAGAAATCGAGTCGAAGTATT
>JAYVYN010000007.1:0-4105 GCA_043784265.1 Gammaproteobacteria bacterium | reverse complement strand
CAGGCTGCGTTTTACTTCCCCAAAGATGGGCGCGTCAATCCCACCGACGTGACCCGTGCACTGGCGCGCGGCGCCCGGAATGGCGGCGCTCGAATCATCGAAAACTGCCCCGTGACAGGCATCAAGCGGCGCCACGGAAGCGCGACGGGGGTGCACACCACGCTCGGCGACATCGACGCCGACGTGGTGGTCAACTGCGCCGGCATGTGGGCCCGTGAAGTCGGCAGGTTGGCCGGGGTGGACATCCCGCTGCAGGCGGCCGAGCACTATTATTTGATTTCCGAAGCGGTGGCGGGCGTGCACTCCCGCCTGCCCATCCTGCGCGATCCGGGCCGTTCGGCGTACATCCGCGAGGAAGCGGGTAAGATCATGGTCGGCATTTTTGAACCACAGGCGAAGCCGTGGATGATCGAGGGCGTGCCGTCGGACTTCACCTTCGGCGAAATTCCACCCGACTGGGATCACATGCATCCGCACTTGGAACGCGCGATGCAGCGGGTGCCGGTCCTTGCACGAACCGGCATCAAGCTCCTGTTCTGCGGTCCGGAGTCCTTCACTCCGGATCACAATTATCTGATGGGTCCCGCGCCCAACCTGCGCGGCTTCTTTGTCGCAGCCGGTTTCAACTCGCTGGGGATCCTGTCTGGCGGCGGTGCCGGCCTCGTGATGGCCCATTGGATCGTGCACGGGCATGCGCCCATGGACGT
The DNA here is from genome assembly GCA_043784265.1 of Gammaproteobacteria bacterium. Classification (GTDB taxonomy): domain Bacteria; phylum Pseudomonadota; class Gammaproteobacteria; order Steroidobacterales; family Steroidobacteraceae; genus Bog-1198. Next base: position 3,398 of record JAYVYN010000007.1, on the reverse strand, counting down.
ATGGTCGGTGAACATCCGGCGCACTCACGCCTGGCAGAACAACAGCCGATATCTTGCCCACCGTACCGTGGAGACCCTCGGCATCGGCTACCAAGATCATTGGCCTTTCCGCCAATGGGAGACGGCGCGCAACGTCAAGAAAAGCATTTTGCACGATCGCCTCGCCGCCGCGGGCGCGTGTTTCGGGGAATCGGCCGGCTGGGAGCGGCCGAATTGGTATGCACGCGCAGGCGAACCCGCGCGATACGTTTACGGCTGGGGCCGGCAAAACTGGTTCGAGAACAGTGCCCTGGAACACAGCGCGGTGCGCGAGCGCGTCGGCCTGTTCGAGCAATCCTCCTTCGCGAAATTTCTGGTCCAGGGGCGTGATGCCGAGCGGATGCTCAACCGGATTGCCACGGCCGAGTGCGCGGTCGCCATCGGCAAGGTGATCTACACCCAGTTCCTGAACGCTCGGGGCGGTATCGAAGCCGATTTGAGCCTCACCCGCCTGGCACAGGACCGCTATCTGATCGTCACGGCTGCCTTTACCGCCACCCACGTGCTCGCGTGGCTCACCGACAATATCGACGAGACGATGCACTGCATCGTGACCGACCTCACCGATTCCTGGTCCATGCTCAACGTGCAAGGCCCACGCTCGCGCGAACTGCTGGCAAGCATTTCCAGCGCCGACTGGTCGACGGAAAGCTTCCCGTTCGGCACGGCCAAGGAGGTGCACATTGGTTATCAAAGTGCGCTTGCCGTGCGACTGACCTACATGGGGGAACTGGGCTGGGAATTGTACGTGCCCACTTCTTTCACGCTGCCGGTGTACGAGTCTCTCGTGGAAGCGGGCGCGCGTTTCGATCTATTGCATTGCGGCTACCATGCCTTGAATTCGCTGCGCATCGAAAAAGCGTATCGGGACTGGTCGCACGACATCGGACCGGACGATACGCCGCTCGATGCCGGACTGTCCTTCACCTGCGCCTGGAGCAAGTCGGGCGGGTTCATCGGCCGCGATGCCCTCCTGGCGCAGCGCGACCAGCCGCGCAGGCGCCGGCTGGTGCAATTCCTGCTCGAGGATTCGGAACCGATGCTGTACCACAACGAACCCATCCATATGAATGGTGAACGCGTCGGCATCATCACCTCCGGCATGTACGGGCACACCCTGGGGGGCGCCGTGGGTCTCGGTTACGTGAGCCATCCGGAGGGAGTCTCGGATGAGAGGGTCGCCTCCAGCAGCTTTACCGTTCTGATCGGTGATCGACACGTCGCGGCCCGCGCATCTCTTACGCCGCTCTATGACCCGCGCCATCTTCGGGTGCGGACCTGAACGCCCGCTGTGGGAATCTCGCCGATTCGGAAATCTTTTCCAAGTTGACCGGTACTCACTTGGATCAGTCTGGCATTGACCGGGAAAAAGCGAGAGCAATCGTGAAGCACTGTGTAAATGAATTCTGGCGCGGGGTGCCCCACAGGATTGCGGACGGCGCCCTGCATGGTCTGTCGGCCTAGTGGGTGTTCGCGTCGTCGCGTCAATGAACACCGGTACCGGATCGATCCGTGGCAATTCCGTCGGCATCAGCAGGTTCTCATAAAGTCGAGGCGTCGATGCGTCGGCGGGGTTGAGACCTAGTGTTCTGTCCCAAAAGAAACTTTAGTGACGTGTCTTGGTCTCAGAGGGTATCGTTTGCACCTCCGAATCCCGGTGATACGCAGAGCTTTAACCGCTACAGTTATGCGCGTAACAATCCGTTAAGTTGCATTGATCGCAACGGATTTGATGATGCTCCAGCAGATCCCGGTACTCTTGACCCAATCTATGTGACATGCTGCACTTCAAGCAACGACGGTAGCTGGAATAATGACCCGGGCGGTGCGGGTGATATTATGGGAGGGAGTGGGGGTGATTTTCGTTCATATTTCATGGCCGATTATTTTAGTTATGATTTTAATTCCAGTTTTCTACAAAGCAATTATGATGCTTTGTATGGAGCCGCCCCGTTGCAAGGACTTCCAGGTTCGCAGTCGAGCGACGCGAAAAGTAATCCGGCAACCGAGACAATTGATAGTGCTCTTCCTGACCCTATAGTAACCGCTTCAAGGGACGTACAACTGTCATTAGATATATCGACATCTTTGATCGGTGTTGGTTTGATGGATGATACGCTGCAGACGTTTTTTGGAGATCAGCCGGCACCGTCGGGAGCTAGTGGAACTTGTCCTGATCCAGCTCAGCAATCTTTCTTTGACAAAAATTTCGACGCTGTATCTTGGGTAGCAGATCAATATAGTGTCGATCCGAATTTGCTTTTGGGGTTGGCAGCATACGAATCTACATGCGGAACTAGCTCCATGGCCCAATTTCAAAATAATCCCTTTGGGGCCACTCCTGGGGGTGACAGTAAGCGCGGATTGACTTATGGCACCACGCTTGCGGCTTGGGTAAGCTGGGGCAACCGATTGGGGCCGCGCTTAGTCAATGTAAATGATAGCTTAGATTTTATTGAAAATTTGCTTATCGATAACCGAAACACAATTGGTGGTACTGATATGCATGGGGGATATAATTCTTTAATTGACCCCGGCGGGGATCCCATTGGCCGGCTAATCTATTAAATCGTACTAGTCAACTGCTGCAACGGTTGCCAGCTATGAAGGCTGGTGGTTGCTAAAAGCGATATGAAAATTAACGCACTAACGGTTTTCAAGAGGATGCTATGGCTGCCGTTATTTCTGGCAGTGGTTCAAAAATTCCGAGGCGTCTCGGTCGTCAACGGTAACCAATTTGGATTACGGTTTTAGCGTTTCGTTTCGAGCGGCTTTAAAAGTGTGTCCAGCACTTTCCGGTGATCACGAGCACGGGTTTTATGTGAATTTAGACCCCAAGCAAACAAAGGAGTGTTATGAGGCAGACAACTTAACTACTCGTATTATGGGTATTTGGGCTGATTCCAACGTGGATTCGCTGCCGAGACCTGAGGACCTATTGTTAGATCATTGCGAAAAGAAATCCGCCGGCAACAAACGCAGGGAAGCACTTACAATTAGACTATTAGCATTTAGAGGCCATCGCTCTGTGTCTTGCGAACGCGCTCTCGGTGATAGCATCATTGAAGTTGTAGTGGTTACACAAGCAGGTAAGTCGCCAGTAGGGAAAATCGCAAGTATTAATTATGTCGCAACCTTACGTACAACCGTGGATAAAATTGACAAAGATCTAGGCCATTTTGTGAGCATGGTTAAGAGTGTGCGCTTTAATAATCCAGGGTGAAGGCTAAAGATATGAGCAGATGCCATTGGGCGAGGAGTCGGGTGACGAGAATGCCTTAGCTGAGTTGCAAGGTCACTCGATTCCCTATCGGATTGCGGTGGGCCCCCAAAAAGGATGCAAGGCCCCGCAGGTGAAC
>JAYVYN010000006.1:0-7933 GCA_043784265.1 Gammaproteobacteria bacterium | reverse complement strand
GCGCGCCCAAGGAATATGTCGTCCCCCGTCGCGTCCCCTGTCTGCAGCGAGTATTCGCGCCGCGCTCACGGCTCACGCTCCTAGTTCGGCGCGCATCCGCCATGGCTCGATGCGAACGCGAAAAACTACTCTTTGCGGATGATGTCACTGCCGCTCTTTCCGCGGCAAGTGCGCTTGGCTTAAGTTGGCATGAAATTGTGCCTTCTGACTCCATTCGCCTCACTGCAAAGCGATTGTTACGAACGCATTCTTTGCGTGCCGCCGACAGCCTGCAGCTCGCGGCGGCGATAATCGCTAGCGATCACGATCCGGCGTCACTGGACATTGTTTGTCTCGATCTACGGCTTACCGATGCCGCGAGGCGCGAGGGATTTACAGTAATCGGAGAATAAATATTCTCAATCTTACCTGTTAGCGTTAGGCATCGGTATCCCACGAATTGAGTACTTTATAAGCCCTCAACGCAGCCCCGCGTCATATTTACAGTGGTCATACTTTGGTGATACCATAGCGTAATGAAAGTAGCCATCTCTGTTCCAGACTCGGTGTTTAAGGCCGGCGAGCATTTGGCGCGACAACTGAAGCTCTCACGCAGTCAACTATACTCCGACGCTCTGTCTGCTTACCTCGGTACGCGCGGCGCGGCAGCTGTTACAGCTAAGCTCAACGAAGTTTATGCCACTGAGAGTTCATCTCTAGATCCAGCGCTACGCGCTGCGCAGTTGCGATCCTTGCGCCATGAAGCGTGGTGAGGTGTGGTGGGCCTCGCTGCCTGATCCTGTTGGCTCGGCACCAGGCTATCGCCGCCCTGTCCTGATAATCCAATCAAATTCATTTAATGACAGCCGAATCGCCACCCTTGTCGTAGCTGCACTAACGACCAATCTTTCTCGCGTAAACGCTCCGGGCAACGTCGCGCTTTCGAAGTCTGACTCAGGCTTGTCGAAGACCTCCGTTGTTAATATTTCGCAATTGTTGACAGTTGATCGCATTGAACTTACAGAGCGTGTTCGAACCCTACCGGCGTTAGCTATGCGACAGGTCGACGATGGCTTACGACTAATTTTGGGGTTATGACGTCCAACAACGCGTTGCATCTGTCACGCGGGCGTTAGGCGTCACCATATCTAACTAAAATAGCCATCTTGAGCGCCTATCTGATGAGTAGAGCCCGCTGCGATCACTTCGCTTACATGCGCTTTGATCAGGCTCTACCGCCCCTGACCTAACATCACTACGGCAATTTTTCGAGTAGCCAAATTCTGCTGATGGCTTAGGTTTTTGTTCGTGGTGACTAACACTTTGAAGCCAGCGGCTTCAGCTGCGCTCAGCAACGCACCGTTTTCTAACTCGTCCCACCCACGCGCCACTGCGCTTGCCAGGAATTCTCTCCACTGCGTATGTCGCTTTTCTGTCCCCCTCGGACCATAAGGCCCGCAATTCAGCAAATCACGCTAGCGATAGCTCTCAATTCCGCACCACACGCTTCTATCTGTACAATAACGCCACTAAGCGGCATCAAGGCCACCTGAGGGTCCACGCGTGCAGATAATCGCCATTACTAATATCAAAGGCGGCGTTGGCAAGACCACCACGTCGGTCAACCTCGCCTATCTGGCTGCGGCTAAAGGTAAGCGTACGCTTTTATGGGATCTAGACTCTCAGGGGGCCGCCACCTGGATGCTACGGGCTGAGGCTGAATTAGGCGTGTCGGCCAAGAAAATCGTCAATGACAAAGAAATCCTGGCTGACCTGCCCCAAACTACCGCCTACGCGAATCTAGACCTGCTCCCAGCGGACTCCTCGTACCGGCACTTTGATCGGTACTTGCAGGACCGCAAGCGCCCGGTAGCGCGTCTGCTCAAGCTCAGTCGAGTGCTCCGCAATAGCTATGATTATTTATTTCTGGATTGCCCACCGGGCATCTCGCTACTTTCTGAGAATATCTTGCATGCCGCGGACGCGGTGGTCGTGCCCACCGTTCCGGCACCCCTGGCGGTACGCATGTTAACCGAGCTTACCGAATTCGTGGCCACCTCCGGTTGGACGGATCTTAAACTCCTACCTTTCTTCTCGATGGTGGATCGACGTCGAGCGTTGCATGATGAAATTATTACCAGCGCCCGAATTACTTTTCCAAAAATCCTCCAAACCGAAGTGCCCTATTGGAGTGAAATAGAACGCATGAGTGTGCGGCGCGCGCCAGTCCCGGCTTATGCCCCCGAAAGTGCCGCAGCAGCGATCTACGCAACCTTACTCTCAGAAGTACTCGCCCGCTTAAAGCACCGCTAAGTGTTTCAGCCTATTTCAGCTCAATTTCCAGAAACCGAAACTCAAAAGCATTAGCGTTGATTACATTGTGGTTGACGCCAGCGGGACGCGTATAAGACACCCCCGCTTTCAAAGGAGCATCGCGAATTCCGGCGGACTCTACCAGGCGCAATATACCCGTGGTCATCGGCACGACCACATAGTCATGAGCATGCACATGTTGACCGGTCTCAGCGCCCGGAGCAAAGGTCCACTCGGTCACGATGACCCGCTCGTTATCGATTTGAATGGATGAAGTAGCTTTCATTTGAATCCCCCAATGATTTGAGAACCTATTGCGAACCTGAGTCGCATACCGAATGCACCGACAATCTTCGTCACCGTCTCGAAGCTCGGATTGCCGTCCGGCGAGAGTGCTTTATAAAGCCCCGCCCGGGTGATACCCGTATCCTGCGAGAGCTTCATCATGCCACGCGCTCCGAGGTTGTACTATTCACGGCGATGACGGCCATCCCGTGCAAAAAATTTAGTCCAATAAGGTACGCTGCCGCTCGGCTGTGTATTTCATAACGCTTCCCAATAATAATGCCCTTCGTTATTATTGACCATAGCGATCAAATCGTTCAAGGACACAGCATCCGCATTAACAAGCAGTGGAAACTCTGCTTCGTGTTTGGCAAAGATGGATTTGCGGCTGTGCCGTTTCTTTGGACTCACCAACGGCTGGTGGCTGCGACTTCAAGGCGATTACGACACGCGCATTGCAAGGGCCGCCCTTGCCAAAAAGCTCGCGAAGATCAGACCCTGGTCGGTGCACCTGGAGGCGAAGGCATCATGAGTACCGTTGCTGATATTCGCGTGGCAGCGGAACGCGGGTCAGCAGGCGGCCAACTCCGATCTTTGAAGGATGGCTGAGGATTCCTGGGGGCCCTGGTAGCGGGCGCCTTTGACCCCACTCGCACAAGCCGTTCGCGACAATCTGATTTTCAGTCCTACATCGAAAGGAACATCCGAATTGGAAATTTACAAGCCAAAACCGATCCACCATTAGCGGGAGATGACGGACCGAAGGTCCTGCAACGAAGCTAAAGAGCATCCTTATATGGAACCCTTTGTGGATTTGCGTACCCAGGTAACTGTGATCTCTTCAAGGGGACACGCACTTTGATCGCCGTGCGCCGCTGCCGTAGAGTCGGTACATGTAAGGCCTTCGGCAGAGCATTGGCACTCATGCCAAGCGACTTTAAGAAATCTTCCCGCAGCAGCTCGCCAGGGTGTACGGGCCGCACGCCATTCTTGAACATAAGGCTATAGCCCTCAGTGGTAGTGTCCACCATCTCGACGTCCATCGGACCTACGGGCTGAGCCAGTTTGCCGGTCGCTGCGCACTATCGCGCAAAATATTAAGGTTATGTTTAACCCCATTTGATTCACAGCAGCGTTTCAGTAGGGGAGTTATCTAACAACGGAGTTTTTATGAAACGCGTGCTGTATTTTTTGATGTCACTGGTAATGGCGGTCAACTGCCATGCGCGGGTGGTAGGCGATTTAGCGGAAGTCGCCATCATTGATCGCGATAGCGGTGAGACGCTGGATTCTCATTACTATCATGGGGAATATTGGGTCGCGGGAAGGCCGGGAGTTCGCTATGCAATTGAGTTACACAATCGCTTGGGTGAGCGTCTGATGGCGGTGCTATCAGTGGATGGCGTCAATGTCATCACCGGTGCCACGGCCGGGTGGAATCAAACTGGCTATGTGTTCGGTGCCGGCGAGCGCAACCAAATTTCGGGTTGGCGGAAGTCTGATACGGAGATCGCGGACTTTACGTTCACGGAATCATCGCATTCTTACGCGGAGCGCACGGGACGCCCTAAAAATGTGGGGGTAATAGGTGTGGCGCTGTTTCGTGAAATGCGAGTAGTGCAAAATTATGCACCCGCCTTGCAAGAACAACGGTCCGAAGATGCGTCCAACAAGAGCCTTGACCGCGGGAGTGTCGCTGCGCAAGCGCCCGCGCCTAACGCTAAACTTGGAACCGGTCACGGCGAGCGCGAATATTCTAGTATTGAGCGTACGGAATTTACGAAACTGCAGCAACAGCCCAATGAAATTATCCGCATTCACTACGACAGCACGGAGAATTTGGTGACGATGGGCATCATCCGGCACACGCATCGGTATCCGGCCGCAGTAGACCCCTTTCCGGCATCGCCGGGATCTTATGTGCCGGACCCAGCGGGTTAGTAGCGTGCCATAATGAGGTAAATGATTGCGGATGAAAGTGATGAAGCCTTGATGGTGAGTTATGCGCGTGGTGACACGAGTGCATTTGAACGGCTATATAATCGGCATGAAATGCGCGTTTGGCGCTATCTAGAACGCAATGTGCGTAACCGGGCGACAGCAGATGAGTTGATGCAGGAGGTTTGGTTCGCTGTCGCCCGGGATGCCCCGCGTTATGAGCCGAGCGCGCGATTTACGACCTGGTTGTTTACCATCGCACACAATCGAATGATTGATTGTATTCGGGCTCAGCGTGAGCATACGAGTCTAGAGGTTTTAGGATACGAAGTTGCTGACCCGCAGGCGAGTCCCGTGAGCGCGGCCATCACTCGCGATCAAGCAACGGCGTTGAATCGAGCGGTAGGTCAACTAGGCCTTGAGCAACGCGAGGCGTTTTTGCTGCAAATGGAGGGCGAGCTTGGAGTGGAGGAGATTGCGGCGATTACCGGCACTAGCTTCGAGACCACTAAAAGTCGGCTGCGCTACGCGCGGACTCGATTGCGTGAGCTGCTACAGGAGTACGCATGAGCGACCTTGACGAGGACTATCGACGGCTCTCGGATCTGGATGCTAGCCGCCCTAGTGAGTCGGTGCGACGCGCGGTGCTAGACCATGCCCGGCATACGGCGGAGCTGCGTACTACCCAAGAGCATCCTACTTTCGACGAGCGTCCGACTGCCCAAGGGCCGCCAACTTATATTGGGTCGCGCCGGACGGTGGCGCTAGCTAAGAATACTCGCTGGCGGCCCGCAGCCTTTGGCATGCTTGCGGCGGCTGCGTTGGCGGGAATATTGGTGGCGCCGCGTTTCCTGGTGCCGAGTTCTACACCTGCGCGCGTGGCGCCGGCTGCGAGTACCAGCGCGGCGGTGGAGGACCAGGCGGTGGCACCCACGGAGGCGTTGGCGCCGCGGCCGCCCAGCGTAGCCGCACCCGAAACGGGGGCTTTGACGGGACCCGCGGCTGCACCCCGCGCAGAAGCGCCAGCACCCGCTGCCCCACAAGCCCTGGCGAAGTCCCGTCTTGCCGCAGGACTGGATGCGGATGGCCATACGCCACTCATGTTGGCGGTGTTAAGTGGCAATGCTCCGCAGGTCGACGCTTTGTTGGCGCGGGGGGCGGATCCGAATACGGTCGATGCGGACGGTACGACGCCTTTGCAGGCAGCCGTGTCGAACTCACAAAGCGCCATAGCCGCGGCACTGCGTCGCGCTGGTGCCCGGGGTGCCCGGGGCGCCCGCAGCACTGAGCCCGCTCCTATTCCGAACTAAACAAACTCCCGAGTAAGCCGCCGACCGCGGCGACTCCGGCCACTTTTCCGAGTGTGCCCGTGCCTTCGGAGGATCCGGGCAGATAGCGCCCGATTTCCTCAGCGAGATTCATGATGGGCATGCTTTGTAACCACACGTGACCGGGACCGGTTAGCGTGGCGAGAAACAACCCTTCGCCGCCGAATAACACATTGCGAAAGCCGCGAATCATTTGAATATCGAATTGCACAGTCGGCTCTTGAATACCCACATGGCCGGCGTGAACCAACAAGCGTTCTCCCGCCGCCAAGTCGCGTTCCACTAATTCACCCGACAGATCTAGCCACACCACGCCGGGACCCGTGACCTTCTGCAAGATGAACCCTTCGCCGCCGAAGAAACCTGCACCAATGCGCTGCTGCCAGGCAATTTCTAAGGTCACCGATTTTTGAGCGCACAAAAAAGTTTCTTTTCGGCAAATCAACGACTGATTGGCCGCTAAATTCTTCGCGATAATGGTGCCGGGAAAACGCGGCGCAAAGGCAATGTGTGCCGCCGCCTGGGCTGTAAACTCGGTGATGAACAAACTGCCGCCGCTTAAGCTACGCTTGATCCCCGCGAAAAAACCCCCGCCGGTGTGAGTTTGCATCAAAATTGTGTCTGACATCCACGCCATACAATTGGTCTGGCTAAACAAAACTTCCCCCGCCGTCAATTCGACCGCCACGGTTTGCATGGTGGTTCCCGAAATTTCATAACGCATAGTTTAGGCCCTTCTATTTAGTCGTTTTATGCTTCCAAATTTCTAGCAATTCGGGTGAAGCCTGAGCCCGCACATCGTTATCCGCGAGAATGGTTTCAGTCGCCTCTACGAGCGCCGCCCGCGCGAACACCAGCGCTTCGTGATCGGACTGGTCGAATTCGAAAGTCACAAATTCATCTTTAAGATCACGTAATAAGATTACTAACTGCTTTAAGCTCCGAATCGGTTCGTCATTCACTCGCGCAAGCACTCCCCCGGCGGGATTATCGTATCCGGCGGAAATTTTGGTGGGGAAGAACGGCGAGGTTACCAGAACGAGTTCCTCATGTTCGGGCGTAGGTGGAAATCCCACATCACGAATGAGCGGTGACTTCAGCGAATTAAGCATCCCGCTCGGTCCCTTGGCGGAACCGGCATTACCGAGGAGCTGTAAGTGCTCAAGGCTTGCCCGCGAAAACACCAAAGGTCCATAGATAAAGTAATCGGGATAAGTGCCCTGAAGTTCGGTAATCATTAAAGGACGCTGATTGCTCACCGGTAATGCGATGGGAAGGGTTTTGCCGTTACGAACAATGGTCAGCGGCACCGTGCCATTCTTGGCTAAGGATTGCACCAAGTATTGAAATTCTACGCGGAGCTGCGAGGGCAGCAAGATCATGCCTTGATCATCGACGGGAGTAGTCCCGATCGCGGTAATCACATCCCATTCCTTGAGCGGATAGGCGGCATCGGTGCGGAAAGGTCGGTGCACAATAATACCGTGCACGGATTTGTTGATTCCGAGTTGCCGACGTAGCGAAGCATTTTCGAGGGTCTGCAGTTCATCGTGCATGGTGGGCTTACCGTCGTACTGCCCGTCAGCAATATCGGCCAGAAACAATGCAATCTCTTCGTTGGGAATGATGTAGCCGATGTTATTGCCCATCGTCGCAAACGCGAGGCCTATCATTTTGTCATCGACCAACACCGGCCCACCGCTATTGCCGGGATTGATGGCCGCGTCAATTTGGATTCGCATGCCGGAAACCGAGGCGCTGTATTCAACGAATTCGATGCGCGAAACTATTCCCTTGGTAATAGAAAGTGCGCTACCGCCTTTGGGGAAGCCATAAGCCAGCACCGCTTCTTTGATTTCGGGCATGCTGGTGGCGCGCGGTAAAGCGCCATGCTCAGCAAAAAAAGTGGGGTCATCGACCTTAAGCACTGCAAGGTCGATCCCAGGGGCCACTGCGACCACCGTTGCGAGTAATTTATCGCCCGCCTGATTGGCCTGAATTTGCACTTGACTCGCGTATTGCACTACATGGGCATTGGTTAAAATACGATTGCCATCGATTACCACACCGCTTCCCGTCACTTCAGTGGG
>JAYVYN010000005.1:0-7973 GCA_043784265.1 Gammaproteobacteria bacterium | reverse complement strand
GCGCCTGAATTTCTTCGCTCGTTGACGCGCCCAGCGTTCGGAAATACGGCGGATCGGCAGCGCTCAAATACACCCCATCGGGAATCAGCAATCAATATCTGGCCAGGGGTTGACGTGGGCGCGGCTCGTTCCAGCAAGGCAGACCAATAGAAGCGCAGCGCATGTCAGGGGGATCATCGCCAGCAAGTTTTCGCAATCCGCCCATCATCGCAAATTTCACCGGCGTTTATTTCATATAAAACGTCGCATCGTGGCAACGCAGGGTGCGAAATCATTGTTATGGTATAAGCAATTCAAACCCAGCCGCAATCTCGAGAGTCCCTTATGAGCGCGCACGACGCAATGCTGAGCCGGTTACGGCAGCGGAATCCCGAGACCGCATTGGAAAGAGATTTCTATTGTAGTCGCGAGGACTACCAAATCGACCTCGACCTAATCTGGTACAGAGAATGGCTGTTTATCGGTCATGATTGTGAAGTACCGAATCCCGGAAACTACTTGACGGTGCAAATCGGCGACTATCCGGTGGTCGTAGTCCGCGATCGGGAGGGAGTGCTGCGTGCCTTCCACAATAGTTGTCGGCACCGTGGATCGAGAATTTGCTCGGCCGAACACGGAACCGCAGCCCGGCTGGTGTGCCCTTATCACCAATGGACGTATCATTTGGATGGTCGGCTATTTTCGGCCCGCGACATGGGCGAAGATTTCAATAAGTCCGAACATGGATTAAAGGCAGTCCACTGTGCCAGCGTCGGCGGGTATATCTGGATTTGTCTGGCAGCGGCGGCACCGGATTTTGCACCCATCCGCACGCATCTCGAACCGTATTTTGCTCCGCATAAGCTGCATCAAGCCAAAGTTGCTTTCGCATCGACCATCATCGAACAGGCGAATTGGAAGCTGGTGTGGGAAAATAACCGTGAGTGCTATCACTGCGCGGCGAACCATCCGGAACTGATCCGTACATTCCCGGAAGATCCGACATTGACCGATATCGAGGGAGCGGCCTCGAATACCAGAAATGCCCAAAAATGGGCGCACTGGGAATCTATTGGTTTACCGAGCAAATTTCATATTTCGAAAAATGGCCAGTACCGTACCCTACGCATGCCGTTGCTTGAAGGTGCGGTAAGTTTCACGATGTCCGGCAGCGCAGCAGTGCGCCATGCGTTGGCGGATTCAATCCCGGAAAACGACATCGGCACGCTGCTGTTGTTTCATTTTCCTTCCACCTGGAATCACGTGCTGGCCGACCACGCTATTTCGTTTCGTGTGCTGCCGATCAGCCCCACGCAAACACAGTTGACGACTAAGTGGCTGGTACATCGCGATGCCGTGGAAGGCGTCGATTACGACGTCGCCGAATTGACCAAAGTTTGGCTGGCGACGAACGCTGCCGACACTCGGAATTGCACCGAGAACCAGATCGGCGTGAATTCCCCGGCCTATGATCCAGCGCCGTACTCGCCGGTGCATGAAGCTGGGGTCACGCAGTTCGTAAAATGGTATTGCACGGAGCTCGAGGACAGACTGACGAATCGTTCGTAAAAATCGGCTAGCGTCAGCCAGGTGAGAATCATCGACGTAAATTCGCCGCACAAGGTGATTAATCAAGTGGGAGGCATAAACGCCGCTATAGCTGCGGATAGGAATCTTAAACACCCTAGCCCGAATACTCACCCTCGGACCACAATCACGCAGCTGCATTCTCGATGGCGATCCAAGGAGTCGGTTTGAGGGGTCGGCGCTAGTAACGCCCGATATGCGGGCGCACACCCAGCGCCCATGTGCCCGGTTTCGAGTACTGCTCGGCTCAAAGCCGGCAGACTAGGTGCCATGCCGGTTAAGGCCCGGTTTTGCGCAATTGGCCAGCGGGCCTACCTCCGATCAAACATCCAAATTCATCACATGCAACGCATTCTTCTCAATGAACTCGCGCCGTGGTTCCACCGCATCGCCCATCAGCGTCGTGAAAATATCATCCGCCGCGACAGCATCCTCAATCCGTACCTGTAACAGTCGGCGAGTTTCAGGGTTAATCGTGGTGTCCCACAATTGCCCAGGATTCATCTCGCCCAACCCTTTGTAGCGTTGGATGCCCTGCCCTTTCTTCGCTTGATCGAATAGCCAATTCATGGCGACCTTAAAGCTGGCGATTTCCTGGCGCTCATCGCCGCGCTGCACGTAGGCACCCGGCCCTAACAGTTCGTGCAAGGTTTGCGATAAATCAGCGATACGCCGATATTCAGCAGAATCAAAAAACTCTCGTGGAATATGTTTTTCCGAAGTCAAGCCATGCTCAATACGCTGCAGGCAAATACGATGACCCGTGGCTGGTAAGGCTTCGACCTTAACCCGATAAGTACGCGATATATCCTGCAAGGAATTTAAACGCGTTTCTAAATGACGGCACCAATCTTTCAATTGATCGATGCGGTCAAACGACTCGGTGGTCTGCGGCGGCGAATAAATCAACTGCTCTAGAAAACGATCATCATAACGACGTGCCCAACGCCGCACGATACTTTGCACTTCCACATATTTGCGTGCTAAAGATTCTAAGCCTAGACCGGTGAGCGGCGGAGCATCACTGTTGACATGCAGGGACGCATTCTCAATAGCTGAATTCAACAATAAAGCGCTTAACTCAAAATCATCTTTAACGTAGGTTTCTTGCTTTCCCTTCTTGACCTTGTACAACGGCGGCTGCGCGATATAAATATGCCCCCGCTCAATCAGGATCGGCATCTGGCGATAAAAGAATGTCAATAACAGAGTGCGAATATGCGAGCCGTCGACATCGGCGTCGGTCATGATAATAATGCGGTGATAGCGCAACTTATCGACATTGAAATCGTCGCGTCCGATGCCGCAACCCAAAGCGGTGATCAAAGTGCCGACCTCCGCGGAAGCGATCATTTTATCAAAGCGCGCTTTTTCAACGTTGAGAATTTTTCCCTTCAACGGCAAAATCGCCTGCGTGCGACGATCACGGCCCTGTTTGGCCGAACCGCCGGCCGAATCACCTTCGACCAGAAACATTTCTGACAACGCCGGATCTTTTTCCTGACAGTCAGCCAATTTGCCGGGCAGCCCGGCAATATCCAAGGCGCCTTTACGCCGCGTCATTTCTCGCGCCTTGCGAGCGGCTTCGCGCGCATAAGCGGCCTCGAGAATTTTATTCACGATAGCGCGCGCTTCTTGCGGATGTTCCAATAGGAATTCTTCGATACGTTGCGCGACCACGGATTCAACCACGCCCTTTACTTCCGAGGAGACCAATTTATCCTTGGTCTGCGAAGAGAATTTCGGATCCGGTAATTTCACTGACAATATAGCCGTCAAACCTTCGCGTGAATCATCACCGGTGGTCGCAATTTTGTCTTTCTTAGAGGCAAGTTCTTTTTCAATGTAATTATTCAAAGTGCGGGTAAGCGCAGCGCGAAACCCCGCAAGATGCGTGCCTCCGTCCTTTTGCGGAATATTATTGGTGTAGCAATACATGCTCTCTTGGTAAGAGTCATTCCATTGCATAGCAACTTCGACTTGGGTATTGCCGTCACGCGCTTGAAACCAGAGCACCGTGCCATGTACCGCCGCCTTACTACGATTTAAATGCGTGACAAAAGCTTTCAATCCGCCTTCGTGCTGAAACACTTCGGTTTTCTCGTCGCGCTCATCCACTAATTCGATCCGCACGCCAGAATTCAAGAACGACAATTCTCGTAATCGTTTGGCGAGGGTTTCGTAGACAAAGGAAATATTGGTAAATATTTGCGCGCTCGGTTTGAATCGCAAAGTAGTACCGCGTTCAGTGGTATCACCCACGGGCGCAAGCGGCGCCGAAGGTTCGCCTAAACGATATTCTTGACGGTAGTGCTTACCCTCACGACGAATATTAAGTTCCAAAAAATCCGAGAGTGCATTAACCACCGAAACGCCGACACCGTGGAGACCGCCGGAAACTTTATAAGACGTGTCATCGAATTTGCCGCCCGCATGCAGCACCGTCATAATTACTTCAGCTGCTGAACGACCTTCCTCAGCGTGCAGGTCAACCGGAATGCCGCGACCGTTATCCGACACCGTGACCGATTCATCGGCGTGAATGGTGACCACCACGCGATCACAATATCCCGCCAAGGCCTCATCGATGGCGTTATCTACCACCTCAAACACCATGTGATGCAGACCACTGCCGTCATCGGTATCACCGATATACATACCCGGTCGTTTGCGAACCGCGTCTAGGCCACGCAACACTTTGATTTTAGTGGAATCGTAAATATCGTTCTGAGCCATAAAGCGTCCTACACTGTGATCGCCCATTCTAACAGTTTCCGGGCGCAAAAACGAATCCAATATGTTTAGATAAACCTTATGAATCAATCACTTAGCGCAAAGCGAACATGGGCGTGTTGTTGTCCCCGGATGTTCCACGTGGAACCTCTACACCAACTCGACCTTCCCAGCGTCTATTTTAAAACAACGCCCTGGCGTCCCAAACGCCGAAAACTCATCCTGCAGCGTCGTTACGAGCAATTGGACCGCCTCCGAGCGAATTTCTTCAATCAACGCACCTAGGTGCCGCTGATCCAACTCAGCGCCAGGATCATCCAACAGCAAACTGGGACGTACTGGCGCATCCTCCGGGAACAGCTTCAGTTGCGCCATTAGCAAGGCAGCCGCCAATAGTTTCTGCTGTCCGCGCGAGACCCGATCTTTAACCGAAACACCGTCTAGTCGAATCGTCAGATCTGCCCGATGAGGCCCAACCGATGTCCCGCTCTCCTGGTCTTGCAACCAACTAAGCCGCAGCGCCTCCGCAAAGGTCGAATCCTTGGGCCAGCCCAGTCGATAACCCAAGGTCAGTTCCTGACCCAGAAGCTGAGACACTAACGCGGCCGCCACTGGCTCCAACGTTTGCACGTATCGTATTCGCGCTGCTGATAACATTTCCCCAACACGAAGCAATTCACCATCCCAAGCGCTCGCTAGCGTTTTCGGCTGTCGCGAGCGTAGCGAAGCGTTCCGTTGCTTAAGAGCTTTTTGGTACCGCTGCCACTGATCTAAAAAACCATGTTCCACGTGGAACACACCCCAATCCAAGAACCGACGCCGTCGATTGGGGCCCTCTTCAATTAGCCGATGAACTTCAGGATCAATAATTTGAACCGGTAGTACAGTGGCAAGCTCAGCTAACGACGAGGCGTTAGCGCCCCCTAGTCGTGCTCGCACACCCGCCGCTGAACCCTCAATCCCAATCGCCACCCGACGTTCACTCATCTCCACTTCACCAAATACCGTAAACCGCCCGCTACCTTGACGAATTAAATGCTCTAGCCGACGGGTTCGAAAGGAGCGGCCACGCCCTAAAACATAGATAGCCTCCAATAGACTGGTCTTGCCGGAAGCATTGGGGCCGCTAATCAAAGTAAAGTGCGGATCTAACTCAATTTCAATCGGCTGCAAGCACCGAAAATCAGCCACTTGCACCCGACGCAGGGCCATCAGTTATCTAAAGCCTCATAGGCATAACGACATAGCGCGAACTCGTGTTTCCGGGAGAGCGAATCAAACAACTACTATTACTATCCGTCAGCCCTAGCTCAACTTCCTGGCCGTCAATCGCCGCCAACGCGTCGAGTAAGTAGTTCACGTTAAACCCCACCTCAAGATCGCCACCCTCATAACTAACCTCAATCTCTTCCTCGGCCTCTTCCTGCTCAGGGTTATGGGCTTGCACAGTGAGG
Organism: Gammaproteobacteria bacterium; assembly: GCA_043784265.1. GTDB lineage: Bacteria > Pseudomonadota > Gammaproteobacteria > Steroidobacterales > Steroidobacteraceae > Bog-1198. The sequence continues at coordinate 2,220 of JAYVYN010000005.1, read as the reverse complement.
ACGTTCTTTTTCACCGTCATCCGAATACCTCGATATTTCTCATTGGATAAAATCGAGGTTCGTTGCAAAGCCTGACGCAACACATCGCGGTCCGCCTTAATGGCATAGGTCGCCGCGGCCGGGATTACTCGCGAATATTCTGGAAAACGGCCGTCAATGAGCTTCGAAGTGAAGCGAACATCGCCGATCTGAGCACGAACATGGTTAGTGCCAATCGCCAATTCAGCATCACCCTCTTCAGTCAGTATCCGCTGCAACTCCAAAACACCTTTACGAGGCACAATCACCTGCTGCGACGTATTTGCTTTCACATGCAGCGACGTTTCACTCAAAGCCAATCGATGCCCATCCGTTGCCACCGCGCGCAGCAATTGACCGTCAATCTCTAACAACATGCCATTGAGGTAAAAACGCACGTCCTGCTGCGCCATGGAAAAGTGGGTTTTCTGTACCAAGCGCAATAATTCTTTACGCGCCAGTTTCACGCTCTGCTGTGCATGGATGTCATCAATCACCGGAAACTCAAGCGCTGAGAGAGTCGACAAACTAAAACGGCTACGCCCCGCTTTGATCACAACTTTCTCACCCTCCAGGTTCAGTGAAACCGCTAATTTCTCTGGCAAAGATCTTAAAATATCTAAAAATTTACGCCCAGGAACCGTAATGTCGCCAGGCTCTAATACCGTCACTTCACTGGCAGACACCAACTCAACTTCAAGGTCCGTTGCCGTAAAAAACAACTTACCTTGCCGCACATTAAGCAATACATTGGCTAACACCGGCATAGTTTGCCGACGCTCCACTACACCCATTACAGCTTGTAAAGGCGCTAACAATTTTTCCCGTTCTGCCGTAACTTTCATGATCACACCCGTCTGTGCATTCTTAGATTTAAATTCTTAAAGCTTAAGATTATTACTATGATTAAGAGGGTTTATGTTATCGGTGCATAAGCCAAAAATTTCTTTCATAATCAATAAGTTATAAACTTCATAAGTTTACTCAATAGTTGTTGAGCCGCGCCTCGCAAACTGTGAGCTTCCTGTGCATAATCTTATCCACAGAACTATCCACAGCTTTTACCCCCTCATCCCGCTAGGGTTCTCAACAGGTTCATATAATCCTCACCAACACGTCGTTCAGATTCGCGCAACTCCTTGATTCGTTTGCAACCATGGAGCACCGTGGTGTGATCCCGACCTCCAAACGCATCGCCAATTTCGGGCAAGCTATGATTGGTTAATTCCTTAGCAAGTGCCATCGCCATTTGTCGCGGTCTAGCAATTGAGCGATTCCGCCGTTTCGATAATAAATCTGCAATCCGAATTTTGTAGTATTCCGCGACCATCTTCTGAATATTTTCAATGGTGACCAATCTTTCTTGCAAGGCCAAAAGATCGCGCAGCGCCTCTTTCGCAAACTCCAGAGTTATAGGTCTTCCCGTAAAATTCGACGTCGCTACAACGCGCCGCAATGCTCCCTCGAGTTCGCGTACGTTAGAGCGAATTCGCTTGGCTATAAAAAACGCCACTTCCTCAGGTAAATCTACATGAGTCATCGCGGCTTTACTCATTAATATCGCCACGCAAGTTTCCAATTCAGGCGGCTCAATCGCAACCGTCAGCCCCCACCCAAAGCGCGACTTCAATCGCTCCTCAAGGCCATCCACTTCCTTAGGATAACGATCACACGTGAGAATTACCTGCTGCTGGCTTTCCAGCAAAGCGTTAAAGGTATGAAAAAACTCCTCCTGAGAGCGCTCTTTTCCCGCAAAAAATTGAATATCATCGATCATTAATGCATCCAACGATCGATAGGCACTCTTAAAGTCATTCATGGTGTTGTGTTGCAAGGCCCTTACCATGTCTCCCACAAATCGCTCGCTATGCACATAAGCTAGGCGCGCGTCAGGATTATTTTCTTTAATTTTATTGGCCACAGCATGCATTAAATGCGTCTTGCCTAAACCCACACCTCCATAAATAAACAACGGGTTATAGGCTTTGCCTAGGTTACCCGCGACCTGAATTGCTGCTGCCTTGGCCAATTGATTGCTTTTACCCTCCACAAAGCTATCGAAGGTAAACTCCGCGTTAATTCGGCTTCCAAGCACAGATGGCGGTAACAAGACACGCGGCTTAAGATTGGCCGCATTACCGCTAGCAACCGCTCCCACCGGGGCTGGCGCAGTACCCGCGCGGCTGCCTACATCCAGCACTA
>JAYVYN010000004.1:0-2697 GCA_043784265.1 Gammaproteobacteria bacterium | reverse complement strand
TTCATCTGGGCTTATGAGCGATCCGCCAACCGCTATGCCGCCGTACGCCAACAGACCGGCGAACCAGACCCGTTCCGGCTTCGGCACCGTGCAGCCTTGCGTGAGATTGTCGGCGACGTGATACGTGGCCCAATGGACAGAAAGACGGCCTTTGATCACGTGGTGACCTGGACCGCAACCCACCTCGATGCCAACGTTCAAGCTTCATTCCGTGAAATGGCCGAGACTGAATTGATGGCGCTACACGAAGGGAATTTCGCCCGTTACCCAGTGCGGCCTGCCGAGTTTGCGACCTGGGCAAAACTGTGGAGCAAAGCGTAGCCAGAGCGAGGGTCTCGGAACGAGCTTGCGCCACCGGGATCGTCAGCACAGACGTAAATCCCACTAACTTGTCTGCCTGCCTTACGATTCAAGCGCGAGTAATACCCCGCCTCCGCGCCAGCCACAGGTAAATGGGAACGCAGGCCACCAACAATGCCGCCGCCACCATTCCTGATTGATAGTCGTCCACTACCGCAGCCACCAAAAACAGCACCGACCCCAGCAACACAATTCCGGTGGTATACGGAAAGCCAAAAGCCCGATAGGGGCGAACGGCCAAGGGTTCACGCCGTCGCAATACAAACATCGCTGAATACGCCGACACATAGTTCAACAAAAATAGCACTGCCGCCAGCGCGATAATCTGGTTAAAGGTCCCGCATAAAATTAATATTGCACTCGCCAAACTCGACAACATCAACGCGACCCGCGGCGTTCCGCCAGCGCTTACCGTAGCCGCTTTCTGGGTAAAAAATCCATCGCGACCAATGGCTAACAAAATCCGCGGCGTCATTAACATCACTGCGTTAACCAGGCTTAATACCGTCAACAGGGAAATAACCGTAACCAACTCTGCCCCACCGCGCGGCAAAATAATGCGCGCTGCATCCGCCGCGGGTAGCTCTGAGTGTGCCAAAACTGACAGCGGCAAAACGCGTAAGAAAGCCATGTTGAGCACAATATAAAGAGCCGCAACCAACAAGGTACCGCCCACAATCGCGCGCGGCATAGTCGTCGCCGGGTCCTTATTTTCTTCTGCTAAGTAGATGGGCGAATACCAACCATCGTAAGTCACCAACACCGCGCGCAGGGCGGTGACTAACGCCGTGAGCATGCCCAAAGAGAACAGTGGCAATGACGCCGCCGACGCGAGCACGCTCGTGCTCTCGACATTCACCGCTGCAGCCGCCGCCGGTGCCAAAGCGGGCGCAGCCGGTGCCAGAAAACATCCCACGACCAGCACCATGAACATCAACCCCACGGTCACGCTAATGATCCGAGTCGAGGTGCTGCCAATGCGCAAGCCCAACCAGTGCAACGCGGTAAAGGCAACCAATGTGCTGATCGAAATTACTTGCGGATGCGCGGCGGCAGGCGTCCATAGAACCCCTAAAAATACCGCCGCAGTAATGGCCGCATAAGATAGGGACGCGACATTGTTAATCCAATCGCTCCACCCCACCACAAATCCTGCGCCATTACCAAAGGCACGCTGCGCGTACACATAAAACCCACCCGATTGGGGATACATCGCGGACAACTCCGCCACCGCCACAGCACCGAGAAGTGCATACAGCCCGCCAACGATCCAACAGGCAATGATTAAGCGTGAATCGCCCAACGCCCCCGCGAGAGTTCCGGGTAGACGCAAAATTCCCACTCCCACCGTTCCGCCAAATGCCAACGCCAACCCAAAACCAAGCCCTAAGATTTTATGCAAAGAGCCTTTGGCGGTTTCAGTCATTGCATTCCTACGTAAACCGCTTTCGCTTTCGCAAGCATCTTCAAGACACCCTGCTTTTCCCCGGCGTTATTCCAATCAGGATACGCCGTCGTGGCCTCCACGACTCGATCAACCCACGCAGCGAAATAACGCGCATCCTCGGGCGACTTCAATGGCTTGCCCGCAATATGAATATAGATCGGGCTAGTGGTGGCATACACATAATTATCTAGCACCGGATAACGAGCCGCATCAGTAGACGCTCGTGTCACACACCAGCCACTCGTGCTTAAGGGAATGTGTCCAGTGAACTCGCCCTGATCCAGCGCCTTGTGTTGCACGAAAGACTTCACCACCCGGCCGTTGCACACCAATTCGAGATGATCCACCGGCACAATTGAGTGTATGCGCACCGAAAACGGCACGCTCGCTTGAGCCGCCTCAAATTTCAATTCATCGCCAATTTGCTTAAGCCCTAAACTAAATCCCAACAATGGCCCATTGGTCGCAAAACTCCTTCCCGCCTTTAGCGCCACCATCCATAGCTTCGGGTCAATGGCGCTCTCGCCGAGACCAGAACCGACACCAGAACCGACACCAGCACCGGCATCAACGCGCGCATACACGCGATTCATTCCCACCGGTCCGCGCAGCGAGGCAAAATTCGCCATCGCATCCGTTCCCGCGGCGGCCGGCAAACGAAATCCCAAATTGAGCAATCGATACCACACCGCAGCCGTGGCACGATGATCACTAAACCCCAGAATCTCCATGTAGTCGACTTTGCCTAAAGCCACATCAATCGGCAATTCATTCGTCAGTCGCTCACCAGGTTTACTCACCGGTTGTGGTTCTTCATCAAACGGGTGCACATAACCCACCAAGGCTCCCCGCGCATGAGCAATATCCGCAATGTCCGCGTTCATCGGATA
>JAYVYN010000003.1:0-11772 GCA_043784265.1 Gammaproteobacteria bacterium | reverse complement strand
CTTCCAAAATCATCCGTGATGCTTCTTGGCAATTGCAGCTCGAACAGTATTTTTTGCGTCTGACGATGGGCCTATTGCATATCCACCCCCCTCTAAATTAAGTTCTGTAATACACAAGATTTAGCGCGTCAATCCATTGTCGCGGAATGATGAAGCCGACATTGCCATTGATGACAATCTCGATAGCATCGCGATCCGACAGGCAGCGCTCGCCGCCAAGACAGACTCACCGTCAACTAGTCCTTGGCCATTTCCACGCGTACCACACGATAGCCAAACTAAGCACTATTTCGATGGTGGAGAAAATGAGATAAAACGCCCAGGAACCCGGCATGGTCAATACAACGATTGCGGCGTAGAGCAACGCCAGCACAATATTCGTCCAGCGGTTAAATACGGGCGGAAGCACCATTGGAAGAAAAACCATCAGACTTGGGATTGCCATGAGAATCGACACCGCTACAAGCGTTGCCTGTGAAGTAGGACCGATGGGACCGTCGCCGCGAAGCATCCCTTGCAGTTGCCCAGGGTGATAAAGGCCAAAGTAGTCTCCATACACATAGCAGAACATCAGCGCGGCCCAGAGTGCTGATAGCTTCAACCGAATAGGTACTTTGACATCTTCAAGCATGGATTTCTTGTCGGAATCTCAGTGATTCCACATCAGGCGTTTAATCAAAATTGACGGCGCCTTGCCGGATACCTCTCAGAAGCAACCAAACGCCCAATCCGATCTCCCCGGCAGCTGCTGGCAAAGTGGAGAATTGTGACAGCGGCGTTTGGCGAAAACCACTAAAAAGTATACCGCCTAACTCCTGGAGGAGGTAGCCCATACCGCCGAGCAATAGCAGTACGCCAAATAACCTCGGCACCGCACGTGATTTCAAAATCAGCAGGCCGAGCGGGATAAGCCAGAGCCCCCAGAATAGCTGGGCAACGAACATACCGTTCTCGTACGCGGTGAGCGATCGCATCACCATTGCATGGCGATTTTCCAGGCTCACCGCCTGGAGGGGCGTCTTTCCGCCTATCAATGACAACACGTCCAATTCATTGCCGGCGGCTACCAGTGATATGGGAATGCTCATCAACGCGAACGCAACCATCAGAATGGCGGCTCGACAATTCACGGCATAAAACAATCGGTAGAACGCCAGGGGTAACAATAGAAACGCAACGCAGTTTATAAACCACGACACGATGCCAAGCCTATACATCGTCTCGTTTGAGGTGATCGTGCGAACGACCGATTCGGCATCGCCGGTTAGCTGCAAGTGGCCCGGAACGTAGCCGAGGCTGAACATGCCGGTCGCGATCACCACGACATACAGAGCACCTGCGATTCGACCGCTGCGATCGGACTTCATCGTTATCGGTCGCTCCAAGAGCCCGGGATAAGCAGCATTCTAAACGTCTGTTCTGGAGCAGGCAATTTTAGATGCTCAATGTCTCAAAGGGGCCGATTGTGCAAATGGGTGTCTCCCAACTGGCTATCGTAGCAGTCATTCCGAATAGCACGCGATCAAATAATGTCCGTCATATAAATCCCTGGCTCTCACAGCTAATGCCCCCAGCGCGCGCCAGCGCAGCGTTCAAGTCCTCCACCAAGTCAATGGGGTCCTCAATGCCAACCGAGACGCGCAGTAACCCAGGACCTATGCCGGCCCGTATGCGCGAAGCCTCATCCATGCCCGCGTGGGTCATGGTCGCAGGGTGCGCGATCAGGCTCTCAACGCCGCCTAACGATTCAGCGAGCGTAAAACACTCCAATCCCGCCAAAAAAGCCTCAACCGCAGGTTCACCGCCGCGCAATTCGAAACTCAACATCGCACCAAAACCCGATTGTTGGCGCCGAGCAATTGCGTGTCCCGGATGGTCTATCAGACCGGGGTAATACACCTGGGCAACCGCCGTATGTAATTTCAGTGTATCCACAACGGCTACGGTATTCTCTGCGTGAACGCGCATACGGGCGTGTAGGGTACGCACACCCCGCAAAGTCATGAAACTATCAAAGGGCGCGCCCGTCACACCAATCGCGTTGGCCCACCAGGACAAATTCTGATGCTGCTCAGCCGTTGCCGCAATGACCACCCCCCCCACCACATCACTATGGCCATTCAAATATTTAGTGGTCGAATGCAATACTAAATCAGCACCTAATTTTAAAGGCTGTTGCCACACAGGTGACAGAAAAGTATTGTCCACCACCACCGTCGCACCCACCGCGTGCGCCGCCGTGGCAAGCTCTCGAATATCCACAATGCGTAGCAAAGGATTACTTGGCGTCTCAATCCACACCAAACGAGGCTTGGCCGCAAGCGCCGCTTTTAACGCCTGCGGGTTCCCCTGGTCAACAAAATCGACTACCAACACTCCCTGTTTGTGGAGCGCCGTCAATAAACGATGCGTTCCGCCATAGCAATCGTGCGGCATGAGCACGCGCGAACCACTGGGTAAAGTCGCCACAATCAAAGTAATGCCCGCAAGGCCCGTGCAGGTCACCACCGCTCCCGCACCGCCTTCAAGGTCAGCCAGCGCAGCTCCCAGTTGATCACGCGTGGGATTTCCAGACCGCGTGTAATCGTACTTACTCCGTTGCTTGCGAAAACCGTCAAAGGCAAAATTCGACGTTAAATAAATCGGTGGTACCACGGCGCCAAATTGCGCGTCCGATTCAAGACCCGCACGAACCGAACGAGTGGCAATTTTCCTGTCTTTCATCTTCTACTCCGCCAGCGCACTATTAATAATGGAGGTCAGTGCCGCGCCTTCCTTCAAAAATGCGTCGTGACCAAAAACCGAATTCATGGCGACCAATTGACTGGGTCCCTTAAGACGTTTAGCCAACGACTCCATATCAGCGAAGGGGACCAATTGATCCTCATGCACCGCAATGAGTGTCGCAGCCGTATCAATCAACGCCGCGTCCACCGCATGCAAATCAATCGACTCACTCAAACATAAAAATGATTCAGCGCGATATTTCTGCACATAATCATCACCGCGCGCGAATAAGTACTCCTCAACGGGAAAACGAAATCGATCAGTCCCCCGCACCGGCGCTCCACTAAAACGCAGTACAAATTCCGTCGAGCTTCTATAAGTCGCCATCGCCAGGGCACGAGCCAATTTAAGTCCGGCGGCACCGTCGCCGCGAGCAATTGCCTCGCGCACGATTTGACGCTGCACGCTGCGCCAGGCCGTGGATAGGGGATGAGCCTTATCGCTGGCACTCAAGACCACAATGCGGTTAACCAATTTGGGATATCGAGCCGCAAAGGCTAGCGCCACCATGCCACCATACGAGGCACCGACGATGGCGTGAAAAGACTTTAAACCCAAATGCCGTAATATTTCGTGCAGAGCATTCGCTTGATCAAAGGCCGAGATGGGGGGAAATTGAACGCCCATCGCAGGTCCTGAACTCGCTCCGCCACTGCCGATATAATCGATTCCCAATACGCGATAACGCTGCGTATCAATGCCAAGACCGGTTCCTGCCACTCCGCTCCACCATCCAACCCCAGGCTCAGTCACTTTCCGGTGTGCCGAAATTCCACCTAAGGCTACCACTACGGGTGCCTCGGCAGGACCTTCGAGCCGAAAAGCAACGTGGGCACCTTGAAGTTCGTCCCCAAAATAAAGGCGAAAAGGCGCCGACAAAGTCAGCACTTCGTCGCGCACTTGCGCTCCGCTCGGGGTTAATCCACTTGAATCGATACGCTCAGCCAACATTCGCACTCCTAAAGGATTCACAAACACCCCTACGGAGCGCTCAAGCGCTTTAAGCCAAAAGCAAGACTGCAATTGCTATCAATTAGCTGCCCATTGGCCGTTTATTTATCGGATACGATACTGTCGTCTTCCGCAGGAGTTGGCACCGTTCCTCAATTTGTCTTTAAGGATGGTTGCCCCGGCTTCTAAGGGCCTTTCCCTCAGCCGGTCTAAATAAACTACGAAGAATAGTAGGCAGTGCGCCTGCGCTCGTCAAGAATTAACTTTAGTCCTTGTTACTTTTAACTCTTGCTAATGTATTAATGCGCTAGTACATTAGTTGGATGAAAACCAATCGCCAGGTAACTCCTCGCCAAGAGCAGCAGCACGAACGTGCGCTGTATGGCGCGTTTTTAGCATTACGCAGCGTGGATGAATGCCGAAATTTTTTTCGTGATTTGTGCACGCCTGCTGAACTGCAGGCTATGGCCGATCGCTGGGCGGTGGTGGAGCTGTTAGAACGCGCACTCCCCTATCGCGAAATTCATAAGCAAACCGGTGTCAGTGTCACCACCATAGGCCGCGTGGCCAGATGCTTAACCTTGGGCAATGGCGGGTATCGATCCATTGCCGATAAGTTGAAAATTCATGACAGGGCGTAACTTTCCTCAACGGCTCAAAATTGCGCTGCAAAAAAGTGGCCGCCTCACCGATAGTTCGCTGCAACTGTTGGCATCCTGCGGCTTGAAGTTCAGTCGTGGCAAAGACCAGCTCATGTGCTATGGCGAAAACATGCCACTCGATGTTTTATTCGTGCGCGACGACGATATTCCCGATCTGGTGCAAGAAGACGTTTGCGAATTGGGGCTCGTGGGCCTTAATGTCGTGGAAGAAAAGCGTTTGGCATTTCAGGCACGCGGCTTAAGCCCCCTATTCGAAATCGTTCAGTTATTGGATTTTGGGCATTGTAAGTTGTGTATCGCGGTGCCCGATGGGTTTGACTATCGGGGACCCGCGTCGTTAGCGGGTAAGCGCATCGCGACCACCTATCCGCATATTTTGAACCGCTTTCTCAACCAACATAGCGTGCAAGCTGAAGCCGTCGTGCTATCCGGTGCTGTTGAAATCGCGCCACGACTAGGGCGTGCGGATGTAATTTGTGACTTGGTATCCACCGGCTCTACATTGGCTGCCAATCATTTACGCCAGGTCGAGGTAGTACTTGAGAGTCAGGCCGTATTGATTCGTACTCCCATCGCGATTCCAGCAGAGAAGCAGGAATGGACGCGTCGATTGCTGGTGCGCATCGACGGCGTTGAACAAGTCAAAGGCAGTAAGTACATCATGCTGCACGCGCCCCGTTCGGCGTTGGCCGCCATCACGAAGCTACTGCCGGGAAGTGAATCGCCGACAGTCATTCCCTTGGAAGGCCGCGGTGACCGCGTCGCCGTGCATGCGGTGTGTCACGAGAATGTGTTCTGGGAAACCTTAGAAGATCTAAAGAGTGCTGGCGCAAGTTCGGTGCTAGTGCTCCCGGTCGAGAAAATGTTGGCTTAAGGCGCAAAGGCCGTGACACTAGACCGAAATCTACGCATTCTCGACTGGAAGGTACTTAACGCAGCCGAGCAATCCGCCGCCCTCGCCCGCCCCACGCAAGCGCTTGCCACTTCGGTGACGGTTAAGGCTCGGGCGATTATTGAGCGCGTCAGAAAGGAGGGAGATTCGGCCTTATTTCAACTTACACAAGAATTAGATCGGGCAACTTTAAGTTCATTGGCGGTCACTGAATCTGAGTTCGATGCCGCTGACCAACAATTAAACGCTGAGCAACGCGTAGCGATCAACACCGCGATTGAGGCGGTGAATAAATTTCATGCCGCGCAAATGCCGCACTCGCTGCGAGTTGAAACCGCTCCCGGCGTAATATGCGAGCGAATCATCGTACCCTTACGCGCGGTCGGGCTTTATGTGCCCGCGGGATCCGCGCCGCTGCCTTCCACCGCCATTATGCTGGGAGTACCCGCCTTGCTCGCGGGTTGCCCCATTCGCGTGCTGTGTACCCCGCCGAGTCCGGTGGGTCACATAAATCCCGCCATCTTAGTGGCGGCCCGTAAGACAGGCGTAAAGCAGGTTTACAAAATCGGCGGCGCGCAGGCCATTGCCGCAATGGCCTATGGCACCCAGAGCATTCCCAAATGCGACAAGATCTTTGGACCCGGTAACGCCTGGGTCACCGCCGCAAAAATCTTGGTGTCAGGCGATGTGGAGGGTGCGGCGTTGGATCTTCCCGCCGGACCCAGTGAGGTCATGATCATCGCGGATACCAACGCATTGCCGGAATTTGTCGCCGCCGATTTATTGGCCCAGGCGGAGCACAGCGAGGACGCGCAGGCCTTACTGATTACGACCTCGATCGAGACGGCAGAGGCAGTAAAGGCTGAGCTGCGATTGCAATGCCGGAATCTGTCGCGCAGCGCAATTCTCGACAAGTCCTTAGCCCATGTGCGATTAATCGTGGTTGACAGTCTAGAGCGGGCATTTGAGATTGCCAATGCGTACGCTCCCGAACACTTGCTGCTTCAAGTTCATGAGCCACGGGGTTGGCTGCCACGCGTGCAAAATGCGGGCGCCGTTTTTTTAGGCAATTGGTCACCTGAAACTCTCGGCGACTATTGTAGTGGACCAAACCATACGCTTCCCACGAGTGGCTACGCGAAGACCTACAGCGGCTTATCGCTGGAAGATTTTCAAAAGCGAATTACGGTGCAAGAATTGAGTACTCTCGGACTTCGCGCGCTAGGTCCTACGGCGGTAACCCTGGCCCAGATGGAAGGACTCGATGCGCACGCCGCCGCCGTGACGCGACGACTAAAGGCGATATGAATCCCATACTGTCACTGGCGCGGCCCGAAATTCTAAACCTTAAACCGTATTCGCATGCGGCGTGGTTACCGGGCCTCGCGCGTTTACACGCTAATGAAGCGCCTTGGCGCCCGACGGGCGATCACAGTACGATGGGTCTTAATCGCTATCCGGAGCCGCAGCCGGCAGCACTCATAGAACGCCTAGCGTATCTATACTCGGTGCCGCAGAACTCTATTCTGGCGACCCGCGGTAGCGATGAGGCTATCGATTTACTGTCGCGTATTTTTTTGCGCGCGGGGCAAGACGCGATTTTGCAATGCTCGCCGACCTTTGGCATGTACCAGGTTGCAGCACGTATACAGGGCGCCGAAATTATCGAGGTTCCGCTCGATCGCGCGCAGAACTGGAGCGTAGATCCTGATCGCTTGCTCAAAGCTTGGCTCCCGAATGTAAAACTCGTGTATCTGTGTTCACCCAATAACCCGACTGCAAACCTGTTAGGGGAGACTGCCGTGGAGGCTATTTGTACGGCGCTCGCGGGGAAGGCGATTGTAGTATTGGATGAGGCGTATGTAGAGTGGTCCGGTAAGCGTAGCCTTGTGTCTTGGCTGGATCGTTTCCCTTCATTGGTGATATTACGAACGTTGTCGAAGGCGCATGCACTGGCGGGAGCACGCATCGGGGCGTTATTGGCGGACCCTGAGCTTATTCAACTTGCACGGCGCGTAATACCGCCTTACTCACTTGCATCGTTGGCGATTGAAGCGGCATTGGGCGCATTAACGTCGCAGGCTTTGGATGAATCAGCAATTCGGATAGAGGCATTGCTTATGGAGCGAGATTACTTGCGGCAAGGACTGGAAAAAATCGCCGTGATTGGCAAGATTTGGCCGAGTGACGCGAATTTTATGCTGGTTGATAGTGACTACGCCGATTCGTGTATGCGGGCGACGATGGCAGCGAGCACTCTTGTGCGAGACCTGCGTGCGCATCCATCACTTCCGCGTTCCTTGCGTATTACGGTGGGATCACGTGCGCAGAACGATGTGCTGTTGCAAAGCTTGCGTCAGCTGGAGATTCCGTGAATAGACGTATTTTGTTTTTGGATCGCGATGGCACTTTAATTGAGGAGCCACCGGATCAGCAAGTCGATAGCTTAGATAAACTTCAGCTAATGCCGGGAGTAGTGCCTGCGTTGTTAGCATTGTGCGATGCGGGGTTCGAGTTAGTGATTGTGACCAATCAAGATGGATTGGGCACCGCGAGTTTACCGCAAGATAAATACGAATCCGTGCAGCGTTTCATGGTGCAATTGTTTAAATCACAGGGCATAGAGTTTGACGCCGTACTGGTCTGTCCTCATTTCGTTGCCGATCGTTGTCACTGTCGAAAGCCTAATATTCGTTTGGCCTTGGACTATGTGAACGGGCAGCCGTTTGATAAATCTCAGAGCTATATGATCGGTGATCGGGAGACCGATCTTGAGTTTGCTAGTGCGATGGAAATTCAAGGATTGTCTATTCGATTGAAGGGTGCGATTGAAGCGACGTGGCCGTGGATCGCTCAAACCATTTTGGGGAATTTGCGCCGCGCCCATGTGGAGCGTAAAACTAAGGAAACTCACATCACGATTGATGTCGATTTATCGCGTGAGGGGCCGACCCACATCAGTACTGGATTAGGGTTTTTTGATCATATGCTGGAGCAAATTGCCAAGCACGCGGGTTTCGCGTTGCAATTGAAGTGTGTGGGTGATCTGCATATCGACGAGCATCACACGGTCGAGGATTGCGCACTCGCCTTAGGGTCGGCTTTGCGCGTGGCCGTGGGCAATAAGAAGGGAATCGGACGCTACGGCTTTTTGTTGGCAATGGACGAGGCGGAGGCGCAGGTAGCGCTTGATCTTTCGGGTCGTCCCTATTTTCTTTGGAAGGGTCAATTACCGCGTGACCGTGTGGGCGATTTACCCACCGAATTAGTACCGCATTTTTTTAGGTCACTGGCGGAGACCTTGGGGGCTGCGCTGCATATCACGGTACAGGGTGAGAATACTCATCATATGGTGGAATCATGCTTTAAAGCGGTTGGGCGCAGCTTACGCCAGGCCATACGCATTGAGGGCAGTGAATTGCCGAGCACTAAAGGGGTGTTGTGACTAAACAGGATGTAGTCATCGTTGAGAGTGGCGGTGCCAATATCGCATCCTTGAAATTTGCGCTGCAACGTTTAGGGCTCACCGCCACAGTATCCGCCGATGCCGCGCGAATCACGGCCGCCACCCATATCATTTTACCTGGGGTCGGTGCAGCTGCGGAGGGCATGCAGCGACTGCGTGAGCGTCGACTCGATGCAATCATTCCACGATTGACGCAGCCGGTGCTGGGTATTTGCCTCGGTATGCAATTGTTAATGGACAGTTCCGAGGAGGGGGCCACGACCTGTCTTGGCATTATTCCGGGGCGAGCGCTGCGTTTCGTCGATTCGCCCGGTCAACCCGTACCGCATATGGGCTGGAATACCCTCGAGATCCCGCGCGAAGTCCCCTTGCTGGACGGTATCGGTGGTCAGGATTACGCCTACTTCGTGCATAGCTTCGCGGTGCCGGTCGGCAATAAGACGATTGCATGCGCCCAATATATTGGAACCTTTAGCGCCGCCGTGCAATCGCATAATTTCTACGGAACGCAATTTCATCCCGAACGTTCCGCGGGCGTTGGTGCTAGGGTACTGCGTAATTTTGTATCCTTACCGGTCAGCCCATGCGCCTGATACCCGCGATTGATTTGAAAGAGGGACGCTGTGTACGATTGTTGCGGGGAGATTTCGATGCGGAAACCCGCTACAGCGTCGATCCCTTAACGCTACTCGCCCAGTATTGCGAATTGGGCGCGCACTGGCTGCATATTGTCGATTTGGACGCAGCGCGTGGCAGCTCACACAACCGTGCAATTATTGCCGCCCTAGCAGCGTCCAAAACCGCAAATTTGCAAGTAGGCGGTGGACTTCGAGATAAAGAATCCATAACCCAAATGTTCCAACTTGGGGTAGCCCGTGTGGTGATTGGTAGCGCTGCAATAACCCATCTTGATTTAGTACGCGATTGGCTGGGGGCCTTCGGCAGTGATCGCGTGACGCTGGCATTTGATGTCCGCTTTGACCTCAACAAACTACCCGTCGTGACCACCCACGGCTGGCAACAACAATCCGCAGTGTGTTTGTGGGCCGCGGTCGAGAACTTCGCAGCATCGGGCCTTACCCATGTGCTATGTACGGATGTTGATCGCGACGGTGCGCTCTCGGGACCCAATGTAGAACTCTACAGTGAAGCTCTGCGCCGCTACCCGGCGATCCAGTGGCAGGCATCCGGCGGTATTCGCGCTAGCGATGACCTCGCACAATTGGCGAACATTGGGCTGGCGGCAGCGATCAGCGGTAAAGCACTACTTGAGAATAGAATTCCTCTGGCGGAGCTTGCACCATTCTTGCCAAACGAATAGTCCCCTGCCTCGACGTGCGAGATGGCAAGGTAGTCAAAGGCGTACGCTTTCGCGATCATCGCATCGTCGGCGATATTATTGAGCTAGCGCAACGCTATCGGGATGAAGGAGCCGATGAGCTTATTTTCTATGATATTTCCGCAAGTCCCCGAGGCCAGTCAGTGGATCGCTCGTGGATAAGTAGGGTGGCACAACTGCTTGATATTCCGTTCTGTGTGGCCGGTGGCATACGCACCGTATCTGATGCCGAACAAGTACTCGCCGAAGGTGCAGAAAAAATCTCGATCAATTCTCCCGCCCTCGCGAATCCCGATTTAATCAATGCCTTAAGCGAGCGCTTCGGTACGCAATGCGTGGTTGTGGGCATCGATAGTCAAACGGTCGGCTCCGATTATCGAGTCCAAATGTTAACCGGCGATGTAGCCCTGTCGCGTGACTCCTCAAGACTTACGCTGGACTGGGTCCAGGAAGTACAGCAGCGAGGAGCGGGCGAGATTGTACTCAATTGTATGGCGAGCGATGGCGTAAGACAGGGTTATGACCTCGTGCAATTGCACGCAGTCAGAAAGCTCTGTCGGGTGCCGTTAGTCGCCTCCGGCGGTGCTGGCGTTGCGGATCATTTTACCCAGGTATTCAAATTAGCCTGCGTCGATGCCGCGCTCGCCGCCAGCGTATTTCATTCGGGGGAAATATGTATACCCGAATTGAAAAAAACTCTGCGGGAGAACGGGATTGAGGTGCGTCTATGAACGAACTATATGAGCAAGATGAAATTGGTGAACTTGATTGGGACAAAGATCAGGGACTATTGCCCGCCATTGTGCAAGATGCGAACACGGGAGCAGTGCTCATGTTGGGATACATGAATGCGGAGGCGTTAATATTAACGCAGACCAGCGGCCGCGTGACCTTTTGGAGCCGAAGCAAGAATCGACTTTGGACCAAAGGCGAAACGTCGGGAAATTTTCTTGAATTGAAAAGCATCGCGGCGGATTGTGATCGCGATGCACTCCTGGTCCTGGCGATACCCCATGGCCCCGTATGCCACACGGGTACCACTACTTGCTGGGGAGATGCCGCGTACGCTGGCAATAAAGACTTAGAATTCTTAAGTTTGCTGGAGCGAGTCATTATGCAGCGCATGGCTGAACGACCTGCTGGCAGCTATACCACCCATTTGCTTGAGCAAGGAACCCGAAGAATTGCGCAAAAAGTCGGCGAAGAAGGTTTAGAACTGGCACTCGCCGCTGTTGCTCAATCCAAAGACGAAATCATAGGCGAAGCAGCAGACTTGATGTACCACCTGGTGCTTTTGCTCAGGGCCAAGGACTTGTCGTTGGCGCAGGTGATTAAGGAGCTTGAGGCGCGGCATTCAAAGGTGTAAATAATTGTACTGAATGGCGGTTACGCCGACGGCCCTATTGCCGCGGCCTGTTTTAGGGTCCGACCTCACTAGCGCTGGATTCGTCAGGGAATTTATTTGTGGTCGACTACAATGCGTTGCGAAAAATTACGCCAGGTGGCGTCGTATCCACGGTTGTGGGTTCACCCCGGGTATGTGGTGATCAGGCCGGTACGGGTGCGTCGGCGTTGCTATGCTACCCCTGTGGGGTTGCGGTCGACACAGGCAACAATTTCTATGCGATCGGTTTGCAATCAACTTTATGGCAGATCGACTCAGCCGGAACCATGA
>JAYVYN010000002.1:0-26306 GCA_043784265.1 Gammaproteobacteria bacterium | reverse complement strand
GGAGTTAATACACCCGATTGCGATGGAGCAGGGCTTGCGCTTTGCGATCCGCGAGGGCGGCAAAACCGTCGGCGCTGGCGTCGTTGCCAAGGTAATTGCGTAAACAACGTTCATTAACTAATACAGGGCAGTAGCTCAATTGGCAGAGCGGCGGTCTCCAAAACCGCAGGTTGGGGGTTCGATTCCCTCCTGCCCTGCCAGTGTGTGGCCTGTAGCGAATAAGTAATTATGGCTGAAGTGCAAACAACACCGAGCGCGTCGTCGAAAGATACGACGTTGCTGTTTTTGGCAATTCTCGCGTTGTTCGCGGGCATTGTGGCGTATTACTGGTTCGACGATCGAGCCCTGCCGATTCGTATCGGTATGGTGGTAATGGGCGTCGCAATAGGTCTGGGGCTAGCCTGGTTTAGTCGATTGGGCCGTGAATTCTGGCAGTTTTCGCAAGTTTCGCGAATTGAATTGCGCAAAGTAGTTTGGCCGGAGCGCGATGAGACGATTAAGACTACCTATGTGGTGTTCTTATTCGCCATATTTATGGGGTTGTTTTTTTGGGGGCTCGACTGGGTTCTCACCGGGCTGACTCGGCTACTAACTGGTCAGTCCGCCTGACGAATTCGGAGCATTTATGTCCCTGCGATGGTATGTAGTTCACGCTTATTCGAATTTCGAGCATAAAGTCTCTGAGTCACTCAAGGAGCGCGTAAAACGCGCTGGCCTGGAGGCGAAATTCGGCGAGATTTTGGTGCCGACCGAGGAAGTCGTTGAAATGCGCGACGGCCAGAAGCGCAAATCAGATCGGAAGTTTTTTCCAGGGTATGTGCTGGTGCAGATGGAAATGGATGAGGATACTTGGCATTTGGTGAAGGAAGTTCCCAAGGTGTTGGGTTTCATCGGTGGTACTAGCGATAAACCCGCTGCGATTACCGACAAAGAGGCCATGTCCATTTTGCGTCGAGTGGAAGAGGGCGTGGATAAGCCGAAGCCAAAAGTGCTGTTCGAGCCTGGCGAAGTGGTGCGCGTGACGGATGGTCCGTTCAACGACTTTAATGGTGTGGTTGAGTCGGTGAATTACGAAAAGAATCGTTTGCAGGTGGCGGTGCAGATTTTGGGGCGCTCGACACCGGTGGAGTTAGATTTCTCTCAAGTTGAGAAGGGTTAAGTTTTAGATTGAGAATTCTGGGTTGAGAAATACAGGGGAGCTGGCCCTTAAACGGTTGGCGTTAGTACCCACAGGAGCGATGAGTAATGGCTAAGAAAGTGACAGGTTATATCAAGCTGCAGATCCCTGCGGGGCAGGCGAATCCCAGCCCGCCGGTAGGGCCAGCTTTAGGCCAGCAGGGTGTCAACATTATGGAGTTCTGTAAGGCATTTAATGCCCAGACTCAGGCACTTGAGAAAGGTTTGCCGACGCCGGTGGTGATCACGGTGTACAGCGATCGTAGTTTTACTTTCATCATGAAGACGCCACCTGCCTCGGTGTTGATCCGCAAGGCAATTGGTATCCCGAAGGGTAGCCCTACGCCTAATACGGCTAAGGTTGGCAAGATATCGCGTAAACAGCTGGAAGATATTGCCAAGATGAAGACGCCGGATTTGACGGCGAGTGATTTGGAGGCCGCGGTCCGTACCATCGCGGGTAGTGCTCGTAGTATGGGCGTTGATGTGGAAGGAGTCTGATATGCCTACGTTGCCCAAAAGAATGAAGAGTTGGAAGGATAAGCTTCCTCCCGGCAAGTCGTATGCCATTGATGATGCGATTAAATTGGTGAAGGAATTCGCTACAGCAAAATTTAACGAGTCCGTCGATGTGTCTGTGAATTTAGGCGTCGATGCGACTAAGTCCGATCAGCAAGTGCGTGGTTCTACCGTAATGCCGCATGGCACGGGTAAGGCTGTGCGTGTGGCGGTATTCACCCAAGGTAAGAATGCTGATGCGGCGCGAGCGGCGGGTGCCGATATTGTCGGTTTTGAGGATCTGGCTGAGAAAGTAAGAGCCGGCGAAATGAATTTCGATGTGGTGATTGCTAGTCCCGATGCCATGCGCATTGTCGGTCAGTTGGGCCAAATTTTGGGTCCGCGCGGCTTGATGCCTAATCCTAAGGTAGGAACTGTGACGCCCGATGTTGCTGGCGCGGTAAAGAATGCCAAATCCGGTCAAGTGCGTTATCGCACCGACAAGGCCGGCATTATCCACGCGCAAATTGGTCGTGCGAGTTTTGAGTCTAATGCCTTGAAGGAAAATCTTATGGCGTTGGTTTTGGACTTACAGAAGATCAAGCCGGCAACGTCGAAGGGTATCTATCTTAAGAGATTGACCGTCTCCTCGACTATGGGTCCAGGTGTGGCGATCGATCAGTCGAGTTTAGGTTTAAAGATTTAATTGAATTGATGGAGGGCTGCGTTCAGGCGATTTTGTCTGCGCGCACCCACTGTCGAAGACCGTAGGTGAGCAAGGGCTCTTAATTATTAGGCCTGCGCAGATGGTGGGACCCAAATCAGGAATTTGCCTGGGATAGGTCGCGCCTTAAAAGGGTGGGTGCAAGGCGCTGTGCTTGCATCTTGTGTGTGACGCTTCTTCCGGAGGACCTTTATAGATGGCACTCAAGTTAGAAGAAAAGAAAGTCGTGGTGGCAGAAGTCAACGCGGTCGCGGCGAAAGCCCTGTCCGTGGTGGGCGCAGAGAACCGTGGCTTGACTGTGACGCAGATGACCGACTTACGGGCGAAAGCGCGTAAAGAGGGCGTTTATTTGCGCGTGGTCAAGAACACGCTCGCGCGCAAGGCTGTTGCCGGCACCGCTTTCGAGTGTATCGCTCCGGCGTTGAAGGGCCCCGTTGTGCTCGCATTCTCGCAAGATGATCCAGGCGCTGCGGCGCGTATCGTCAAGGCGTTTTCGAAGGACAACAACAAGTTAGTGACGACATTGGTGTCTTTGGGCGGGCAATTGCTCGGTCCGAAGGAACTTGAGCGAGTGGCTTCATTGCCCACTCGTGCGCAAGCCGTGGCGAAACTGCTGGGTGTTTTACAAGCGCCGATTGCGAAGTTTGTAGGTACGTTGGCTGCGCCCAACTCGAAGTTGGTACGGACCTTGGCGGCGGTTTTAGAAGCCAAAAAAGTAGGTCAAACGCAGGCGGCGGATTAATTTAAGATTATTTGGAGACGATAATGGCTGTAACGAAAGACGAGATTCTCGATGCGATTTCCAAGATGTCTGTCATGGACGTCGTCGACTTAATTGCCGACATGGAGAAAAAGTTCAATGTCACAGCGGCAGCTCCGGTTGCTGCAGTGGCGGCGGGTGGCGGTGGCGCTGCGGCTCCGGCTGCGGAAGTGCAGACCGAGTTCACCGTGACCTTGACTGAATTTGGCGCCAATAAAGTGGGCGTTATTAAGGTCGTGCGCGAAATCACTGGTTTGGGCCTCAAGGAAGCTAAGGATTTGGTTGAAGGTGCACCTTCAACGGTCAAGGAAGGCATTCCAAAAGCCGACGCTGAGGCGATTAAGAAGAAACTTGAGGACGCTGGCGCGAAAGCGGCCGTCAAGTAGTAGCGTCGTACGCTGATACGTGTGCCGGTAGTTATTTCGGGAGTCCGTGATAACTACCGGTATGCGCCTTTGATGTTGAAATTGATTTAGGCGTAAAAGCGCCTGGAGACCGCACTCATGGCTTATTCGTTCACCGAAAAAAAGCGCATTCGTAAGAATTTTGGCAAGCGACCGAGTATTCTCGGTACTCCGTACTTGCTGGCAATCCAATTGGATTCGTACCGGCGTTTCTTACAGGCGGATATCGCGGAATCGAAACGCGACGAGATCGGCTTGCACGCTGCCTTTGACAGCGTATTTCCGATTTCCAGTTACTCAGGATTTGCGACGCTCGAGTATGTGAGCTATCGCTTGGGTGACCCAGTATTCGACGTTAAAGAGTGCCAATTGCGTGGCTTGACCTACGCGGCACCTTTGCGTGTCAAGGTACGCTTGGTGGTCCTTGATAAGGAAGCTAGTGGCGCTAAGAAGCCCGTTAAGGACGTGCGTGAGCAAGAGGTATACCTCGGCGAATTGCCGCTGATGACAGATAACGGTACTTTTATCATCAATGGTACCGAGCGAGTCATTGTGTCCCAGTTGCACCGTAGTCCCGGGGTGTTCTTTGACCATGACCGTGGCAAGACGCACTCTTCCGGTAAGTTGCTGTTTTCCGCACGTATAATTCCTTATCGTGGTTCATGGCTAGATTTTGAATTTGACCCGAAGGATTGCGTCTTTGCACGTATTGATCGTCGCCGCAAGCTCCCGGTCACCATTATCTTGCGCGCCCTCGGTTACACCGAAGAGCAGATATTGGACATGTTCTTTGAAAAGAGCGTGTTCCACTTATCAAAGAAAGAAATCGAATTCGAAATCATTCCGCAGCGTCTGCGCGGTGAGACCGCATCGTTCGAGATTCGCGTCGGTAAGAAGGTGATTGTTGAAGATGGACGCCGTATTACGGCGCGCCATGTGCGCGATCTTGAAGAAGCGGGTGTTAAGCGTTTGCCGGTGCCCACCGAGTATCTGAATGGTAAGGTACTAGCACATGACATCGTCAATACTGAGACCGGCGAGATTCTCGGCAAGGCCAATGACATTCTGAATGTAGCGGCGGTCGCTAAGCTGATTGAAAGTGGTATTACCGAGATTCGCACGCTGTATGTGAATGATCTAGATCGCGGTCCCTATATCTCGGACACTTTGCGCATTGATCCGACCAAGACTCGACTTGAGGCTTTGGTGGAAATTTATCGCATGATGCGTCCAGGCGAACCACCGACGAAGGATGCCGCTGAGAACTTATTCCAAAATCTGTTCTTCAATGGCGAACGTTATGACCTATCGCCGGTTGGGCGAATGAAGTTTAATCGTCGCGTCGGTCGTGAGGCAATCACTGGCTCAGGAGTCTTAAGTAAAGAAGACATTATTGAAGTCATGAAGACGCTGATTGATATTCGCAATGGCAATGGTCATGTGGATGATATCGATCATTTGGGTAATCGGCGTGTACGTAGTGTCGGCGAAATGGCTGAGAACGCCTTCCGCATTGGCCTGGTGCGGGTGGAGCGCGCTGTTAAGGAGCGCTTAACGCTTGCAGAAAGTGAACCGATCATGCCGCAGGAGATGATCAACGCGAAGCCGGTAGCGGCTGCGGTCAAGGAGTTCTTTGGCTCGTCGCAGTTATCTCAGTTCATGGACCAAAATAACCCGCTGTCTGAGATTACGCATAAGCGGCGCGTCTCGGCATTAGGCCCAGGCGGTTTGACACGTGAGCGCGCCGGATTTGAAGTGCGTGACGTGCATCCGACCCACTATGGTCGGGTATGTCCTATCGAGACGCCGGAAGGTCCGAATATCGGCCTTATCAATTCCTTGGCGGTCTACGCGCGTACCAACGACTATGGTTTTTTGGAAACCCCGTATCGCCGTGTCTCCAAAGGCAAGGTCAGTGATCAGATTGACTACTTGTCAGCGATCGAAGAAGGCCAGTATGTTATTGCACAAGCCAATGCCACTTTGAGTGATAAAGGCGTTTTCGTGGATGATTTGATTTCTTGTCGTACTCAAAATGAATTCACCTTGTCGACTCCCGATAAAATTGATTTCATGGATGTTAGTCCTAAGCAAATCGTATCGGTTGCGGCTTCGTTGATTCCGTTCTTGGAACACGACGATGCTAACCGTGCGCTGATGGGTTCGAACATGCAGCGCCAAGCGGTTCCGACACTTCGTGCTGAGACTCCGTTAGTAGGTACTGGCATGGAACGTGCGGTAGCTATCGATTCAGGCGTCACCGTGGTTGCGCGCCGTGGCGGTACCGTGGACTCGGTTGATGCGTCGCGCATTGTGGTGCGGGTGAATGATGATGAGACTACAGCGGGTGAACCCGGTGTGGATATTTACTCGCTGACTAAGTACACGCGCTCCAATCAAAATACTTGCATCAACCAGCGTCCGCTGGTGAATTCCGGCGATGCCATCAAACGCGGCGACGTGCTAGCTGATGGACCGTCCACGCACTTGGGTGAACTTGCGTTAGGGCAAAATTTGCTGGTCGCGTTTATGCCTTGGAATGGCTATAACTTCGAAGATTCGATTTTGATCTCCGAACGCGTGGTAGAAGAAGATCGTTTCACCACCATTCATATCGAAGAGCTTGCCTGTGTTGCACGTGACACTAAGTTGGGCCCTGAAGAAATTACTGCGGATATTCCCAATGTGGGTGATTCGGCTTTAGCTAAACTCGATGAGGCTGGCATTGCCTTTATCGGTGCGGAAGTTCGGGCTGGCGATATTCTCGTGGGCAAGGTCACGCCTAAGGGTGAGACGCAGTTGACTCCGGAAGAAAAACTTTTGCGGGCAATCTTTGGTGAAAAAGCTTCTGATGTGAAAGATACTTCGCTGCGCGTGCCGCCTGGCATGGACGGTACTGTGATCGACGTGCGCGTGTTTACGCGTGATGGCGTGGAGAAAGACTCACGCGCTCTGTCAATTGAAAAGGCTGAGCTTGAGCGCGTACGCAAGGATTTGGCGGATCAACAGCGAATTTTGGAAGATGACTTGTTTCAGCGTATTCGCGGCATGATCGAAGGTAAGGTTGCTGAAGCCGGACCTAAGAAAATTAAGAGCGGTACGGTGATCGACAGTGCCTATCTGGCTGATCTACCCCGTGAGCAGTGGTTTGAAATTCGTTTAAAGGACGAAGAGGCTAATGCGCAGCTTGAGACAGTCTCTGAGCGTCTCAAGGGACAGCGTAAGACTTTCGAAAAACGCTTTGAAGAAAAGAAGGCAAAGATTACTGCCGGTGATGATCTTGCTCCGGGCGTGCTTAAAATGGTTAAGGTCTACCTTGCCGTTAAGCGTCGGGTGCAGCCCGGCGATAAGATGGCGGGCCGGCATGGTAATAAGGGTGTAATTTCTTCCATCGTGCCGGTGGAAGATATGCCTTACATGGCGGATGGAACACCGGTGGATATTGTATTGAATCCATTGGGCGTCCCTTCGCGCATGAATATTGGACAGATCCTGGAAACCCACTTGGGTTGGGCCGCTAAGGGCGTCGGTGCCAAGATTGGCAAGATGCTCGAAGCACAACAGGCAGTTATCGAGATTCGTAAATTCCTCGCTCAGGTCTACAACGAGACCGGTGGCCAGAAGGAAGATCTCAAATCCTTAACGGATGCTGAAATCATCGAACTTGCTGGCAATCTACGTCATGGTGTGCCAATGGCGACTCCCGTGTTTGACGGTGCCAGTGAGGAAGAGATCAAGGGGCTTCTAGCATTGGCTGATTTGCCTTTGTCGGGACAGACCACCTTGCACGATGGACGCACCGGTGAGGAATTCGAACGACCGGTAACCGTGGGCTACATGTACATGCTGAAGCTCAACCACTTAGTTGACGACAAGATGCACGCCCGTTCAACCGGGCCGTACAGCTTGGTCACGCAACAGCCACTTGGCGGCAAGGCGCAGTTTGGCGGACAACGCTTCGGTGAAATGGAAGTGTGGGCGCTCGAAGCCTATGGTGCGGCGTATACCCTGCAGGAAATGCTTACCGTCAAGTCTGATGACGTTAATGGACGTACACAGATGTACAAGTCGATTGTCGATGGTAATCACGAAATGAAAGCCGGCATGCCGGAATCGTTCAATGTGCTGGTCAAGGAGATTCGTTCTCTGGCCATTAATATTGAACTTGATAGCGAGGCCTAATCAATGAAAGACTTACTTAAGTTATTCAAGCAGCAAGTACCGGTCGAGAATTTCGACGCGATCAAGATTGGACTTGCTTCACCGGACATGGTCCGTTCTTGGTCTTACGGCGAGGTCAAAAAGCCAGAGACCATAAATTACCGCACCTTTAAGCCCGAGCGCGATGGCTTGTTTTGCGCCAAAATCTTTGGCCCGGTCAAGGATTATGAGTGCTTGTGCGGTAAGTACAAGCGCTTGAAACATCGCGGCGTGGTGTGTGAGAAGTGCGGCGTTGAAGTGACTCAGTCCAAGGTGCGGCGTGAACGCATGGGCCACATTGAGTTGGCGAGTCCGACGGCGCATATTTGGTTCTTAAAGTCGCTGCCTTCACGTATCGGTCTTATGCTCGATATGACCTTGCGCGAGATCGAGCGAGTCCTTTATTTCGAAGCCTTTGTGGTAGTCGATCCGGGCATGACGCCACTACAGCGTGGTCAATTGTTGACCGATGAAATGTATCTTGAGTCTATTGAAGAGCACGGAGATGAGTTCGATGCCCGTATGGGTGCCGAAGCGGTCCATGAACTATTGAAGTCGATGGATTTGCCCTCGGAAATCGTCAAGGTCCGTGAGGATATGGCGAACACCAATTCGGAGACTAAAATCAAGCGTTTATCGAAGCGCTTGAAGCTCATCGAAGCTTTTATGGAAAGCGGCAACAAGCCTGAGTGGATGGTGCTCACGGTATTGCCGGTATTACCGCCTGACTTGCGGCCATTGGTGCCGCTGGATGGCGGCCGCTTCGCGACTTCTGATTTGAACGATCTGTATCGTCGCGTTATCAATCGCAATAATCGTTTGCGTAGATTGCTGGAGCTCAACGCGCCAGATATTATCGTGCGTAACGAGAAGCGAATGTTGCAAGAAGCGGTGGATGCGCTACTCGATAATGGTCGTCGTGGCCGTGCGATAACCGGGACCAATAAGAGGCCGCTGAAGTCCTTGGCCGATATGATCAAGGGCAAACAGGGTCGTTTCCGCCAGAACTTGTTGGGCAAGCGTGTCGATTATTCGGGTCGTTCGGTCATCGTGGTCGGTCCCCGGCTTCGGCTACACCAGTGTGGATTGCCGAAAAAAATGGCCTTGGAGTTATTCAAGCCCTTTATTTTTGCCAAGTTGCAATTGCGCGGTGAGGCGTCGACCATCAAGGCGGCGAAGCGCTTGGTGGAGCGCGAGGGTCCGGAAGTTTGGGACATCTTGGAAGAGGTTATTCGCGAACATCCTGTATTGCTGAATCGCGCGCCAACCTTGCACCGTCTCGGCATCCAGGCATTCGAGCCAGTGTTGATTGAAGGCAAGGCCATTCAGTTGCATCCGCTGGTGTGTACGGCGTTCAACGCCGACTTCGACGGCGATCAGATGGCAGTCCACGTGCCCTTATCCATTGAAGCGCAGTTAGAAGCCCGTGCCTTGATGATGTCGTCGAATAATATTTTGTCGCCCGCCAACGGTGAGCCGATCATTGTGCCGTCACAAGACGTGGTGCTCGGACTTTATTACATGACCCGTGAGCGTCATGGTGCTAAGGGCGAGGGCATGGCGTTTAGTGATGTCGCTGAAGTGCATCGTGCTTACGAAGGTCGTCATTTGGACTTGCATGCCAAGGTCAAAGTGCGACTCTCGGAACATATTCGTGATGCGCACGGTAAATTAGTAGAGAATATTCGCGTGGTTGATACCACTGCGGGCCGGGCGCTGTTGTCGGAGATTTTGCCGCCTGGGTTGTCGTTCGATGCCATCAATCAGGACATGACCAAGAAGACTATTTCCGCGACTATTAACGCTTGCTACCGTACGGTGGGATTGAAGGAGACGGTGGTATTCGCCGATCAGCTGATGTACACCGGTTTTCATTATGCGACCCGTGCCGGTGTTTCAATCGGGGCGGATGACATGGTGGTGCCGCAGCAAAAGGGCAAGATTCTGGCGGCAGCAGAAAAGGAAGTGAAGGAAATCCAGGAGCAATACGCAACTGGGTTGGTTACCAATGGCGAACGCTACAATAAGGTGGTCGATATTTGGTCACGTACCAACGATCAAGTGGCTAAGGCGATGATGGAGAAACTCGGTACCGATGAGGTCACCGACGTGAAGGGTCAGAAAGTTCGTCAAAAGTCCTTTAATTCTATTTTCATTATGGCTGATTCAGGTGCGCGCGGTTCCGCGGCGCAGATTCGTCAGCTCGCAGGAATGCGCGGGTTGATGGCGAAACCCGATGGTTCGATTATCGAAACGCCAATCACCGCTAATTTTCGTGAAGGATTGAACGTTCTTCAGTACTTCATCTCGACTCACGGCGCTCGTAAGGGTTTGGCCGATACTGCGCTTAAAACCGCTAACTCGGGTTACTTGACCCGGCGTTTAGTCGATGTGGCACAGGATCTGGTCGTGACTGAGATTGATTGTGGTACGGCTAATGGTCTATTGCTTACGCCTATCGTAGAAGGCGGCGATGTCGTGGAGGGCTTAGGAGAGCGGGTTCTAGGACGCGTGGTATCAGAAGATGTGGTAGTGGCGGCCTCCGGAGAAGTACTGGTCAAAGCCGGCGTGCTGATTGATGAAAAATTAGTCAAGCTACTCGAGAAAATGGGGGTTGACCAAGTGATGGTGCGTTCGCCCATTACCTGTAATACGCGTTATGGCGTCTGCGCACAGTGCTACGGGCGCGACTTAGGACGTGGGCATCGGATCAATATTGGCGAGGCGGTGGGCGTCATTGCGGCGCAATCCATCGGTGAGCCGGGCACTCAGCTGACCATGCGCACGTTCCACGTAGGTGGAGCGGCTTCACGAGCGGCTGCAGCCAACGGAGTAGAAGTCAAGAGTAAGGGCACGATTCGCCTACACAACATAAAGACGGTGCGCCATGAAAAAGGCCATCTGGTTGCGGTGTCACGATCAGGCGAATTGGGCGTGGTCGATGAGTTTGGTCGCGAGCGCGAACGTTATCGTATTCCATACGGTGCCACGATCACGGTCAACGACGCTGATGTCGTGGCTGCGGGTCAGTCGGTTGCTAACTGGGATCCGCATACGCATCCCGTGGTTACGGAAGTAGCCGGTATGATCAAGTTCCAAGACTTTGTGGACGGCATTACCGTGACTAGTCAGGTAGACGATGTCACCGGTTTGACCAGCACCGTGGTGCTAGATCCGAAGCAGCGCGGTTCGGGTGGAAAGGACTTACGTCCTGTGGTGCGGCTGACCAATGCCAAGGGTAAGGAAGTAACGTTTGCTAATACTGATATTCCCGCGGTGTACGCCTTGCCAGCTGGCGCGATCGTTAGCCTTGAAGATGGTGTCAAAGTGTCGGTCGGCGATGTTATTGCGCGTATTCCGCAAGAGTCGTCGAAGACCCGCGATATCACTGGCGGTCTGCCGCGCGTAGCCGATTTGTTCGAGGCCCGTAAGCCGAAGGATTCCGCGATTTTGGCGGAGCGCAGCGGTACGGTAAGCTTTGGTAAGGAAACCAAGGGCAAGCGCCGCTTGATTATTACCAACGAGCAGACGGACAAGTATGAAGAACTGATCCCGAAGTGGCGCCATCTGAACGTGTTCGAGGGCGAGCAAGTAGAGAAGGGCGAAGTGATCGCCGATGGTGAGCCGAACCCCCACGATATTCTGCGATTACAGGGTGTCGAAGCATTGGCGAATTACTTGGTACGTGAAATTCAAGATGTGTATCGCTTGCAGGGCGTAAAAATCAACGACAAGCATATCGAAGTCATTGTGCGGCAAATGCTGCGCAAGATTGAGGTGTTGGATGCCGGTGATTCCGCGTTGCTGCGGGGTGAGCAAATGGATCGTGGTCGACTTCTGGAAATCATTGCGAAGCAGAAGATCGAAGGCAAGCACCAATCCACTTGGGAGCCGTTGCTCTTAGGCATCACTAAGGCCTCACTGGCAACGGAGTCGTTCATCTCGGCGGCCTCCTTCCAAGAGACCACGCGCGTGCTCACTGAGGCTGCAGTACGGGGCCTTAAGGATGATTTACGCGGGTTGAAGGAAAACGTCATAGTCGGTCGGCTGATCCCGGCGGGTACGGGCTTTGCCTATCATGCACGTCGACGTCGAGCCTTTGATGACAGCCGCCGCCGCAACTTCATGGATATGGGCGGTGGTACAGGTGAGACAGATGAGGCGGTAGTGGCCGGAGATACTGAATCGGCTGAGTAACTGACCAAGGTTAGAAAATAAGAGTATGAAAATAGCCCCGGCTCGCGAGAGTTCGGGGCCTTTTTTATTGCGCGCCCCGAAGGGTTAGACTACTGGCAGTTGCTCGCTCCACTTTGCACGCAAATTAGGTGCTGCTTAAAGTAGCTTCCGAAACCCGGTGTCGGAGTTCCGGAGGAGTCTTTGACTAGTACATTCGAACTAAAATTCCAGTTGTTCCAAGTCCAACCTAAATAGGAGTATCCGTTCTTATCCGCCCAAGGTAATACGGACTGCGTAAAGGTAGGCATGGCACCGTCACCTACTACGTCACCGATTTCCGTGATTAATAGGGGCATGCGTGCGGCCACGGTATCCGCAATTTGCTGGGTTGCCGTGGATTTAGGGTTATTGTAAGGATAACTCGACGAGTACAAATGCCAGGCCGCTGCGAGTTGCCCCAGGGTATCATGCGGCGGGTTCGGATTTGTCCAAACGGTGAGGTCATTGGAATAGTGGAGCGCCCCCACCAACACTACATTTTTTGCTCCCGTGGCTCTGACAGTGTCTATCAGAGTTTGTAATCCAGCAGCCATCCAATTTTTGGAAATTTTCGAGGTTGCGCTTGAGCCCACATTTCCCGCGAAATAATAGCTTGCTTTGCAGCCACTGACCAAACACGCTGCAGAATCGATGTCGCTACCTAGGACGCCATCCGAATTGGCGCTGGCACTTAGATAAGGTTCATTGAATAGTTCGAACATCACCGCTGGATTAGCTTTAAAGGTATTGCTGACGGACTGCCAGAAAGCTATTGAATTGTCGGTGTCAGGTGCTGGATTCTGATTGAGGGGGCAGAATGTGGCTGGGGCTGACCAGTGCAAATCTAAGATCACGTAGATGCCCGCTGCGGTGGCCTCTTTGACGGTGTTGATAACAGTCGCTTGATAATTTGCGCCGGGATCGGGGTTGCGGTTTGATCCCGTTGCATCGGTGCAATGATAGCCAAGCCAAGAGGCTTCATTCATTGGAAGTCGAATAGCATTCACTTTCCAATTAGCTAGTGCTGACCATGTTGGTTTCCAACCGCCCCAAGGATCGTTTGCACTCCATCCTTGCGCCGCGATTGACTCAAGACCGCTAACGTTGACGCCGCGGAGCTGGAGAATTTTCCCACTGGTATCGACTAGATGGTTGCCTTTTACTCGCACTGAAATATTCGCGCTGTTCCCGGGTGCCTGCGCCGGCGGCGGCGGAGTGGGCGCGGGCGTCGGCGGGGGTGCTGGCTTTGCCGCTGGCGCTGGCTTCGGCGCGCCGGTGGGCGTAGGTGTGCGCGTGGTGCCTGATGTAGGTGCTGGCGCCGAGGTACCGATCGTCGGTGTAGCAGCGATTGGGCTATTCGTTGAGGTCGGTGGAATAGCGATTGAAGAACTATAGTTGTCTTTGCAACCCGTTAAGACCACCAATAGGAACGCCGCATTAAAAAAAACTGATATTGGTCGCATTGAAATAATCTCATTTCGCCTGAATCGAATGCATGTTTACGCCTATTTTCCAAGAAATAAAAATGTCGCAGCGTGGCTACGTGTCGGCGAGTAGCTACTTGTCGCTTGGTGCGGACTTAAAGTTCGCTATGATGGTGCTATGTCTGATTCAAAACCTCGATCACGTCTCATTTTTCTATGTTTAGTCGCAACTTGGTTCATCTGGGGATCGACTTATCTGGTAATTAAATTTGCCCTACAGAGTTTCCCGCCGTTTTTTCAAATGGGGACCCGTTTTCTGGTAGCGGGCGGAGTGTTGCTCACGTGGAATCTATGGTACCGGCGCACAATGCCCACTTTTTTGCAGTGGAGAAATGCAGCAATCATAGGTGGACTGATGTTGGGAGGTGGCATGGGCGGTACCGCCTACGCCGAGCAGTCGGTTGCCTCAGGGCTGGTGGTGGCATTCATTGCGGTGGTTCCAGCCATGATTGCGGCGATCAATTTTGGGTTTGGAATACGCTTAACAAAATTTGAAATACTCGGCATCAGTATTGGCGTGCTAGGAGTTATTTTGTTAGTGAGCGGAGCAGGTTTTCATGGATCGCCGACTGGCCTGATAGCGATTGGGCTTGCGACTCTCTGTTGGTCTTCGGGCAGTGTTTTGATGCTGCGCCTATTTCCGTTAGCGCTAGGCGGAGTTGGATTTGCCAGTGAAATGATCTGTGGAGGCGTCATCTTGATTCTAGTGTCGTTACTGACGCACGAGAGTGTGCGGTGGCCTCCTAGCATGTTGGCCGTTTATGCGTGGTTGTACTTGGTGGTATTCGGCTCGTTAATTGCTTTTTCGGCTTATATGACCTTGTTGTCGCGGACCAGTACAATACTTGCAGCGAGTTATTCGTTTGTGAATCCCATCATTGCGATGGCATTGGGCGTCAGTATTGGGCGCGAGAATGTGACTTTACGAGAATGGTTTGCGAGTGCAATTATTGTGGCCGGTGTAGTTTTATTATTGCTGGGACGTGCCAAGAAAGTGGTGGCCGCCGCAAGTGACGGTGGCAACCGGCTCTAGAAAACCTATATCCATAGTCTCGGATACGATGTCACTTGTTGCGCTGGATGCTACACGGCTAAAAATGCGTGCCAGTGCCGATACTTGCCAGTGTGCCTCAATGCCGTTGGCATAAATTAAGGACTTGGGAGCAGTATTTTCACGGCATCTCATTTAATATTACGGGCATCTGGTAGGCGCGGTATGTTAAAGCTTATTAGTTTGCGAAGTGAATATGTTAACTGTAATTTCTCAATGAAATTATAAGCTTAAAAATATAGGGGAATTTCCATGCTGATCCATTTTTCGAGGAAGATGTCGGGCGCAGCGAGCTGCGTATTGTGTTTGATTTCGGTAGCGTCTACGGCGAGCGAAACGCCGCATGCGCCGCGCATGTTAATTGCTCGGCCACTTAGCCATACGCCGGTCGCCTACAATGCCTTACTGTCGACGGCGCGTGACCCCGGTGATGACGATACGGCCATTTCCTTAAATCCCGCTCTCTCCGCACTGTGTCAATCGCAAATTGGTCAGTTAAATATTTATCGTAGTTCAAGACCGAACGTCGATGAAATTAACCACGATGGCGTAGTGTTGGCCGGCAGCCAAACCGGATGCTCAAGCGCGCAGAACGAAACTACAATTGCGGTGAATCCGTTCGATTCGCAAAATCTGGTTTCCGGAACCAATGACTATCGGCTATTTAACTCGCGCGAAAGGCGCAATGATGGCTCTGGGTTGGCGTATACGACCTTAGATGGTGGTCGTACTTGGACCGACGTGCAATTACCGCATTTGAATTATCAAACCGGTGCTACCGGTGCATTATCGGATATGGATTCTGCGGGCGATCCTGCCATCGCGTTTGGTCGAGGCAATTCGGTGTACTACGCTAACCTAGTGTTTAGTCGCCTCAATGGTGCAAGTGGAGTTGTCGTTAGCACATCGCACGACGGTGGATTGAGCTGGGGCGATCCATCAATCGTGCATTTAGATGGCGTTGATAGCAGCGGCAATCCGCTCGCCACCGGAGTATTCAATGATAAAGAATGGATTGCAGTCGATACTCATAGTGGAACTGTGTATGTAACTTGGACTCAATTTCTGATTGATGGCACTTCACCGGTGGTCGCTGCGAGTTCTACAGATGGTGGAAATACATGGTCTGCACCCGTTCAGATTAATCCGGTATCCGGATTTACTTCGGGGGGTATTACACCCTATAGCTCGGGAACAATTCCTCAGATAGGCCGTCACGGAGAGCTGTATGTGGCTTACGAGTCGGCTGTTTGTGTTTCATTGTTGTGCGATCAGGCGACTGACCACGATGCGATTGTTATGGCGACGTCCAAAGATGGTGGAAAGTCCTTCGTGAATCAGGAAGTTGCTGTGAACTATGATTTTCCCGTCAATAATGATGTCGGCCGCGAGACCCTGACTGGCGAGAATTTCCGTATCAATAGTTTCCCACAGTTTGCGGTTGATCCTTCTACGGGGGGTCTGTTCGTGACCTGGGCTGATGATCGAAATGGGGCCTATGACGGCAAGGGAAATTCCATCAAAACTAACGGAGACGTCTTCATTGTAAGTTCGCTTGACGGTCGTCATTGGTCCGCACCGACTAAAGTGAGCTCCTCAGCGGATGAAGTGTTTCCGGCGATTGCCGCGAATCGTGGCCAAGTAGCTGTGTCGTTTTATACGAGAGCCTACGATGCGAGCGGAATCAATTTAGATATGGCCTATGTCTCGGTCGAAGCGGAAAATATTAGCGAGATTGGCGGTGCACGGCTGCATCGCCTCACTCGGGAGTCTGAGAACCCGCAGATTCAATTTGTGGGTATTGGTGCGGTGACTGGCAAAACACTACAGGGTGTGTTTATCGGCGACTATACTGCTGTGGCACTCGGTAGCGACGGAGTATTGCATCCTTCTTGGACCGATTTTCGCGGGTTGCCGGGAGTCACTTCGCCAAATCAAGACGCCTACACTCAAGCAATCGAACTTGATAATTAAGGTCTCGCCGATTATAGATTCTAGGCGAGATGGATCCTAGACAAGCTGCGTGGCGCGAGGGTTCGCGCGACATGCTCGAGGTGGCGCTTGGTGTCATCGCTTGGGCGTTGGTTACAGGGGTTGCGATGGCGCAGTCGACCCTAACGACGCCTCAGGCGGTGGTTTTGTCGCTCATGGCGTTTGCGGGTTCGGCGCAGCTTGCGGTCATTCCGCTCATGGCGGTCAAGGCGCCGATGTGGCTAATAATACTGACGGCGTTGGTGGTAAATTTACGTTTCGTTATCTACAGCGCAGCGCTGGCAAAGCCGCTCTCACATCTGTCTTTAGGGCGACGTGCGTTTTTGAGCTATATCACAGGTGACATGCCGTTCGCCTTGTACATGCAGCGCACGGCTTCAGATCCCACCTGGTCGGCTCGTGATGCATACTACGCCGGAATCGTGGTTACCAATTGGTTGGTCTGGCATATCAGCGTGCTGGTGGGCATTGCGTTGGGCGCGCGCATACCGCATGAATGGGGGCTTGAGCTTGCGGGTAGCTTGGCATTATTAGCCTTGGTGACTCCGATGGCGATCAAGCGATTGTCAACATTGGTTGGCGTAGGGGCAGCGGTCGCGGTAGCCCTACTGACTTACCGATTTCCAATGCGACTCGGTGTGGTAGTAGCCATTGTTGCCGGCGTGATGTCGTCGCTAGTCATTGACTGGCTGGTCGATCGACGTTTGCCACGGGTTACCATATGAATAGCCCATCGCTGGATAACGATACGCTCGTTGTTTGGCTAACGATCGTAGGCATTAGTCTGACAACTTTTGTGACACGGGGTAGTTTTATTCTGCTCGGATCGCGGCTGCGATTGCCGACTTTTGTGGATCGCGCATTGGGCTATGCTCCTGCTTGCGCATTAGCGGCCATTTTGGCACCTGAGCTTGCCGTTATGCATGGCGGTTTGCAGCTCAATGTCCAGAATCCTCGCTTAATAGCGGCTTTTGTGGCGGTAATTTGCTGCGTTGCCAGCCGTAGTATGGTGCTCACCATTGTGCTGGGTATGGCCACTTTTACCTTTATTAGAGTGTGGCTGTCGATATAGGGTGTGGCTGTATATTGTAGGTATGCAAATAATTCGAAAATCTAGTTTTGTGGTCACACCCTGGAAGAATGGGGGCGGTATTACGCATGAAGCGTTGCGTGTGCCCAAGCTTGGTGATCCTTTTGATTGGCGTGTGAGTATGGCGCAAATCGAGACTGCGGGGTCATTTTCTGATTTCTCGGGGTATCACCGCGTTATGGTGTTGCTGCGGGGTGGTGGCATGCAGTTGAGTTTTTCGGATCAGCGGCGAGAATATTTGCAGAAAACCGGTGATCTGGTGGAATTCGATGGCGCTATGGCCCCGCAATGCGATTTAGTGGCGGGGCCTTGCGTAGACTTGAACCTTATGGTGGCTAAGACACGGTATACGGTCAGAGCCTGCGTGAAAATATTGCATGAAGACCAGGTCGTGACGTCCATGGCACACGAAACTTGTATGGTGCTTAGCATTGATAGTGACGTGTCGGTAAGCCACGAGGCGGGTGAGACTATCGTACTCAATCCGTGGGACCTTATGGTCCTTGAGCCTAACGAATGGCAAGAATTACGCCCAATAAGTCATAAAAACGTAGCATTGGTGTTTCATGCTGCGCTTAGTAAGATATAGACAAAATGAATAAATTAACGGAGAGTTTTATGCCTACATGTCGACTAGGGTTTGCAATTTTAATTTCGCTGGTACTCACGAGTGCAAGTTCGGTGGTTGCGGCGGCGGCATCTACAGCGCGATTTGAAGTTTTGCAGCGTTGGGTGTTTCCAGGCGAAGGTGGTTGGGACTATTTGACGCTCGACGCCCGCGGTGAGCGACTATTTGTGACCCGGGGCAGTCGCGTTGAGGTGGTGGACACCAAGACTGGAAAACTTATCGGCTCGATTGCAGGCATCAAAGGTGTTCACGGAGTTGCACTGGCTCCTGATTTGAAGCGCGGGTTTACGAGTAATGGTAAAGGTGATTCCATTACCGTGTTCGACCTCGATACCTTAGCTACTATTCAGGAAGTGGCGATCCCTGGCCACAATCCCGATGCCATTATTTACGAGCCGGTGGGTAAACACCTGTTTACTTTTAATGGCAAGAGCAAGGATGTCACGGTTCTTGATGCTACCACCTTTGCGATAGTTGCGACTTTACCGGTAGCTGATAAGCCGGAGTTTGCGGTGGACGACGGCGCAGGTCATATTTATTTCAATATTGAGAGTGAGGCTGGGAAAATCTCGGTATTGGATACACGGACTTTGAAAATCAGGGACACCTGGACCTTGCCCGGATGTGCAAGTCCTAGCGGACTGAGTCTGGATCAGGCTCAGCGGCGTTTATTCTCGGTGTGTGACGATAAAATCATGGTGGTCACTAATGCCGATACCGGCGCGCAAGTTGCTAGGGTGGGTATCGGTGAGGGTCCGGATGCGGTTGCTTATGATGCGATTCGGCGGCTAGTGTTAAGCTCAAATGGGGAAGGCACTTTATCGATTATTCAACAAGTGACCGCCGATCAGTACAAGCTGCTTGAGACACTTAAAACTCAACGCGGTGCGCGAACGATGGCGCATGATTCGCTGAAGGGAAGAACTTATCTAGTGAGCGCTGATTTTGGTCCGGCGTCTGCAGCGACTGCGGAGAATCCGCATCCTCGTTCGGTACCCTTAAGGGATACCTTTACTGTTTTGGTGGTCGGTAAGCGCTAACTAATTGCAGCAGTGTTTTTAAAAGCGCGGTTAATGGTGCGGAACAATTAATGTTGGCGACGGGCGTCCGTGATTCGATTAGGTAGGCGCTTTGTGCGATTTCTAGCTGGACCGCGTGTACATGGGCACCGGGATTGCCATAGTGACGGGTGATGTAGCCGCCTTTAAAACGGCCATTATGCACATGCGTAAAGCGTGGCTGTGCGGCTAGATAACCCATGATGAGGTCTTGATATCCCGCTGCGCAGCTCTGTCCGTCAACGGTCCCTACATTGAGGTCAGGAAGTTTGCCCGCAAATAAGTCGGGGACGGTTGAACGGATTGAGTGCGCATCCCAAAGAATACAGATCCCGTGTGTTCGTACTAACTCCTTAATGGTCACGGCTAGTTTATCGTGGTAGGGCTGCCAGTAGCGGCTTAGGCGCGTATTGATTTCTTCGGGATCAAGTTCAAAACCTAAACGGTATAGCGCTGCGCCATCGAAGGTTGCAGTCGGGCATAGACCCGTTCCCCATCGTCCGGGATACAGCGATGTGCCATCGGGCGGCCTATTTAAATCCACTACGTAGCGCGTGTGAGTGGCGCGAATTACGGAGGCGCCCAGCTCACGCGCGAAATTATATAGTTCGGGAACAAACCAATCAGTATCGGGTAGGTCTTGTGCACTTGGGGTCAGACGTACATAAAGTTCCGGCGGAATATAGGTTCCGGAATGTGGAAAGCTAATTAGAAGCGGTAGGTTGCCGGCCGTGTATTCAAATAAAGATGCGCTCATCAGGGCAATAATGGGTTTATGAACTTAGTAAATTGAGCGGTTCTGACCCAGCGTGATGCGGCCTCAATATCGGGTGCAAAATAGCGATCTGCATCATAAAAAGACACTTCGCTGCGTATGTGTGCATGAATTTTCTCAAGCACGGGCGAGGATTGGGTCGGTCTATGGAAGTCTATCCCCTGGGCGGCGGCGAGTAACTCGATACCCACTACCGCTGCAGCGTTATCCACCATGACTTTCAAACGACGCGCCGCATGCGTGGCCATGCTGACATGATCTTCCTGGTTAGCTGAGGTTGGTATTGAGTCGACACTGCAGGGTGTTGCGATGGCTTTATTTTCGGATACTAGCGCTGCCGCGGTAACTTGCGCGATCATGAATCCCGAATTTAGCCCACTATTTTCGACTAAGAAAGCCGGTAGGCCGCTCATTTTGGGATCCACGAGGACTGCGATTCGCCGTTCCGCTAGGCTACCAATTTCTGCAATCGCTAGCGCCAGGATATCGGCTGCGAAAGCGACCGGTTCGGCATGAAAATTTCCGCCCGACAACACTGTCTCATGTTCAACGAATAACAACGGATTATCGGTTACGGCATTAGCCTCAATGACTAGCGTGACACTTACGTTGCGGATTAAATCTAAGCAGGCTCCCATCACCTGGGGTTGGCAACGAAATGAGTAGGGATCTTGTACACGACTACAGTTCTCATGTGAGGCGCGAATAGCGCTGCCTGATAATAATTCACGGTATTCACGCGCTATCGCGATTTGACCGACTTGACCGCGTACCGCATGAATACGAGCGTCAAACGGCGCATCGCTGCCTTTGAGCGCATCTATCGACATAGCACCGGATACTACCGCTGAGGCGAGTAAATCGACTGCCCCGAACAGACCCGCTAGTGCGAGGGCGGTTGAAACCTGAGTGCCATTAATTAATGCGAGACCTTCCTTGGCGTGCAATTTTAGGGTACTAAGTTTAGCGATCTGCAATCCTTCGGTTGCGGGCAGCACTTTGCCGCCTACTCGAACTTGGCCGACCCCTAGTAGGACGGCGCTCATGTGCGCGAGTGGCGCTAGGTCACCGGAGGCACCCACCGAACCTTGCGCAGGAATTATGGGATAGACTTCGTTTTGTAGTAAGGCCAGTAAGGCGTCAATCAATGTGTCCGTTACGCCCGAATGACCGCGTGCTAATGCATTGACTTTAAGAACTAGTATTAACCGTACGACGGCATCGGGTAAGGCCTCACCCACGCCGGCTGCATGTGACAACAATAAATTGCGTTGCAGTTGCTCAAGTTGTTCAGTCGGTATGCGCGTTTGTGCTAGCAGCCCGAAACCTGTGTTAATGCCGTAGGCGGCGGCGTCGCGTGCGGTAATGCGATCCACCAATGATTTTGCTGCTGCGACGCGTCCGCGGTCTGCAGGGGTTAAACGAATTGCAGTTGGTTGCTCGTAGATTTGACGGAGCTGAGCAAGGGAAAGCAAGCCAGCAGTAATTTCCATGGGATGGTGAATCATGATGTTGGCGTAATCATGGGGAGGTTTAGTCCTTGCTCGCGGGCGCAGTTAATAGCTTCCGAGTAGCCGGCATCGGCGTGGCGCATCACGCCGGTACCAGGGTCATTCCACAAGACTCGCTTGATGCGACGGCTTGCGGCTAGGGTACCGTCGCAGACGATAACTACTCCCGAGTGTTGCGAGAAACCCATACCGACACCACCGCCGTGATGAATGGACACCCAGGTTGCACCGCTTGCGGTGTTGAGTAAGGCGTTGAGTAAGGGCCAGTCCGATACCGCGTCTGAGCCATCTTTCATGGCCTCGGTCTCACGGTTGGGACTTGCGACCGAGCCTGAGTCGAGATGATCGCGACCAATCACAATGGGTGCCGAAAGCTCACCACTCGCTACCATTTCATTGAAAGCGAGGCCAAGTCGATGTCGCTGCCCGAGGCCGACCCAGCAAATGCGCGCGGGCAGTCCCTGAAATTGAATTTTAGAACGCGCCATGTCGAGCCAATGATGTAAATGTGGATCATCCGGTATAAGTTCTTTTACTTTGGCATCGGTTTTATAAATATCCTCGGGGTCACCCGATAGAGCTACCCACCGAAACGGACCGATACCGCGGCAGAAGAGCGGGCGGATATATTCTGGCACAAAGCCCGGAATATCGAATGCATGGGTAACTCCCGCATCGCGGGCAACTTGGCGAATATTATTGCCGTAGTCGAACACCGGGATCCCGAGGGCCTTGAAGCGCAACATATATTCGATCTGTCTGGCCATGGATATTTTTGCCGCGGCACTGGTGCCGGCGGGATCGCTGACGCGTCGCTCATCCCATTCTTGGATGCTCCAGCTTTGTGGTAAGTAGCCGTTGATAGGATCGTGGGCAGAAGTTTGATCGGTGAGTGCGTCAGGTTTAAGGTTGCGATCCAACAAGGTTTTAAGCACATCAACAATATTACCGAGCAGTGCGATTGAAATAGGCTTGTGGTTTTTCTTAGCCATATCGAGGAGCGCAAGCGCTTCATCTAGCGAGCGCGCTTGTGTATCCACATAGCCTGTTTCTAGCCGTTTGGCGATGCTAGAGGGTCGGCATTCGACCGCTAACATACTGGCACCCGCCATGGTCGCCGCCAGCGGTTGTGCGCCGCCCATGCCGCCAAGCCCCGCCGTCAAAATCCATTTGCCTGCGAGATTTCCGCCGAAATGGCGACGACCCATTTCAACGAAGGTCTCGTAAGTTCCTTGTACGATACCTTGGCTGCCGATATATATCCAAGAGCCTGCGGTCATCTGGCCGTACATGGCCAGGCCGCGACGGTCAAGCTCATGAAAATGCTCCCAGGTGGCCCAGTGCGGTACTAAGTTAGAGTTGGCTATTAACACGCGGGGTGCGTCGGCGTGAGTGGGGAATACGCCAACGGGTTTACCGGATTGCACCAATAGAGTTTCTTCCTCACTCAAGGTCTTCAGTGTCTCGACGATGCGATCAAAGCAGTTCCAGTCGCGCGCGGCACGGCCGATGCCACCGTACACCACAAGTGCACTCGGGTTTTCCGCCACCTCGGGGTCTAAGTTATTCATCAACATACGCAATGGCGCTTCAGTGGTCCAAGTGCGCGCGCTTAAAGTTTTGCCGCGTGCAGCGCGAATTACTCGTGGGGGTACGGATGAGATCATAGTGTCCTCATGGGCGAAAACGTCCCGCCATTTCATAGCGGGAACCGGGGTAGTAAAGGCGGGCGATAGAAGCAATTTTTCCAGCAGTCCAAGTACGCCGAATCATGAGTAAGCAGGGTTCGTTACGTTTCATTGATAAATGCTTGCGAGTGCGCTCATCGGGCATTACTGCACGCATGAGGTGCTCGGCCTCTTGCAGGGGGGCAACTTTAATCAAGTAGTCATAAGGCGTTGTATGCTGAAAATCAACTTTTAAGTAGTCGGGTGCGAGTGAAGGCAGTACATAGCGGTCTTCTAGTTGTATCGGTTGGTCGTTTTCAAAATGTACGATACAGGAGCTGAACAATTCGCTACGCGCTGCAATGCCGAAGTCCTTGCTCAAGTCCGCCACCGCACGCACGCGTTCCAGCGCGATAACTTCCGCGCGATGGGTATGACCACGGCGCTTAATTTCATCGGCAATTCCTCGAATCTCAAGTGGGTGCGCATGTGCGTGCTGATCCGCCACAAAGCTACCGACACCGGCGATGCGTACCAACACCCCTTCGTGGCTCAATTCGCGCAGTGCGCGGTTTGCGGTCATGCGAGACACGCCAAAAGTTTTTACCAGATCATTTTCCGAGGGCACACGAGCCGTGGCACGCCATTTGCCGGAATCGATGTTATCCAAAATATGGCGTTTAACTTTAAGGTACAGGGGTTGCAAGATTTCATTTGTCCCAGACATATCATTAGCCTAAGTTGTATAGACAGGTATAGTCAAGATTTTTTTCCCGCCTCTTGTGGATTAGGGTGCGAGTTGGCTCATTAAGTGATTAAACCGTCCGAGCAGCGCGAATTGCGCAGCATGCACGGTGTCCTTAACCACCCAGCGACCGGCTACCATGACATCGCGAATAGCGGCACTGGCACCTGAAAAAATCAAATGATCTAAGACGAATTCGGCCCGAGCTCCCGCCATGGTGGGATGATCGCTATCGAGGACCACCCAGTCCGCTCGGCACCCGGTGGCAATCTTTCCGCTAGGCTGTCCGATAGCGGACGCTCCTTCTAGAGCAGTTTTTACCCAAAGGCGTGTTCCTACATGCGAATGTGTCTCATTGGCTAGTACGCCGCGACGTTTCTTGCGCAGCCGTTGCTGGTATTCCAGCCAACGTAATTCTTCGGCCGGGCAGACGGTTGACTGGCTGTCGGTGCCGATGCACAGGCGGCCACCGCCATTTAGGAAACGCTGCGTATCAAAGAAACCGTCGCCGAGATTCGCTTCGGTAGTAATTGATACGCAGACGGTAGCATTGGCGGTAACTAACCCTGCAAGTTCTGCGGCTGTTGCGTGGGTGGCGTGGATTAAACACCAATGCTGATTGACGAGACCGGAGGCTAACAGTAGTTCAATGGGCCGTTGACCTGTTTCTTGTTTGCAAGCGCGAACCTCTCGATTCTGTTCGGCTACGTGAATATGAATAGGGAGGTCGGGGTCGATATGCTTTAAAGCCAGGGTGGCTTCTTTCAAAATTTCGAGCGGTACCGCGCGCAGACTATGAAATGCTGCACCGGTACGCAGTGTAAGAATTCCGCTAGTTTTCTCGGTGAGGGTGCGAACCTCGATGGCGCGTAGAAATGCATCGGTTTCAAGAAAAAAACGTGTTTGTTCTCGCTTTAGGGCGCGCGCCCCAAAATCACTGGTTTGGTACAGAGTAGGTAAAAAAGTGAGTGCGATTCCAGCATCGGCTGCCGCTGCGCAAATCGCGCCCCAAAGGGGATTCGCGTCGTTATAAGACGAACCGTCTTCAGCGCGGTGTAGATAATGGAATTCGGCTACCGAGGTGTAGCCAGCCTTTAGCATTTCGATGAAAAGTTGGGTCGCCACTATTTGTAAATCCGCGGGCGTGATGCGGTTGGCAAGGTGGTACATGGCCTGACGCCAAGTCCAGAAACTATCTCGGCTGGAACTTCGAAATTCCGTATTGCCTGCCATAGCGCGTTGAAAAGCGTGGCTATGGGCATTTGCCATACCCGGAATGGCGAATCCACGCACATGTTCTATGCTGTGCGTTGTGCTGTCGGGTATCTTGACCTTTGCAATATCGGTGATGACTCCGTCGGCGACGGTGAGCACGGTATCCTGCGCCCAGCCGTGTTCTAGGAGGATATTTTCGAAACAGTATTGCTGGATCATCTTGACTATACCTGTATAGATAGCCTAGCTTGCCGGATCATTGTTTCAGTGGCAACCGGCGGTTTTATGGATTGGGATCAAGTTTGGGTAGGTGCGCATATTGCCACTTTGTGTGAAGGCGGCGAACCCTATGGTGCCCTCCACGATAATGCCATTGCGGTCAAGGGCGAGCGCATTGCATGGATTGGTTCCGCGGCTATAGCGCGACAAAAGGCCGAGCAGTATAAAGTTCCGGTTCACGCAGCTGATGGCTTGTGGATCACACCGGGATTAATCGACTGCCACACCCATGTGGTTTATGGCGGAGATCGAGTCGCCGAGTTTGAACAACGCCTTGGTGGTGTTTCTTACGAGGCTATTGCTCGCGTCGGGGGTGGTATCCAAGCTACTGTAAAATCGACACGCGCCGCGTCAAACGAAGCGTTGTTGGCGGCGAGCCTTGGGCGTGTACAGCAACTAATGCGTGAAGGCGTCACTACGCTTGAGATCAAGTCCGGGTATGGCCTAGATCTTGGTACTGAGAAACGTATGTTGGAAGTTGCACGCCAAGTAGCGGTACGTTTGCCGGTCACCGTCAAGACGACCTATCTCGGCCTGCACGCCTTGCCGGTGGAATATAGGTCTGATCGTCGAGCCTATGTCAATCAAGTCAGCGGTCCTTGGCTTCAGAGCCTGGCTGCCGCAGGGTTAGTCGATGCGGTTGATGCATTTTGTGAAAATATCGCATTTACACTTGATGAGACGGCGCAGTTTTTACAGGCTGCGCAAGATTTAGGGCTGCCATCACATATACATGCCGGGCAACTCAGCGATATGGGAGCCACTGAGCTGGCGGCGAAATTTTCCGCACTGTCAGTCGATCATTTGGAATATGTCAGTCAGGCGGGCATTGAT
>JAYVYN010000001.1:0-56911 GCA_043784265.1 Gammaproteobacteria bacterium | reverse complement strand
GCACTTCGGGTTCAGCGGCGTGTGGCTTACGCACAGGTGGGGTACGCAGCTTAGGTGCCGGACGTTGCGCGTGAGATTCATCAGGTTGCGATGCAGTCGAGGCGCTGCCATCGTGTTTGCGAAACCAGGCACGAACCTTATTGCGGTGGCGGGCGCTGGCAATGAATCCGGATCGCGGGGCTAACCAGTCGCGCGACGGTTGCGCGATTTTGGTCGTAATGATTTCCACGGTTTCACTGTTTTTCAGCGGATAGTTGAGCGGCACGATCCGCCCGTTGACCTTGGCGCCGCGTGTGCGATGGCCTAAGTCGGTATGAACTTGATAGGCAAAGTCTAGCGGTGTCCCGCCCATTGGGACATCGACAATGTCGCCCTTAGGTGAAACCACGTAGATGCGATCCGCGAATAGGCCGACGCGCATCCGTTCGAGGAAGTCACGCTCGGCATCATTAGCGGATGGCGCGAGTAACAGGCGTAACCTATTCATTTTTTTTTCATAGACTAGATTGCTGCGTCCGCCCTCTTTGTAGCGCCAATGCGCCGCTACGCCGCGTTCCGAACTAGCATGCATTTCGTGCGTACGAATTTGAATTTCCACCGACTGCTTGCCCGGGCCGATGACAGCGGTATGAATTGATCGATACAAATTGTCCTTGGGCGTTGCAATATAGTCAGAAAATTCACCGTGAATAGGCGGCCAAAGCGAGTGCACGACGCTAAGCGCCGCGTAGCAATCGGCAATGCTGTTAACACGGATGCGGGCGGCGCGAACGTCCATTAACTGCTCGAAGGCTAAATGCTTGGCCTGCATTTTTCGCCAAATGCTATAAATATGTTTGGGCCGACCGTCAATCACCGCTTCGATACTCATTTCGCGCAAACGTTGATTCAGAGACGTGGTGAGTTCCTCAATGTACTGCTCCCGGTCAGCGCGCCGTACGTTGAGCGCGGCAGCGATGTGTTTGTAATCGGTAGGCTGTAAGTAGCGAAACGCAAGATCTTCGAGTTCCCATTTTAGTTGCCAGACTCCGAGTCGATTAGCAAGCGGAGCATATACTTCTCGAGTTTCGATGGCTAAGCGACGCTGATCTGAAACACTAAAGGTCTTAGCGGAGCGCAGTTTTTGCAACTGTTCGG
Organism: Gammaproteobacteria bacterium; assembly: GCA_043784265.1. GTDB lineage: Bacteria > Pseudomonadota > Gammaproteobacteria > Steroidobacterales > Steroidobacteraceae > Bog-1198. Next base: position 55,774 of record JAYVYN010000001.1, on the reverse strand, counting down.
CGAGCCGCACCACCACTAGTCGCACATCGCCGATAACCGCCAACAGCATTTTTCTTAAGGTTTCAGACTGGCGCGTGCCTAAGCCACGTTCGGGAGTCCAATCGGTGGCTAAGCCAAATTCACCTAGTTGGTTAAGTTTTCGCGCAAGACGCGCGCCTTCGGCACCAAAGCGCTTTCCGGCACTATCGCGATCCAAAAATTTGGCATCCATGAGTGGAGCAATCATGGCCGCTATAACAATATCGTCGTCGGCCTCAAGCGATCGGACGATTTGCGCCACGTCCAGCGATGCACGTCTTAGCACTTCGGCACGTGGCTCGAGATCAAGTGCTTTGAGTTGCTCGAACGCTATGGTTAGTTGCGAGCTATCTAGATTTCGGGTAGTTGCCGTGGTCTCCACGTTTTTAAGCCTAAGGCATGAGTGTGTTTAAGCGCCTATTGTCGGTATCATACCTGCCCATGGCCACCTTTAAGAATTTGCTTGATGTACCGACCGTACGTGTACTCGGCATTGATCCAGGTTCGCAACGTACCGGGTTTGGGGTGCTAGATGCCACCGGCCCACGACTGACCTACGTAGCAAGCGGTGTTATTCGGACCGGGGACGGTGAGTTTGCGCAGCGTTTATGCGAAATTTTTCGATGTGTGCGTACTCTTGTCGCTGAATACCGACCGCAAGAGGTTGCCATTGAGAAGGTATTTGTCAATCGCAATCCGGACAGTGCATTGAAATTAGGACAAGCGCGAGGTGCTGCGATTTGCGGAACGGCGGAGGCTGAGGTGGAGATTTTTGAGTATGCCCCTCGGCAAATTAAATTAGCAGTCGTCGGATCGGGTAGCGCTGAAAAGGACCAAGTACAGTTGATGATGAGAAGTATTCTTAAATTAGAAGGCCCCGTCACACAGGATGCGGCGGATGCGCTCGCGACTGCGGTTTGTCATGCTTTGCGGGGTCGAATGCTTAAAACCTTAAAAACCGTGGCTCGACGCGCATGATTGGGTTCCTCAAAGGCCGATTGGCTGCTAAACAGCCACCGAGTTTACTTATCGATGTGGGGGGCGTGGGCTATGAGTTAGAAGCGCCGATGTCTACTTTTTATGGACTACCCGCAGTAGGTGAGGCGGTTGCGGTATTTACGCATTTGGTGGTTCGCGAGGATGCGCATATTTTGTATGCTTTCGGTACAGACAGTGAAAGGCGTCTATTTCGAGGACTGCTTAAGGTTTCCGGTGTGGGTCCTAAACTTGCGTTGGGGATTCTTTCCGGCGCCAGTGTCGAAGATTTTTTACGTACTGTTGAGGCTGAAGATGCCACGATGTTGTGCCGAATTCCCGGTATTGGACGAAAAACCGCCGAACGGGTAATTATTGAAATGCGCGACAATGTTAAGAAACTTTCGACACCCACCTCGGGTCTAACGGGTGGGGCCTTAAGTGGAGCTAGTAGTGCTCAGAATGAAGCCTTTACCGCGCTGATTGCTTTGGGTTACAAACCCGCGGAGGTCTCGCGTCTTTTAAACTCGGTGGATGAGCCCGGATTGTCTACCACCGATTTGATTCGGCGGGCGCTTAAGTCCGCCGCTAAAGCGTAAACAATGGGTATCGAAAACGATCGGATAATAACGGGTAAGGCAGGACGAGATGAAGAAGTCATCGATCGTGCAGTACGCCCCAAATCGCTAGCTGATTATGTGGGGCAATCCAATGTAAAGACCCAGATGGATATTTTTATCCAAGCGGCCCGCAATCGCGGTGAGGCGTTAGATCATGTGCTGATTTTTGGTCCACCTGGCCTCGGCAAGACGACGCTTGCCAATATTATTGCTAATGAACTTAAAGTGAACCTGCGCCAAACCTCAGGGCCGGTTCTTGAACGGCCGGGTGATTTGGCCGCGTTGTTGACCAATCTGGAGCCACGGGATGTGTTATTTGTCGATGAGATTCATCGCCTAAGTCCAGTGGTGGAAGAAGTGCTGTATCCGGCCATGGAGGATTCACAACTGGATCTCATGATCGGCGAAGGTCCGGGCGCTCGATCGATTAAATTGGATCTACCGCCGTTTACTCTGGTGGGTGCAACTACCCGCGCGGGTCTTTTGACCTCGCCACTGCGTGATCGATTTGGCATTGTGCAGCGCCTGGAATTCTATAGTACCGAAGACTTGACTAAAATTGTGGTGCGCAGTGCCTCCATCATGAAATTACAGCTTCAGCCCGGAGGGGCTGATCGAATTGCCGAGCGCTCACGGGGAACGCCGCGCATTGCCAATCGATTACTGCGGCGAGTACGTGATTTTGCAGAGGTTAAAGCTGAAGGCGTGATAAGCGCAGAGGTAGCCCTTGCAGCGCTCAATATGCTTGAAGTCGATCCCCAAGGATTCGATATGCTCGATCGCAAACTATTGCTGACCGTGATTGAAAAGTTTGAAGGCGGCCCAGTGGGGGTGGATAGCCTAGCGGCGGCGATGAGTGAAGAGCGCGGTACGATTGAGGATGTGATTGAGCCGTTTCTTATTCAGCAAGGATTTATTATGCGTACTGCGCGCGGCAGAGTTGCCACTCGCAGTGCTTACGCTCATTTCGGTCTTGCTCCGCCCGTCGTCGAGCGCGACCTTAATCTGCCGCTTTTCAGGGGCGCAGAGTGAATGCAGAACGGACCTAGTTTTTCCTGCTGCTATCGTATCTATTGGGAAGATACCGATGCCGGCGGCGTGGTTTATTACGCTAATTATTTGAAGTTCATGGAACGCTGTCGGACCGATTGGCTACGCGCGCTAGGAATTGATCAAGGACAACTGCGCGCTAAGCGAAAAATGCAATTTGCGGTGGTCAGTATGGCGGTCGATTTTTTGCGACCTGCGGTATTAGACGATGAGATTAGGGTGACGGCCGCTTTAGAACGTTTAAGCGGCGCAGCGGTCGCATTCAAGCAGACCATATGGCGTCGCGAGACTCAGCTCATTGATGCTAGCACTCGAGTAGTCTGTTTGGATTCAGAAACCATGAAGCCACGCGCCATTCCGAAGGACTTATTTCTAGAATGGCGTAAGGAGTAGCGTAATGAGTGATGACCTTTCTATGTGGACGCTAGTGCTGGGCGCAAGTCCCATCGTTCAGGCGGTAATGTTGTTGTTGTTGGCGGCTTCTGTCGCATCGTGGGCCGTGATATTGCGTAAGCGTCGGGTGATCGCGCAGTCGCGCCATCAAGCCGATCAATTTGAAACGGCGTTTTGGTCAGGCGGGGATCTCGGCAATCTTTATCGCAGTATCGAGACCAAGGGCCGCGCGGGTACCGGTATGCAAAGTATATTCGAGTCCGGGTTTGGCGAGTTTAGTCGTCTGAGTCATCATGCGGCACCGGGCGATCAACTTTTAGAAGGTGCTCGTCGTGCGATGCGTGTCGCGCAAATGCGTGAAATTGATCGTCTAGAACATAATCTTGCGATGCTTGCCACGGTAGGCTCCACCAGTCCCTACGTGGGGTTGTTTGGTACGGTGTGGGGCATTATGAGTGCTTTTCACAATCTGGGAAATGTACAGCAGGCCACTCTAGCGGCGGTCGCTCCTGGGATTGCGGAAGCGCTGATTACGACCGCGATTGGCTTGTTTGCGGCGATCCCGGCGGTGGTTGCCTACAATCGTTTCGCCGATCAAGTGAGTCGTTTGGAATTGCGTTTTGATACTTTCACGGAAGAATTTTCTAGCATTTTGCAGCGTCATGGTTCTGCACGATCGGCGCAGGCCTAGTCCGTGCAGGGACAGACACGCAAACGTCGGCTAATGGGTGAGATTAATGTTGTACCTTATATTGACGTGATGTTGGTGTTGTTGGTGATATTCATGATCACTGCACCGCTACTCAAAGAAGGCGTTAAAGTGGACCTACCCACTGCCGGTGCCGAACCCTTAGACGCATCATTCTTAGCCAAGCACGAACCCCTGATTTTGACGATTGATGGGCACGGCAAACTTTATGTGAATATCGGTGCTAACCCGGACCTGATGGTCAGTGAAGCAACGGTGAGCATGCGGACCGGCGCGGTGCTACGCCATGATCCGCTAACGCCGATCTTAGTCAAAGCGGATACGACGGTCCCGTACGGACTAGTTGTGCGTGCCATGGTGCTGTTGCAGCGAGCGGGTGCCACCAAAGTTGGTTTCTTAACGGACCCTGAGCGCACGGTTGTGCGACAGCACTCTGAATCAAGTGCTGCGGTTCATGCGCCGTAAATGCTGGAATTCTTACGACACTACTCGGGGTCAGTATTTCAGTCCGTTTTGCTGCACGGATTACTGGTGGGTCTTTTGGTAGCGCTCTCGCAATTTTCACTGCCGCGTAAGGCCGAAACCGTGCAGCCCTTACCGCTGGATGCGGTGGTCGTCGATGCTAGGATTTTACATGCAGCCGCAGCAGCCGTGAACGCCGCGGCTGAGGCTAAAGCTGAGGCCGAAACCGAAGCGAGGCAGGCGGCTTTAATGAAGCGCACTGAGGCCGCTAAGGAGGTCGCGATACAGCGCGCGTCTGAAGCGAAGGCGATTGCCGCCGCGGATGCTAAACAGGCCGCGGCAACCCAACGCACGGTTGAACTAAAACGGGCAGCCGACGCCAAAAGTGCGGCTGCCAAGGTTGCCGCTGAGGCCAAAGCTACCGCCAACGCCAAGGCCTCTGCCAACGCCAAAGCTACCGCCAACGCCAAGGCCGCTGCTAACGCCGAGGCCGCCGCCAACGCCAAAGCGGTAGCTGAGGCAAAGAAGGCGGCTGACGCTAAGCGCATGGGCGAAGTAAAGCATGCCGCCGATGCGCGACGAAAAGCAGAGGGAGAAGCGGAGTTGCGACGGCAAATGGCCGAAGAAGAACATTTAAGCGCGCTAGAGGCGGGCCCCCTTATGGAGCGATATAAGGCGAGTCTGCAGAATCGCATCACCCATGCGTGGATTAAGCCGGCGTCCGCGCGAGTGGGCATTGATTGCGTAGTCGCCGTAACCCAGGCTCCAAACGGTGAGGTTACCAATGCTCGTGTGACGGAGTGCAACGGGGACGCGGCGGTACGTCAATCCATTGAGAATGCGGTCTATCGGGCATCGCCCTTGCCAGAGCCACCCGATCCGGCGCTATTCCAACGAAACTTTTCCTTCAGATTCAAACCCAATTAGCAGGCCAATGAAAAATCAGCTTAAATTTTTGAATGTTGTCGTAATCCTGTTGCTCAGTCAGCAAACACGGGCCGAGTTGGTGGTCGAGATTACGCGAGGTCAGGCCGACGCCATCCCGATCGTCGTGATACCGTTTGCTTCTCCTGAAGTGACCAACGCATCCTTTGATCTTGCAAAATTAGTAAGCGCCGACCTGACCCGAAGCGGACGCTTCAAGAGCCTGGATCACAGGGATATCATTGAAGAGCCACATGCCGGCTCAAGCATCGTATTTGACACTTGGCGCAGGCTCGGTAACGACTATATTTTGGTGGGGTCCATGCAGCCACAAGGCGTTTCGCAGGCTGCGGGCCAGGAACGCTACAACATTACTTTTGAGTTATACAATGTACTTACTCGCCAACGTTTGTTGGGCTACCAAATCACTGCTAATAGTGCCGGTTTACGCTCCGCTGGACACCAGGTTGCCGACATGGTTTTCGAGAAAATTTTAGGGATTCGCGGGGCTTTTTCCTCGCACATTGCTTATATTTCGGTGTTGGGACACCTGCCGTCGAAAACTTATCGATTGATTGTTGCTGACGCCGATGGTGCGAATCCGCGCGTTGTAATGCAGTCGAATGAGCCGTTAATGTCTCCTGCTTGGTCACCCGACGGGCAAAGTCTCGCCTATGTTTCGTTCGAGGGTCGGCTCGCCTCAATCTACGTACAGCAGCTGAAAAGTGGCGAGCGGCGTCTGGTTTCGGCGCGTGCCGGCGTCAATCAAGCGCCAGCTTGGTCGCCCGATGGCAAGAAATTGGCGCTAACTCTCTCGACGCGCAGCGGCAATTTGGATATTTACGTGCTTAATTTAGAAACTAAGGCGTTGACACGCATTACGGACGATCCTGGAATTGATACTGAGCCACAATGGTCGAAAGACGGTCAATCGCTGTATTTCACCTCGGATAGAGCGGGTGGACCACAGATATATCATATTGGCTTAGCAGCGAACGATCGGCCCCGTAGACTAACTTTTCAGGGGTCCTATAATGCAAGACCACGGCTTTCGCCGGATGAGTCGCAGCTAGCTTTTGTGACACAGGAGGAGGGGGCTTATCGAATTGCCACCCTGGATTTGCATGCGGGGAGTACCGTACAGGTATTAAGTAAGGGTCATTTTGACGTGTCTCCGAGCTATGCGCCAAACGGAGCGGTTATTATCTACGCAAGCCGCGATCACGGACGGGGAGTACTGGCGCTGGTCAGTGCTGACGGGCATGTGCAGCAACGTTTGGTATCCAGTGAAGGCGAAGTACAAGAGCCAGCGTGGGCACCATTTTAAGAAATACGCAGGAATTAATGATGGAGATTTCAATGAAGCGAATCGTATCGATTACTCTTTTGATGGCAGGGATTGCTCTTTTGTCGGGCTGCCCTAAGAAACCCACGGTGATTCAGCCGCCGAGTTCGGCGAGCAAAGTACCGCAGACCTCAACTAACAGCGCGGCAGATGGCGCTTCTACAAGCATCACTCCGCTGGGCGGTGACGGCGGTAATTCTGCTGGAGCCGATGGTATGGGCGGCATGAAGGGCGGAGCGCTTGCCAATCGCGTGATTTATTTTGATTTCGACAAATCGGATATTAAACCTGAATTTGCCGAAGTGATTGCCAACAATGCGCGAAACCTCAACGGCAAACCCGCTTTGAAAGTGAAGCTTGAGGGTAATACTGATGAGCGCGGTACGCGCGAATATAATATTGGTTTGGGTGAGCGTCGGGCACAGGCGGTGCGTCGCGCGCTGTTGCTGCAAGGCGTCGCAGAGAATCAACTAACCACGGTGAGTTTTGGCGCTGAACGTCCGGCTATCGAAGGCGATGACGAGGCTGCCTGGGCGAAGAACCGTCGCGTGGAATTGGATTATTTGCCGTGACTCGCTGCGGTCGATTAGTCGTTGCTGTTGCAATGGTTTTAACGGCGGGTTGCGCGAGCACTCCGCCGGAACAAGATCCAGTGCAGATCAAATTAAACGACTTGGATACGCGCTTGGCGCGTATCGAGCGTGTAATGGCTAATCGTAGCTTGCTTGAAATGGCCAATGAAGTTGAGTCATTGCGCGGCGAGATGCGCTCGCTGCGCAATGAGTCGGATCAGTCCGCCAATCGATATGCGCAGCTTGATACTCGAGTCAAAGGTGTGGAGTCACATGTTTCCGCACCCGCAGCCGCACCCAGCGTATCTCCTGTGCCGGAATCGGCAACATCCGGGATGGTAGTAGCCGCGCCGATAGTAGCCGGGGGTGATGACCGAGCCGAGTATCAAGCCGCTTTTGCGCTCTTAAAGGATAGTCAATACGATCAAGCTATCGCTGCTTTTCAGAAATTTCTGTTGTCCTACCCGGGTAGTACGCTGGCGGACAATGCGTCGTATTGGCTGGGCGAGGCTCTGTATGTGAAAAGGAGCTTTACCGATGCGCTGGTCGCCTTTCAGAGTGTGATTGAGAAATACCCAAAGTCACGCAAGATTCCAGATGCAATGCTCAAAATTGGCTATTGCCGCTATGAACTGAAGCAATGGGATGCCGCCAAGCTAGTCCTCACTCAAGTTGCGGCCAAGTTTTCGGATACACCTGCCGGGCGATTAGCACAGGAGCGACTCCAAAAAATAGCGGCGGAGAAACCTTGATCGTAACGGCGACGGCAACCTCAACCTCAACCGCAGGTCCAGGCTTGGCCAAGCAGGATCGCTTGCGGATTAACGAGATATTTTTTTCCTTACAAGGCGAAGCCGATAGTGTGGGCTTTCCGACCGTATTTATCCGTCTTACGGGTTGTCCGCTACGTTGTCAATACTGTGATACCGCGTATGCCTTTCATCACGGCGATTGGATGGAAATTGAGGCCATCTTGAACATCACGAGTCAGTACGCGGCCCGGCATGTGTGCGTCACTGGCGGTGAACCTCTCGCGCAACCGAATTGTATTCCTCTATTGGCACGCTTATGTGATGCGGGTTTTAAGGTGTCGTTGGAGACCAGTGGTGCTATGGATATTGCGGCGGTTGACGCACGTGTCTCGCGGGTGGTGGATGTTAAAACACCGGGGTCGAAGGAGGTGGGGCGTAACAAAGTCGAAAATTTTGAACTCTTAAGATCTAGTGATCAACTAAAATTCGTGATTTGCTCGCGCGCAGATTACGAATGGAGCAAGGATTTCATCGAACAACATCACTTGTTGGCGCGTTGTCCCGTTCTCCTATCACCGAGCTATACTGAAATGCCGCCTGCGCACCTGGCGGATTGGATCCTAGCCGATCGCTTACCGGTACGTTTTCAACTTCAGCTGCACAAGATTTTGTGGGGCGATGTAGCGGGTCGATAGGTGCCGAAGCCTGCGCCTAAGATGGCGGTCGTGTTGCTGTCGGGAGGGCTCGATTCGGCGACCGTGTTAAGCATGGCGCGTGCACAAGGGTATAAGTGCTATTGCTTGAGCGTTAACTACGGTCAACGTCACAGCGTGGAGCTTAAGGCTGCCGGGATTATCGCTGCGAGATTCGGGGCGCAAGAACACCGCGTTATGGGCGTCGACCTTGCTGGCATCGGCGGTTCGGCATTAACCGATCTGAACTTGCCGGTACCGGAATCGCCCGGCACGGGTATTCCCATTACCTATGTTCCTGCCCGAAATACGCTGTTTTTGGCTTTAGCGCTGGGCTGGGCGGAAGTTCTGGGAGCAACTGATATTTTTGTCGGGGTCAATGCAGTTGATTTTTCCGGCTATCCGGACTGCCGACCCGAGTTTTTAAGCGCATTTGAACATCTGGCGCAATTGGCCACTAAATCGGGCGTAGAAGGAGCACGCTTCCAGATCCACGCTCCCCTGTTGCAATTATCCAAGGCCGACATAATTCGCGAGGGAATCGCCCAAGGAGTGGATTTTAGTCAAACTATTTCTTGTTACCAGGCCGACGCACAAGGCCGGGCCTGCGGGAAATGCGATTCCTGCCGCCTAAGGGCTGCCGGCTTTCAAAACGCCGGCGTGACTGACCCTACACATTATCGGTGAACTTAAGGGCAGACTTCGGCTATGATGCGCCCCGAGCATTGGGACGGTAGCTCAGTTGGTAGAGCAAGGCCCTTTTAAGGCTTTGGTCGCGGGTTCGAGCCCCGCCCGTCCCACCAATTTTAACCATGCCCATGACCCCAGCTAACCCTGCATCAGTGCCGCGCTCGACCGCGCACTGGCTCGTTCCCTTAGTGCTGTCGTATATCGGCATACACGCCTGTATGACGGGCGCGAGGCTGGCTGCGCCCTTGGCCACCTTGCAATTAGGGGGCAATGCCTTTGAGGTGGGTTTACTACTCGCATTATTTTCTGCGGCGGCGGTGGTTCTAGCCTTTCCTGCCGGCCGTTTTACCGATCAACATGGTGTGCGTCTGACGTTGCGTATTGCTGCTAGCGTGTCGTTGTTTGGCACGATGTGTGTGGTGCTGCGTCCTTCGTTACTGACACTCGCGGTTGCGGCGCTGTGCAGTGGTAGCGCGGTTACTGTCGGCTTGGTCTGTATGCAACGCTACGCGGGTCGCGCATCGCGCTCATCAGAGGAGCGTAAAATCTCCTTCAGTTGGTTGGCATTGGGCCCTGCCATCTCAGGCTTCGTGGGTCCTTTTTCCTCAGGGATTATGCTGGACCATCTCGGGTTGCGCGGTGCCTTCGCCATATTATCGCTGCTGAATGTTTTACCCATTCTACTCATCCAGAAAATACCCGAATTGCCTGCCATCTTGCCCCCCGCAGAGGATCGACAAGACAGTACTTTCGACTTATTTCGAGTACCCGGCGTTCTAAAACTTTTCTTAGTTAATTGGTTGCTATCGATGGCCTGGGACGTACACACGTTTATCGTGCCGGTCATGGGACATGATCGCGGTATGAGCGCCTCGCTCATTGGCGGCGTTGCTGGTAGTTTTGCGATCGCTGCCATTTGTGTACGCCTTGCGCTGCCCTTCTTCGCGGCCAGGCTTAAGGAAAGGCATGTCCTGATCGCCGCCATGATGGTAACGACTGTTATTTACGCCATCTATCCTTTTGCTCCAGCGCCCTGGGCCATGATGGTGTTGTCGTTCGTACTCGGACTCGCCTTAGGGTGCGTGCAGCCCATGGTGATGTCGGCTCTACATCGCCTGACACCCGAACATCGTCACGGGGAAGCGTTGGGATTGCGTTTGACCCTGTTAAATTTGAGTAGCGCGATCATGCCTCTATTATTTGGCGGCTTAGGTGCTGCGGCCGGCATCACTGCCGTATTTTGGTTGAGTGCTTTAGGACTAGGCGCTGGCCAGTTTGCGGCCCGTGACTTGGAGTTGGAGGATGATCTTTAGCAAATCGGCCCGCTACGATTGGCAGCGGGCCTTGCGAAGTTAAGCTTTGAATGCCTTTAAGTCGCGGGGCTACCCTCGACTTGGATCTGCAATTTCACCTCTTGATTGAAACCATATTTGTCGCCCCAGTTGACGCCAAAATCACTACGGTTGAAGGTGGCGGCGGCATCGGCTCCACAGACCTCTTTTTTAGTCATAGGGCTCTCTTTGCAGAGAAATTGCTTAATGACTAATTTTAGCGGTTTGGTGACGCCGTGCAGGGTGAGCTTGCCCTGAATTTCAGTCGGTTTGTCGCCGTCAAATTTGGAGAACTTGCCGACATACATGGCTGTCTTGAATTTATCCGCGTCAAATATTTCGGCTGACTTTGCGTGGGTATTTAATTTTTCCATACCAAAATCGATGGACGCGATGTCGACCATGACTTCTATGCTGCCGGATTTGGCAGCTTTGTCATAGACTACTTTTCCACCGGTGGAGGTGAACTTCCCGCGCCAGATGGATAGCCCGCCCATATGATCGGCTTCGAAGCTTGGGTAGGTGTGTTTGGAATCGAGTACATAAGTGACGGGTGCGGCGCATGCGCCGGCGCCCAGTAGCACAGCCAAGGTGGCTAGAATAATACGGTTCATGGAGAAACTCCTTCAGAATGCGTTGGTTTATACTAACCTTGCGATCATAGCCGAAATGGGGTTTTAGATGGAATTGTTGACTGCAATTGATACCCGCTCCTCAGCAGCGCGCTTGCGGGAGCCCGGTCCTTCTGTTACGCAATTGTCACGAATAATAGCGGCCGCTGAGCGAGCACCGGATCATGGTCGACTAAAGCCCTGGAATTTCTTGATACTAGCAGGCGAGCTACGCGAAAAGTTTGCGACGGCCGCGGCACTGGCTAAGCGTGCCAAACTGCCTCATTTGGATGACGCGCAAATGGCTGCGGATCGGCAAAAAATTCTGCGTTCACCGTGCGTGGTGGTGATCGCGTGTACCCTACGGCAGCAACCCAAGATCCCCGACATTGAACAGATTGTAGCTGTGGCAGCCGCCGCGCAGAATTTTTTCCTGGCGGCGCATGATTTGGGATTTGGGGTGATGTGGAAAACTGGTCATGCGGCCTACGATGCCAACGTCAAGGCTTGCCTAAACTTAAGCCCTAAAGATCATATTATTGCCATTATGCACTTAGGGACCCGGGAGTAGTTGTAGGGACGAGCGAGCCTTGAAAGCGTAACCGCGTAACGATATCGCTTTAACCAAGACCCAACAGTCGAGGCCTGGCCTCAAGGAAAGCTCACGCGTCGCGGAATGCGTGACGCGCGCCAGCAATCGCGTGCCGCCCACGTCGACGGTAACTAGGTCTGAGTCGTTATCATCGCTCGCAAGCGTATCTATGCGACCTTTCAATATATTGCGCACGCTCAAGTGTTCGGGTGCTTGAGTGGCGATGATAAGGTCTCTTGCTAACACTTGAATGCGAAGCTTCGTGCCGCTGGAAATTTTTGGTGTGCGAATTTTTAGGGTGCGAATGTTCAGTGAATCTGAGGGTTCGCTGTGTCCTATTAGTACGCGTGTTAAGCCCGCTGCATCAGTTCCGAGAACTTCGCCGTCGATAATGGCTCCTATTTCGTCCTGACCGATAATCGCGCGAAGTTCTGGGCTTAAACTCATTGCGCCGATATCGCCTTGGGCAATCGTGGTCCCGGATTGCATGAGCACCAAGTGCGTGGCAAGACGCAGCACTTCTTCGTATTGGTGACTAACGTAAACCATTGGAATTGCCCATTGATCGCGTAGTAATTCCAAATACGGCAGCACTTCCTCGCGCCGTACGGCATCCAGGGCCGCTAGAGGTTCATCTAATAATAGCAGTCGAGGTTGAGCGAGTAAGGTTCGACCAATAGCCACTCGCTGCCGCTCGCCCCCCGAAAGCTGCGAACTTTTTTGGTTCAGTAAGCGGCCTAAGCCTAGTAACGCGATCACAGCCTCAAAGCTTAAGTAAGGAGTCCCCTGGAAGCGCTTTAGCCCATAGCGTAGATTCGCTTCCACGTTGAGGTGCGGAAAAAGCCGTGCGTCCTGAAATACGTAGCCGATGCGGCGCTTTTCAGCGGCAACCCTTATATTTTGAGTGCTGTCTTCGAGTATCGCATCGTCGAGTTCTATTTGTGCCGCTTCAGCTTTGAGTAGACCCGCGAGAACGTTGATGAGTGTGGTTTTGCCGCAGCCTGAACGGCCAAACAAAGCCACCACCCCGGGGGTGGGTAGTTCGAATTGCGCGTTAAGCGCAAAGCGACCGCGTCTGAGTTTGACTGAAGCGCGTAGCATAGGGGTGATCGCGCTTTAGCGACCGCGCGTGGATCGCATGCGGCGGGTAAACCATTCCGCGACCACCAGGCCGAGCAAACCCAACAGAAATGAAATTAATGCGATTCGCGCGGCCGCCGTATCGCCGTCGGGTGATTGCAGTGCGCTGTAAAGGGCGAGTGGCAAGGTACGTGTCTCGCCGGGAATATTTGAAACAAAGGTGATGACCGCGCCAAATTCGCCCAAGCCCGCGGCAAATGCCGTGACTACTCCTGCCAGAATGCCTGGCAGCATGAGTGGTAGCGTTATACTCACGAATCGATCCCAAGCACCGGCACCGAGTGTGCGCGCCGCGTCTTCTAGACCCTGATCAATGCCTTCTAATGAAATACGGATGGCTCGTACCATTAAGGGAAATGACATCACTGCAGTGGCAAGGGCTGCGCCGTTGCGGGTGAAAATAAGTTGCACGTCAAACACGCGGCTGAGCCAGGCTCCCAAGATCCCGTGCGTACCAAATAGAATTAACAGGATATAGCCCACCATGACGGGGGGCAGTACCAGGGGCAAATGCACCACAGCGTCGAGTACGAATCGCCCGTAAAATCGACGCGTAAGTATCCAGGCCAAGAAAATCGCCAGCGGTAGGCTTAACAGCACGCTGCGAGCCGCCACGCTGAGGCTTAAACCGAGAGCTTCGTTTTCGGAGGGGGTGATGCCTATCAGGGCGGTCAGGCTTGCTAGTGCGGTCAGGCTGGTCATTGCGCGTCACAATATAACCTAGGACTCACCTCATGGCGGGTGCGCGGCTTGCACTTTGTATCGGTCCAGTGCTAGATTCCGCTCATCATGATCTGCGTTACTCGAATACTCGTCCGACTGTCTGCGCTGCTGCTGCGCCGCTAGGCGCTACTATTTCGCGCTAACGGTCGGCGCTTACATGACCGGAATTCTTTAAATTAAGTACCAGCGCATGGGCGCTACCGGCAGCTAAGAGACCTTACATGTTACGCACACCATCGAATAAATATCGGGCCTTTACTCCTATCGATCTTAGCGGCCGACGCTGGCCAAGCCAGGTGATCACAAAGCCGCCTACCTGGTGCAGCGTGGACCTACGCGACGGCAATCAGGCGTTGATTGAACCTATGGATGGCGCGCGTAAGCGGCGCATGTTTGACATGCTGGTGAAGATCGGCTTTAAGGAAATAGAGGTGGGGTTTCCAGCCGCTTCGCAGATGGATTTCGATTTCGTGCGCGAGATCATTGAACGCGGCTTGATACCGGATGATGTCACTATCCAGGCGTTAACCCAGGCGCGACCGGAACTCATTGCCCGCACCTATGAGTCGTTGCAAGGAGCGCGACGCGCCATCGTGCACGTCTATAACTCCACTTCAACCGCCCAAAGGCGAGTGGTATTTCGCACCGACCGAGCGGGGATTATTGATATTGCGGTCCGCGGTGCCACCGAGGTACGTGAACAGGCTCTGCGGCGTCCGGGAACTGAGTGGGTGTTTCAGTACAGTCCTGAGAGTTTTACTGGCACTGAGATGGATTTTGCGGTGGAGATTTGCGATGCGGTAAACGCCGTCTGGGAACCGACACCCACCCATAAATCCATATTGAATCTGCCAGCGACCGTCGAGATGAGTACACCGAATGTGTTCGCCGATCAGATTGAATGGTTTTTAAGCCATGTCGCCCGGCGCGAGGCCCTGATTTTGAGTGTACATCCGCACAATGATCGGGGTACCGCAGTGGCTGCGGCCGAACTTGCGGTGATGGCGGGCGCTGAGCGCGTTGAGGGGACTTTATTTGGCAACGGCGAACGTACCGGCAATGTGGATATTGTGACCTTGGCATTGAACTTGTATACGCAAGGTGTTGATCCTCAATTGGATTTTTCGAACATAAATGAGGTTGCGCGTTGCGCTGAGACCTGTAATCAATTGCCCATTCACCCGCGTCACCCGTATGTGGGTGACCTGGTATTTACCGCTTTTTCGGGTTCGCATCAGGACGCGATCAAGAAGGGTTTGGCGGCTCGAATGGCGACGGATATTTGGGATGTGCCGTATTTGCCGCTGGATCCAACCGATTTAGGTCGATCCTACGATTCGATTATTCGCGTTAACAGTCAGTCGGGTAAGGGCGGGGTTGCCTACCTTTTAGAACGTGATTATCAATTGGTAATGCCGCGGCGTCTGCAGATAGAGTTTAGTCAAGTGGTGCAATCTGCCGCAGATATCACGGGTAAAGAGCTGACTTCATTAGAGTTATGGGAGTTATTTTCAAAGGAATATCTGGCCTCGCGGAGTCCGTTCGCCTACCGTTCACATCAATTAGCGGCTTCGACCGATGGGGCGGATAGTGAACGACTGGCACTGCAGGTCGAGCATTCGGGTCGCCTCGAAACTTGGCATGGTCAAGGTTCGGGGCCGATTGATGCGATGGTAAAAGCGATTGGCCTACCGTTTGACGTGCTGTCTTACGAGGAGCATTCGCGCGGTACGGGTAGCGCCGCCCAGGCGGTTTCTTACATTGAAATCACGACGCGATCGCGTCGCACCTTGTTTGGTGCGGGTATGCACCCCAATATCGTTACTGCGTCGTTATTGGCGCTGCTGTCGGCGGTCAATCGGGCCGTCGCTTGTGGGGCATTGCCTGAGCGTGCGGATGCCGTGCGTACTGGCACTTGATGGCTATTATGTAATGGCTATTGAAGCCTGCGTAGAATCGGCTATAGTGCGCAACTTCGAAAGGACCCGCGAGTCCATTGATCTTATTGATTTTAAGGGTTTTTTTGCCAATGAGCGAACGCGACGACGAACATTTTGATATCGATGACGAGTTTCTCGGTGAAGCCGAGGAGTCGCATGACTTCGATACTATGGTAGAGCGACCGGAACGACGGCCAAAAGCGGTAGCTTCCGGCAAGAAAGTGGGTAAGGCGGCTTGGAGTCGCGTCGAGGACGTGATTGCTGAGCGCGAGTTGGAAAAAGAACTGCGCGATATTTTCGAAGACGAATAGCTTGCCCGGGCCTGCTTCCTCGACCTGGGTGGTGCTCAAATTCGGTGGCACTAGCGTCTCCTCGGTCTCCAATTGGCACAATATCGCGAAAATTTTGCGCGAGCGCATCGCGATCGGGTTGCGGCCGGTGGTTGTGCATTCGGCGTTATCGGGAATTACCGATAAGCTGGAACTACTATTAGCGGATACCCACGTGGGTAAGGGCGATCAAGTACTAGCCCAGATTGAAGCGGCTCATCGTGACCTGAGCTTAGGGTTGGGAATCGATCTGCCGACCTCGTTCACACTACTTTTAAATGAGCTTCGTGATTTAGTTGCGCCGCTGTCCTCGGGGCGTACGCTAAACGATAAGTTACGGGCGCAGGTCATGGCGATGGGCGAAGTTATGGCCACCACTTTAGGGGCGGCGTTCCTTAATGCGCAAGGTCTCGACGCGTCTTGGGTGGACGTGCGGCAGGTGCTGCTGGCTGAGCAGCGTCAGGGTGCAACGCTGAAGGCGGGTTATTTATCGGCGACCTGTGATTTTTCGCCGGACCTTGAATTGCAAAACCGCTGGCTGGCGCTTGACAGGATTGTGATCACACAGGGATTTATCGCGTCTAATGAGGCGGGAGAAACCGTGTTGCTGGGGCGGGGAGGGTCGGACACTTCCGGTTCTTATCTAGCGGCGAAATTGCAGGCGGTGCGGCTGGAGATTTGGACCGATGTGCCGGGGCTGTTTAGCGCTAATCCACGGTCAGTACCCTCGGCGCGTTTGCTGCGTGCCTTGCATTACGATGAGGCGCAGGAAATCGCGAGCAATGGCGCGAAGGTTTTGCATCCGCGCTGCATACTGCCAGTGCGTCAGTATCAAATTCCCTTGCATATTTATGCGACCCAGGCACCCGAGCTTGAGGGTACGATCGTGTCGGCTAAGGTGGCTGACAGTGCGGCGCAGGTCAAAGCGATTGCGATCAAAAAGGGCATTACGTTGGTGTCGATGGAGAGTCCGGGCATGTGGCATCAGGTGGGTTTTCTCGCCGATGCATTCCAGATTTTTAAACAGCAGGGTCTCTCGATTGACTTGGTGTCGACATCTGAGACCAACGTCACGGTGTCCTTGGACGCTGCCGCTAATTCGCTTGATCCGCACGCGTTGGCGCGGCTTGAAGTGGCATTGGCAGAGCTGTGTCGAGTCGAATTATTAGGACCCTGTGCGAGTTTGAGTTTACTTGGGCACAATATTCGCGATATTTTGCATGAGCTAGGTGCGGCCTTCGAGTTGTTTCAGGATCAGAAAATTCACCTCGTCACACAAGCCGCCAATGATTTAAATTTCACTTTCGTGATTGATGAGTCGGGCGGTGATCGTTTAGTGCAGCAATTGCACGAACGCCTCATTCAACGCATCGGTTCCGACACGGTGCTGGGGCCCACCTGGCTGCAATTGTTTGCGCCCTCGTCGTTGGGTGCTGGTGCTGCTGCGGGTGCTGGTGCTGCTGCTGCGGCGGGTGCGGCAGGGCGTGGTTGGTGGGAGGAGCCGTCGAAGCGCCAGCAGTTGCTAGAAATTGCGCGGCGCGAAAATGCGGCCTTTGTTTACGATAGCGCAACGTTAGATGCGGCTGTGCGGGCTATCAAAAGCGTTAAAGCGATTGATCGTTGGGCTTACGCGATGAAGGCCAATGGGCATGCGGATATTTTGCGCCGCTTTCACGCGGCGGGTTTAATGCTGGAGTGTGTTTCTCCCGGTGAGGTTTCAAAGGTGCTTACCGAGGTGCCGGGGGTGTTGCCCTCAGAGGTGCTATTCACGCCTAATTTCGCTCCGCGTGCTGAGTACGAATTTGGTTTTTCGCGCGGCGTGCGCGTCACTTTAGATAATTTGTATCCGTTGAAAATGTGGCCTGAAGTGTTTCGTGGTCGTGAAATATTCTTGCGCATTGATCCGGGTTTTGGAAGCGGTCATCATCAACATGTCCGCACCGGTGGGGTAAACGCCAAATTTGGCGTGCCGTTGTCTGAGACGGATGAGGTGATGCGACTGGCCCGCATGTTGAATGTGAGGGTGACGGGGTTACACGCGCATATTGGCAGCGGCTTTTTTGAGGCGGATAATTTGTTGGAAACCGGCAAACGCTTGAGTGAGATCGCGGCGCGGTTCCCGGATGTACGAGTCGTGGATCTCGGAGGCGGGATTGGGGTGCCTGATCGCGCTTCGCAGTCGGGCCTTGACTTGTCTGCCTTAGATGCCGGCGTTGCTAAACTAAAAATACAATTTCCGCGGCTGCAATTTTGGATGGAGCCCGGGCGGTTCTTGGTGGCGAGGGCGGGAGTGTTGGTGGCCTTGATGACTCAGTTGAAAGGTAAGGGTCATGTGCAATATGTGGGAATTAGCACTGGCATGAATTCGCTGATTAGGCCCGCACTTTATGGGGCGCATCATGAGGTATTTAATCTGACGCGCTTGGACGAGCCTGCTACGCAAATGGTTAATATCGTCGGACCGATTTGTGAGACTGCGGATGTACTGGCGGCCGATCGTTGGTTACCCCTCACACAAGAAGGCGATGTTATGTTGGTGGATACCGTGGGAGCCTATGGCTATGCCATGGCGTCGAACTACAACCTGCGTGCGCCGGCGCATGAGTTCGTAATTCCCGTATGAAACCTAAGATAGGCATCGTTGGTTGGCGTGGCATGGTAGGTTCGGTGCTGCTGGAGCGGATGCTGCTTGAGAGGGATTTTGATCAAGTACAGCCGACATTTTTTAGTACCTCGCGAGCGGGCGCCGTTGCACCTGATTGTGGGCAGTCTAAGGGTGGGGTTACAGAGCTAATTGAAGATGCCCATAACATTGAGGCGTTGCTTAAGTTTCCGTTGCTCATCAGTGCCCAGGGGGGTGACTATACGCAGGCCATTCATCCGCGTTTACGCGCCGCTGGCTGGAAAGGTTTTTGGATTGATGCTGCCTCGACTCTGCGCATGGAGAAGAACGCGGTCATTGTGTTGGATCCGGTCAATCAGCCGATAATGCAGGCGGCGCTGGCGGCGGGGGTTAAGGATTTTGTAGGCGGCAATTGCACCGTATCGTTGATGCTCATGGCGTTGAGCGGCTTGTACCGTGCCGGTTTGGTCGAATGGATATCGGCGATGACCTATCAGGCGGCTTCTGGTGCGGGAGCGCAGCATATGCGTGAGCTGCTTGAACAGATGGGTGCGGCTTACGCGGTGGCGTCGCCTCTCATGGCCAACAGCGCGGTGAGTATTCTCGAGGTCGATCGTGCGGTCGTCAGCGCAATGCTGAGCGCAAGTTTTCCTACTGCGCAGTTTGGCGTGCCGTTAGCGGGAAGTCTGATTCCGTGGATCGACAAGGATTTGGGAAATGGCCAGAGTCGCGAAGAATGGAAAGCGGGCGCTGAGGCCAATAAAATCCTCGGGCTCAGTGATTGGCCGATCCCCGTGGAAGGCATCTGTGTGCGAGTGGGTGCAATGCGTTGCCATTCTCAGGCACTAACGATCAAATTGACGCGTGATATTCCGTTGCGCGATATCGAGCAAGTAATTGCGACCGGTAACGAGTGGGTGCGTGTCATACCGAATGACCGCGAGTCTAGTATTCGAGAATTATCACCGCTGGCGGTGACAGGTCGTTTGCATATTCCCATTGGCCGATTGCGCAAGCTCGCCATGGGGCCGCTATATGTGTCCGCGTTTACGGTGGGTGATCAGTTGTTGTGGGGTGCCGCTGAGCCCTTGCGTCGTACATTAAGATTTTTACTGCCGGAGATTGGCGCCTAAGGTGCCCACAAAACCTGTATCGGTGTGCTTTCTTGATGCAATACACCACGGATGGGCATGTCGGCTGCAGGTCCCGGTGTGCAAGCCGCTTGATAGCGTTGCCACTTGGATGCGCCGTTAATCATCAGAGTAATATTTTTTGCATCCAGCAACGCTGAAAGGTTTAACGACAAACGCGCGTGAGGGGTGACGGGCGCAAGCATTGCGACGCAGGCTGCGGCCGCTTGCGGGTTGAGCGCCGACGTCAAATTAGGGGAGGCGGGAAATAGCGAAGCAGTATGCCCATCGTCACCCATGCCAAGCACCACATGATCGAAGGGGCGCGGAACGCGTGCAAAGGTTTCCCAGGCGGATACCGCACCCATGTCGGGCGTCGGTGCCGCATTCTTAAGTCCTAGAAACCGCGCTTTGGCGGCTTGATCTTGCAGCAAAACCTCGCGCACCAGTTTTTCATTGCTGGCAAGATCTCTGGACTCGACCCACCGCTCGTCGGCTAACGCTATACAGACATGAGTCCAATCTAGCTTTTGTTGGCGCAGGAGTTCGAACAGTTTGATCGGCGTTTGTCCGCCTGAGACCACTAGACTTGCGAGCCCTCGGGTGGCTATTCCGTGGCGCAGGGCCACGGCGATTTGCGTGGCCAGCTGTTGAGATAAAGTACCTAAATTGTCAAAGCGCTGTACCTTGGGGTTAGACATGCGCGTTATAGCTCGTCATGCCATGAAAATCCGTCGCGACTAATTAGCGCACTGGAAGCGGCTGGCCCCCAGCTACCCGCGACGTAAATTTTGGGCTTTTCATCAAATTGTTCCCACCCAGCGCGAATAGGGTCAATCCAACGCCATGCAGCATCTAGCTCATCGCGTCGCATGAATAGGGTGAGATTGCCTTTTACGGTATCCATGAGTAAGCGTTCATAAGCATCTAGGCTTGGCGTCTTGAAAGATTCACCGAGGTCAAGCCCTAAGCTTACCGGTTTGAGGCGCATGCCTTCTCCGGGATTTTTGGCAAGTACGGTAAGCGTGATACTCTCATTCGGTTGCAGTCTTATCAATAGTTCGTTTGCGGTGTGACTGGCGGGTTTCTCAAAGATGGGATGCGGGACTTCATCAAAGGTCACCACGAGTTCCGTTATGCGGTCCTGGAGGCGCTTGCCGGTGCGTAAGTAAAACGGTACTCCCGCCCATCGCCAGGTGTCAATCTCCACTTTAAGCGCGACAAAAGTTTCGGTGGTGCTTTCCGGCGCAATATCGGTTTCACTAAAATATCCCGGTACCGCAACGCCACCGGCGGCGCCCGCTTTATACTGCCCGCGGACGGTTTTGGTTAGGACATCTTGGCCACGTAAGGGCTTTAAGGCGCGCAATACTTTTAGTTTTTCATCGCGTACCGCATCGGGATCGCTGCTTGCGGGGGGTTCCATCGCCATAATGCACAAGAGTTGCAATAAATGGTTCTGTACCATATCGCGAAGCGCACCGGTTTTATCGTAGAAATGACCGCGCCGCTCCACGCCCAGTTCTTCGGCTACAGTGATTTGGACATGTTTAATCAGTCCGCGTCGCCACAGCGGTTCGAATAACGCATTGCCAAAACGCAAAGCCATGAGATTTTGGACCGCCTCCTTGCCTAGATAGTGGTCAATGCGATAGATCTGTCGTTCCGAAAATACTTTTCCCACTTGTTGGTTGATAAGATCGGCGGACAGCGTGTCATGACCCAGAGGTTTCTCGAGCACTACGCGCGACAGGTCAGTGACGAGACCCGCTTTGCTTAAGTTTTCGCATATCACCGCAAACAAATCCGACGCGGTGGAGAAGAAAAAGACGCGCACCAATTTTTCACGTTCCTTAAAAGAGGCGGCAAGATTGGCATAACCGGATTCCACGCCAGCATCTATTTTTATATAGTCAAGCAGCGTAGCAAATGTTTCCCAATGGGGGAAATCAAATTCGTCTTTTAAGAATTCTTGACAGGCCTTTTGTGAAAGGTTCAGATAATCGGTGCGCGAAAGGCCGGTGCGCGCTACGCCGATAATACGCGAGTCAGCCGAGATCTGTCCCGCCACATGGCGGCGATAAAGCGCGGGCAGTAGTTTGCGGGTTACGAGGTCGCCAGTTCCGCCAAATAACACCATATCGAAGGTTGGAAGTACCGTCACTTTCTACAAGACCCTCTTTTATCTGTCTGTATATTTTAAGCAGACAGGGTACCATTTACAGCCTCGGTTCAGTTGAGTCTTCGCGCTATGGCACACTAAATAATGTCTAAATCCAGCCCTAATATTCACAGTCGTGTGCATGAAATCACGCAGCGTATTGTTGAGCGAAGCCGTGCAACGCGCGCGGATTATTTACAGCGTATGGAAGCCGCAAAGCAGCGCGGATCGGTGCGCGCGGGATTATCGTGCACTAATTTGGCCCATGGATTTGCCGCTTCCGGCGCAGCCGACAAGCAGGCTTTACGGGCGATGTGTTGGCCGAATGTGGCGATTGTGTCGGCATACAACGACATGCTGTCGGCGCATCAACCGCTACAACACTACCCGGATATTATAAAGCTTGCGGTGCGCAGCGTCGGCGCGGTGGCTCAATTTGCAGGCGGCGTGCCGGCCATGTGTGACGGAGTGACGCAGGGTCAACCGGGCATGGAATTGTCTTTATTTAGTCGCGATGTCATTGCTATGGCGACCGGGGTGGCGTTGGCGCACAACATGTTTGACGCCGCGCTGTGTCTTGGGGTGTGCGACAAAATTGTGCCGGGGATGCTCATGGGCGCTCTCGCGTTTGGTCATCTGCCGGTAATATTTGTACCGGGTGGTCCGATGCCATCGGGCGTGCCCAACAAAGAGAAGGCGCGCATTCGTCAGTTATTTGCCGAGGGTAAGGTGGGACGTGAGGCCCTGCTTGAATCCGAGGCGGCAAGTTATCATGCCGCTGGCACCTGTACATTTTATGGTACCGCGAATAGTAATCAAATGCTGATGGAAGTGATGGGACTGCATTTGCCCGGATCCGCCTTCGTTCCGCCCAACTCACCGCTACGCGACGCGCTAACTGCGGGCGCGGCAAAACGCGCCGCGAGTATCACTGCACTGGGGAATGAATATTTACCGCTCGCCAAGACGCTGGACGAGCGAGCCTTTGTGAATGGAATGGTGGGTTTACTGTCCACCGGCGGTTCGACCAATCATACTTTGCATTTGGTCGCCATGGCACGTTGTGCGGGGGTGCTCATTAATTGGGATGATTTTAGTGAATTATCAGCGGTGGTACCGCTACTCGCGCGCATCTATCCCAACGGCAGTGCCGATATCAATCGCTTTCAAGCGGCGGGTGGCATGGCATTTCTGATTCGAGAACTCTTGGAGGGCGGATTGCTGCACGAGGAGGTTCTCACCGTGATGGGTCCTGGACTACGAGCGTATGCCACGGAGCCGTGGTTGAACGCGGGGGAGTTGGATTGGCGTGCGGCACCCGAACAGAGTGGTGATCTTAGCGTATTGCGGCCATTGCGAGATCCTTTCAGCAATCATGGGGGCATGAAACTGATGAGCGGCAATCTCGGTCGTGCGGTCATCAAGACTTCGGCAATGGAAGATGATCACTTTGTAATTGAAGCGCCCGCCAAGGTGTTTAATGATCAAGAGGAAATTATTGAAGCTTTTAAGGCCGGCAAACTGCAAAGCGATTTTGTAGCGGTGCTGCGTTTTCAGGGTCCGCGCGCCAATGGGATGCCGGAGTTACATCAGCTCACTCCGTCGCTGATGTCGCTGCAATCGCAGGGTTTTAAAGTCGCTATTGTGACGGATGGCCGGATGTCGGGCGCATCCGGCCGGGTTCCAGCAGCGATCCATGTGACGCCGGAGTGTGTCAACGGGGGACCCTTAGGCCGGGTGCGTGACGGTGATTTGATTCGTCTGGATTGTAATGCGGGGGTGCTTGAAGCGCTCGTACCCGAGGCCGAGTGGCGCCTGCGCGAGCTGCCAAGCTTGCAACATTTCAATAATGAACAGGGCACTGGCCGAGAACTATTTGCGACTTTGCGCCGAGCTGCCGGCGATGCCGAGGCGGGCGCGATGTCTTTAATGTAGGGGCGCTGTCCTCAATGAACAGGAGTAATCGTGAATATTCGTGAAATTGTCGACCTGGCACCCGTCATACCGGTGCTGACGATTAATAAAATCGAGCATGCGGTGCCGGTAGCGCGCGCCTTGACGGCCGGTGGTCTTCGAGTGCTTGAAATTACTTTACGTACCCCGGTAGCACTCGCGGCGATTGCGGCCATGCGCAAGGCGGTGCCTGAAGCTATTGTGGGGGTGGGTACACTCACGCGTGCGGTGGATTTTGCCTCTGCTGATCGGGCGGGAGCTCAGTTCGGTGTCACGCCGGGCCTTACACCAGAATTGGCGGCGGCGTCTCGGGGCTCGCGATTTCCTTTGCTACCGGGAATCATGACGCCTACCGAGTTAATCGCAGCCCGTCTCGCGGGTTTTCAGGTACTAAAATTATTTCCCGCGCAGCAGGCGGGTGGTGTCGGCATGCTGAAGGCGCTAAGTGCTCCTTTTCCGGATGTGATGTTTTGCCCAACGGGAGGAATCTCTTATGCAAACGCGCCGGAATTTCTGGCACTCCCTAATGTCGTGTGTGTCGGCGGCTCATGGCTTACTCCGCAAGCCTTACTCGATTCAGGTGACTGGCCCGCCATTGAAGCGCTGGCGCGCCAAGCGGCAGGCTTGCGTTCATGAATAGCGGGACCGGGATCAACATTGCCATTGCGGTCGTGGGTTGGGTTGCCACGGCGCTGATACTGGGTGCTTACTGGTTATTATCGATCGGCAAAATAGATCAGAGTTCGAGACTCTACCAGTGGATGAATATTATCGGTGCGTCGGGCTTTGTGATTAATTGCACGTGGAATCACGCGCTACCCTCGGTGGCGCTGAATGTCGTGTGGATGTTGATCGGCATCTATTCTTTGGTGCGCAACCGGCGGTCCAAGTATGTGAGTTCAGAAAATTCGTGAAAAGCGGTTTCAATCGGTATAGCGAAGCCGATTCCCTGCGCTCCAGCCAAAACCATGGTGTTGATACCCACCACTTGGCTGTTTTCAGTGATTAAAGGTCCACCACTGTTGCCGTGATTGATCGGTGCGTCGGTTTGTAGGGCTCTTTGGTCATTCAGATTTTGTTGACCCGAAAAGACTCCGGACGTCACACTATCTGTCAGACCTAGAGGATTGCCGATCGTAAATAATCGCTCTCCCAGTTTGAGGGCCATAGAGTTACCGGTTGAAATAAAGGGGCAGTGGTCTGCGGGCAGACGGACGAGCGCTAGATCAGTATTGGTTGAAATTTCGGCGTGCAGGCCTTCAAATATCGTTCCATCGACCAGGGTCACGGAAAACCCCTCACGTCCCGAGCTTTCAACTTTATCGCTGACGGCCTGCCGTGTGTTCGACAATTCAACGAGCTTCGTCTGCATTAATTTTATGTGCGCGGTTAGTTCAACAATGTCCATATTGTGGCCGGGTTGATCGGTCCATTCACTTCGTAACCGCTGCGAGTTAGCGATCGAGACTTGCAGTTGCTGCTGGGCATTAACTATTCGAGATTGGACTTGGGGGTCTATTACCATATTGGCAACTCGCGTGCCGTTGGTATCGACGACGTGGCGATTAGTAATCACATGGCATTGCGAGTCAAGGATAAAACCGCTACCTGAGCCCCAACCGGTTTTGATAAGTACGGTAGCATTTCGGGCGGCTTCGATTGCGTTGCGGGGTGGTGAAGCATTGGCGATCTGGGCGGCCAGTCCCACGAGCGGTTCAACTGGGGAGGTCAGATTATTCGGGATGGCTTCGGCCGAGGTGAGCTGCGCATTTGCCTGTGCAGCATTAGGGTGAGTGTCAATGCCGGGATAACGGTCGGAGTGGGCCTGCGGGGGGTGTCCGTGCATTACAAACATAACGGTGACCGCACTGATTGCGGCTGTCAAAGCGATGCCTCCAAGCCCTATGCGCTGGCCGGTCGATGGTGAAGGTACTCGCTGCGCATGAAATTTGGCAAAATAAATACCACAGGATTCACATTTGACGGTGTCCAGTTGCCTATGGCCACACTTTGGGCATTCCATGCGTCTACTTATATCAACTAAGCGTGTGGCGTACATCTGATTGGGTCTCAGTTGAGCAACGCGACGGCTATCGCCGCGCACTGCTGTTCTACCGCATGCCCCTCATTCCATGGCTTTATGATTCCCTTGTACTCGGCTAGATTCACTTCCGTAAGATCATAGGGATCAGGTGAGGTTAACCTGACCACCACCGATGTAAGCATATCGCCACCCTCGTCAGCGAATTTCGCATAGAGTTCGTTCATCGGTTCGAGCGCAGTTACACTCTCGCGGCGTTACCTGCAGAATGACTCGGCGGGGAAATTATTTGGATAACTCGGCAACGGATGGTTATTATTTTGATAATGACAGCGCCTCAACGCGCTTGAGCGTACGCGAGACCGTCCGCTCTGCGGCTGGGTTAATCATCTCTTTGACACTATTCCTGAGCACCCTTACTTCGTATATGCCAGTATTTCGTTGCTTACAGCGCATTTCATGCTTCTCAATCCGTAGGTTGTGACTTACCTTAAGTGGTGACTTACTTGTTACTGCGATATGGGCAGGCGTTGTATATTAATTCAAAGTCTCACTCGAATGAAATGGGCATTAATTATGTTGGGTAAATATCTTGCCTATACAGCTTTGGTAGCTTGGCTTTTTCTGTTAGCCGGGCAAACCTCAGCCAACATGACACAAACCTTAGTATCGCCAATTCCGATTTTAACGCCGCCTGAATACCGCAGTAAGGACGGGCAGTTGTTCGTCACCATGGAGGCACGTCCAACGTCGGTTGCTATTGGCGGCATCGTGGTGAGTGGCATCACCTACAATGGAGTGTATGCGGGTCCCGTATTGCGTCTGAAGCCAGGTGACACGTTGCATTTTCACCTTGTCAATCATTTGGCACAGGCAACGAATGTTCATTTCCACGGACTTTCGGTTTCGCCGCAGGGACACGGTGATGATTCTATGCACATGGTCGCAGCGGGCGGCAGTTGGGATTACATTATTCCAATTCCCAAGGACCATCCTCCCGGCGTCTATTGGTATCACACCCATGGCCATGATTTCGCTGAGCGTCAACTGATGGGGGGCTTGAGCGGGGCTTTGGTTATCGAAGGGTTTCAGGAGGAGGTGCCCGCCACAAAGTTGCTGACCGAACACCTGATGGTGCTTAAGGAGTTCTCAGCAAATAAAAATGGTGACCTCAATAAAGTACCCAAGCCCGTCAATGGAACGATTAAGACAGTCAATGGTCAAGTGACGCCGCGTATTGATATCCAACCCGGCGAGACGCAGCTTTGGCGGTTTAGCAACCAAACGGCGAATACTTACTTTCGCCTCAAGCTGGAGGGTCACCAAATGATCGTGATTGGCCGCGATGCACGTCCGATCCTCCGCCCAGAAACCGTATCGGAGGTCTTAATTGGTCCGAGTGAGCGTACTGATCTGCTAGTTACGGCGCGAGCTGCCGGGGCGTATCGCTTGATTGCTGAACCTGTTGCCACAGGCCCCGCGGGCGATATGTTCCCCGCTCAGGATCTTGCGATAGTTGCATCGGCAAGGGATATGGGCAAACCTGCACCGTTACCGCTCGGCGCGCTGATCATAAATGCGCCGGGCCAACAGCCAATCCCCGGCGACCACATTGCTGCGCACCGCCTGGTGTCGTTTTCTGAGGATCCCGTTACCGGACTTTTCTTTATCAACCACGCCGTGTTTGACCCCGCGCGCATTGATGTAAAAGTACCGCTCGGCTCAATTGAAGACTGGACGATACGCAACACGTCGGAAGAACTGCATGTGTTCCACATCCATCAAGTGCCGTTTCAGGTACTGAGTATCAACGGCAAACCGCAACCATTTCAGGGCCTTCGTGACACCATCGACGTGCCCATCCACGGTGATGTCATCATTAGGATGGCGTTTACTGACCCGACAATAGTTGGCCGCTTTATGTATCACTGTCATATCCTTGAGCACGAGGACAAAGGCATGATGTCCCAGATTGAGGTGTATGACCCTAAGACGGGTCCGATGCCAGAGGGCATGCAAATGTCAGCAGATGCAGGTGGGAGTATCGACCATGAAATCTCTGCCAATTCGGGCGCGCGGTAAGAAAGAAATTGCGCGTAGATCCGTTATTGGGGGGATTGATCGGATTGATATGCTTACCGTCGTTCTCAGCGCAACTAGCACCAACGACCGCCGACAACAGCATGGCGGACAGTTTCCCCAAGATTAGCTTCGGTACCTTGCTTAACTTTGAAATTGCCGGGATAGTCGCACCCGACGAAGTAAATCGGGAAGCGGAACCCAGTTTGCGGTTTGATTCCATTTTTCTTGCCGATATCAACGACAAGTTGTCGATCGATGCGCTGTATCAGTTCAAGCCGCGTCAACCCCGCGCTGCAACTGATCCGAACCGAAGCTTGTTTATTAACCAGGGTACCGGGCGACGAGAGGGGGGCAAGTTCAAGGAACTGTATCTCCGCTACGGCGACTACCGCGTCGGTAAGTTTGTGCAGGACTTCGGGCGTGCTTATGCCCTACTTCCCGGACCCTATGCCGCTGATTTCATCGAAGAAGGCGATGAAGGATATGAGCCGAGCGATATGATCGGCGTTGAGCGACTTCATGTCTTTGACAATGAAGAATACGGCTGGCAGCAGCTATCCATCTCCGCTTTCCTATTTGATCAAACTATTCTGCACCAGAGCTTTTCTTATAATGAAGGTATGGTACGTTATCGTGACGGTGGTCTTGGCAATACGCACTTGCCAGAAAATATCATGGTTACTTACGATGTTCTCAACATGCCCGTTGGTCATTTAGGCCAGTTGACTTTACAGGCAAGTGCGATTCGTTGGGGCAAGAGCTTTGATGCTGAAAAAGGCGAGCGTTGGGCAACTTTGGGTGGCGACCTCGCAATCCCGCTCCGCGGTTCGGTCGCGTCGACGATGGACGGGAGCTATTCGCAACTGCGGCTTTATGTAGAGGGCGCTACCCGCAGAGACTTCAAAGGTTTTGCGGGTCGAAATCGTAATTTTGTCAGCGCATCCATGGCTTATCTTGATGGGCGCTGGCAAATCGACATGACGACAACGCAACGCTGGACAGCCGATTATGTTCTCCCGCTGCAAAAGGACAAGTTGTACACCGCAACATTTGGCTACAGTTTTCCGTCCCAGACGGTGCTGTCGTTCAGTATCGCAAACGAACTGGTCGACCATCGCCATGGTAATTATGTCGGTATTAGACTGACGCAAAATTTTACAACCTGCAGCCGATGCAGGATAAAAGACCATTCGTACTGATCGCATGGACGTCTCAATACTAAACAAACGACAACGCAATATAGTCATTGCGGCGTATCTAGGCTGGACGCTCGACGCTTTCGATTATTTCTTGATGGTGTTCATGTTCAAGGACATCGCTAGGGAATTTCATTCAAGCATGCAAGTGGTCTCGACCGCAGTTCTCTTAACTCTAGCCTCGCGCCCCGTCGGCGCATTCCTGTTCGGTCGGCTAGCTGACCGATTTGGTCGAAAGCCCACGCTGATGTGGAACATATTGGCCTACTCGCTGCTGGAGATGGCGTCGGGATTCGCGCCGAATATGACAAGCTTGCTGATCTTGCGGGCTTTGTTTGGAGTGGCGATGGGCGGCGAATGGGGAGTCGGTTCCGCTCTGGCCATGGAGAGCATTCCGGTGGCGACCCGTGGATTTGTCTCCGGTCTGCTGCAGGTCGGTTACCCTTCGGGCTATTTTCTCGCATCGCTGACGGTATACCTAGCCTATGATCGTATAGGTTGGCGGTATATGTTCATGTTGGGTGTGCTTCCGGCCGTACTCCTATACTTTATACGACGGTCGGTAGATGAGTCGCCGGCATGGAAGGAGCAGCAAAGTGCCACTCGCGTGGGACTCGTCGGTGCTTTGTTAGCTAACTGGAAGCTCGCCTTGTACTGCGTCGCTATGATGACAGCGTTTAATTTTTTCAGCCATGGTTCGCAAGATGCCTATCCTAGCCAGTTTTTAAAATTGCAGCATCATTTTGACACCCAATTAAGTTCGCTAGTGACTGCGATCGCCAATATCGGTGCGATATGTGGAGGGCTTTTCTTTGGTTCGCTGTCCGAAAAGATAGGCCGCCGTCGAGCCATCATGATCGCGGCGCTAATTACACTTCCAGCGCTACCATTCTGGGCATTTGGCTCGACGCCCTTGATCCTCGCTGCGGGCGCGTTTCTGATGCAACTAGGAGTGCAGGGGGCTTGGGGCGTGATACCCGCGCATCTGAATGAATTATCGCCGCCAGAAATTCGCGCGACGTTCCCCGGTGTTGTCTACCAGTTAGGCAATCTTTTAGCAGCCGTCAATTTAAATCTACAGGTAGCTATTGCTGAGGCACATGGTAACAATTATGGTCTGGCGATGGCGGTTGTGGTCGGAACGGTAGCAGTTGTAATAATTCTGTTGGTCACGCTCGGTCCGGAGCGGCGTGGAATTGCGATGAGCGGTGCGGCACCTACAAGCCGGTGAAACTATGGCAACTCTGACAATTCGATTTCCTGACATAAAGCATTAGCCCGCTAAGCCCTTACGCGTGCGCGCGTGCCTCCTCCAGTTCGCCCTCCTGGAAGATGTCGCGAAGCTGCGGCACAGGCCTACGCGAGTGCACGTGCATTGAAGCTAGGTCAAGCGGTGTCCGAACTTATTCGCGCCAGTAGTGCCCCTAAGCAAATTCTTAAAAAAGAAAACGGGGTGTGGGTATTTGAACTGCCCGCAAATGCTCCGCGCATCAAAGCATCCCAAATCAAAGACCTGCAGGACGAAATTCCCTGATGGCGACCAGAGCACGCACCGATGTGCACTTGCTCGACGTCAACGCATTGATTGCCTTGTGTTGGCCAACCCATGAACACCATTTGCGGATGACTGCCTGGTTTTTGCGCAACGCGAAGCAAGGCTGGGCTACCTGCGCGATGACACAGTCCGCCTTTATCCGAATTTTGTTACAACCGGCTATCGCTGGCCGCACTTTGGCCGTGAGCGACGTAGCAGAACTGCTGCTACGCAATACCGCTCATGTAAAGCATAAATTGGCTAAGATGAATTTTGGTTTCGCGGATGTATTGCCCATTTGCACAGGTGGACTATATGGACACAAACAAATCACCGACGCGTGGTTATTGGCAACTGCCGTACAAAATGGCATGAAACTTTTGACCCTGGATTCCGGAATCACAGCTCTACTGGCTACCCCCGCGTAGCGGCAATCTTATCTCAGAATGCCGCAATAGCTGTCAGCTACCGGAAGATAACGTCGTGTCTTGCAATTCGCGACGTGATATGCAGTCGCGCGAATTCCACGCAGCGCCGAGCCTTTCAGCCATAAGTTGATGACGATACTCGCAACAAGTAAGAAGTGTCTAACCACAAAAGCGATACTGCGAAGCGATGAATCGGTAAGTTCACAGCGTGCTTGTGCGCGGGAGGTGCCTCTCTAGTATGCTCATGAAACAAGCTCTGGAAAATCATGGCGACGATGCGAATCCCTTTAAGGCGTGCTGCTTATCCCCGTTGGTGCCGATGGTTCGTCGCTAGAATTTCTAGGGGTTCGCGCTAAATTGGCGATTGGTTCTATAGGCTCCAAGACTCGATCGACGCGCAATCCCAATTCTGGAAAGCGTCGTGCGGCGGGTAGCACTTGTTGTTCCAGTGAACCGATCGCTTTGTTAAACGAGTCCACGCTGTTTCCCAGCGATTTACCTAATTTCCCTAAATGCTCGCCAAATACCGCTAGTCGCTTATAAAGATCTTCGCCGAGACGGCGTATCTCAGCGGCGTTCTCGGCTAATTGGGTTTGCTTCCAACCGTACGCAACGGCTTTGAGTAACGCTACCAAACTAGTCGGCGTTGCAAGCATCACATTTTGCCGTAACGCATCGTCGATCAAGCCGGGATTTTCTTGTAAAGCGGCCGACAAAAATTGATCACCCGGTAGAAATAGCACCACAAAATCAGGACTACGATCGAATTGCGACCAGTATTGTTTGGATGAGAGTTCACGAATTCTTGCAGCAACGATTTGCGCGTGGCGTTTGAGTTGAGTGTTACGCTCTGTATCGTCGGTGGCCTCGGCGGCCGAGAGGTACGCGTCTAACGGGGTTTTTACATCAACGACAATATCCCGCTGTTCAGGCATGTGCACGATCATGTCGGGGCGTACGCTGCCAGAATCGGTTTTCTGATGCTGTTGTTCACTAAAGTCGACGTGAATTGTCATTCCCGCTAGTTCCACCAACCGACGCAATGTAATCTCGCCCCATTGGCCACGCACGTCGGGACGCCGCAGCGCGGTGACTAAGTTGCGGGTCTCGCGCGACAATAAATTTTGACCGCTGGCTAAATTCTCCATCTGAACTTTAATGCTTGCAAAAGCATCCCGTCGATCGCGCTCGATACTCTGAATTTGAGTCTCGGCTTTATTTAATGCCTCTCGAATCGGTGCCACTAATGATTCGATTGCAATTTCACGTTCTTTAAGTGTTTGTGCGGCTTGTTGTTGCTGGTTTCCCAGCCGTTCACGCGCTAGGGTTAAGAATACTTCGCTATTGCTTTGCAGGGTATCGCGCGCAATGTCCCCAAATACGCCGTGTATTTGCTCACGAGTGCGTTCCAATATTGTGTGGCGTTCAGCGCGCAATACTTCCAATTCGATCAGTAAGCGTTGTATGCGCAGACTATGCCAAATGAACATAGTAATGGCGCCTAGTAGTGCGCCACTTAAAAATATGAGAACGACCGTTCCGGTGATATCGAGATTCACTAGAGAGTCGCTTTGATGTGCGCTATATAGTTGATCTGGGTGTTAGTCGATAACGAGAACGCGCGAGTGAGTGGATTATACGAAAGCCCAGTCAGATTGTTGAGCGTGAGTCCTAAGGGTCTTGCCCATCTTGCAAGTTCTGAGGGCTTAATAAACTTTAAGTATTCGTGAGTACCGCGCGGTAACACGCGCGCGACATATTCTGCGCCAACAATCGCCACCATGAAGGATAAGGGATTACGGTTCAAGGTCGAGACCACGATATCGCCGCCCGGTTTAACAAGCGCAGCTAAGGCGGCAAGTGTGGACTCTGGGTTAGGAACATGTTCGAGCATTTCCATGCAAGTAACTAGATCAAAGCTTCGTGGTCGCTCGCGAGCTAAATCTTCCGCGGCGATTGTGCGGTACTTAACCGCGGACTGGCTCTCAAGCGCGTGTAATTCTGCGACCTGTAGGAGAGCAGTGGATAGATCAATTCCTAAGACCTCGCCGCCCGCCGCCGCCATGGACTCGGAAAGTATGCCGCCACCACAACCCACGTCTAAAACCTGTTTACCCTCTAATCCTAGTCTCTCTACATACTCAAGCCGCAAGGGATTTAGTTCATGCAAAGGTTTGGAGGAGCCTTTCGGATCCCACCAACTTTGTGCCAAAGCGGTAAATTTAGCGATTTCCATAGGATCAACATTTACAGCGGCAGACTCGCTTGCAGCGACGCTTTCCCTATCCGCATGTGTTGAGTCTAAAGTCGAGGTATTCATGGATTTATCCTTCCGCTTTAAGTTTTGCCGCCCAGATGTTGGCGCGAGCCGCAAGAGTTGACCAGTCTAATCGACTATAATTCCGGTCGACCAGTAAATGTCTGCCCGCAACCCATACGTCGGTCACGAGATCCCGACCTCCGGAAAAAACTAGTTGTGCTAAGGGATCATAAACCGGTTGCGTGCCTGGGCCACTTAAATCGATACAGCATAGATCGGCCCATTTGCCGGGTTCTAAACTACCGATTTCGTCTTCGAGGCCCAGGGCTGCTGCACCACTGCGGGTGGCAATACTCAATGCATCCCAGGGAGTAACACTTGAAATTGCTTCGCTATTAGTGCGAGACAGCAATGTCAGCAACTTCATCTCCATCCAAATATCCTGATCGTTATGCGACGCCGCACCGTCACTTCCGACTGCGAGCCGCAACCCCGATGCTACCCAAAGCGCTACCGGTGAAGCGCCGTTGCCGCGCTTTAAGTTGGACTCTGGACAAAGAGTCACGGAAATACCGCTCTGCACTGCGAGTTCGATATCCGATGGGTTTACATGCAGCATGTGAATTGCGTTAAGTGCAGGGGTCAGTAGACCCAGCGAATGCAGACGTTCAATGGGCCTTGACCCGTACCGCGCAACGGACTCGGTGATTTCTAAACTAGATTCATGGAGGCGAATCAGAATCGGTGCATCGAGTTCATTTGCATAAGTTGCGATACGCCGAAAAGTTGCGTCCTCAATTGTATAGGCGCTAAGCGGTGCAAAGGCGGTCGATATCGAGGGGTGACCTTTATATTCGTCGTGTACGCTTAAGGCTTTGGTCAGGTACTCATCTGCATTCTGTGCCCAAGGCGTGGAAAATTCGGCGACCGGCGTGCCAATGACGGCTCTTATACCCTGTTGGGTAGCGACTCGCGCAGTTTCATCAGGATAAAAATATTGATCAGCAAAACAGGTAATTCCCGATTTGAGCATTTCCGCGATGGCAATGAGCGTTCCGTCGCGCACGAAGTCAGGGCTTACAAAACGTTTCTCCAGTGGCCACATACGACTATCTAGCCTACTTGCAAGGGGGAGCCCTTCGGTAAAACCTCGCATCAGAGACATCGCTGCGTGGGAGTGGGCGTTTATCAGGCCGGGCATTAGTACATGATTGGGTCGCTCGAGCGTGACGCTCGCCAGATAGCGCGAAGCAGCGTTATGGCTTGCGATAAGATCAACTATGCGACCATCGTGCACCACTAGTACATGGTCCTCGAGGACCCGATTTCGTACCGTCATCGGTACAATCCAGCGGGCCTTGATGCATAAATCGACGCAAATAGCAGGCATAGCGCCAGTATATCGGGTAAAGCAATCGAGGATGCTTAGACCCCTGATTAATCTGTGATAGAATTGAAGGCATGTTGAGTGTTACTCTCGCCTTTTGTAAACCCTTTTAATTGAAGCCGTAACAGGCTCACCGGACTCTCGAGATGGCCGAGATCGCTCGCGAAATATTGCCCGTTAATCTCGAGGACGAGATGCGCAAATCCTACTTAGATTACGCCATGAGCGTAATAGTAGGACGAGCTTTGCCTGACGTTCGTGACGGGTTAAAGCCCGTGCACCGGCGCGTGCTATTCGCGATGCGCGAACTTGGCAACGACTGGAACAAAGCCTATAAAAAATCGGCGCGTGTGGTTGGCGATGTCATCGGCAAATATCATCCCCATGGCGATGTTTCGGTTTATGACGCCATCGTGCGTATGGCGCAGCCTTTTTCAATGCGCTATTTATTGGTCGACGGTCAGGGGAATTTCGGCTCAGTTGACGGTGATCCACCCGCTGCTATGCGTTATACCGAAGTGCGCATGTCAAAAATTGCGCAAGAGCTGCTGGCGGACATCGATAAAGAAACGGTCGATTTTGTACCTAATTATGACGAGTCCGAGAGCGAACCTACGGTACTACCGGCGCGGATTCCCAATCTTCTGATCAATGGCTCATCGGGTATTGCGGTGGGTATGGCCACTAATATCCCACCGCATAATTTAGGGGAAATCATCAGTGCTTGTATTGCGCTAATTGAAAATCCTGAGATTACGCTGGCGCAGTTAATGCAAATCGTGCCGGGACCCGATTTTCCAACGGCAGGCTTTATCAATGGTGCTCAAGAAATAGTCTCCGCTTACAAGACGGGCAGGGGCAGAATTCATGTGCGGGCTCGTACCCATTTTGAAGATGTCGGCAAGGGGGATCGCCAAGCCATCATCATTACGGAATTGCCTTACCAGGTGAACAAGGCGCGGCTCATTGAGCGCATCGCGGATTTGGTGCGCGATAAACTCATCGATGGAATTGCATCGGACGGTTTGCGCGACGAGTCGGATAAAGACGGCATGCGCGTAGTTATTGAGCTAAAGCGCGGAGAATTGCCCGAAGTCTTATTGAATAATTTGTTCAGCCAGACGCCGATGGAGACCGTGTTTGGCATCAATATGGTGGCCTTAGTCGATGGGCAGCCGCGATTATTGGCACTGAAAGAGATGCTGGACGCGTTCCTGCGGCATCGTCGTGAAGTCGTTACTCGTCGCACGGTGTACGAGCTGCGCAAGGCGCGTGAGCGGGGTCATATCCTCGAAGGATTGGCGATTGCGCTGGCCAATATTGACGAGATCATCGCGGCCATTAAAGCGTCGCCGTCGCCTGCGGAAGCCAAAATTGCCCTAACCTCGCGGGCTTGGAAGTCTGGGGCAGTTCCGGAAATGCTATCTCGCGCT
Source organism: Gammaproteobacteria bacterium (assembly GCA_043784265.1). GTDB lineage: Bacteria > Pseudomonadota > Gammaproteobacteria > Steroidobacterales > Steroidobacteraceae > Bog-1198. The sequence goes on along the minus strand of JAYVYN010000001.1, from coordinate 19,678 downwards.
GGTGCAATAAGTACACGCCCGGATGGCGAAATTGTCGCGCTTGGCATTGTCGAGGGGGGATACCGGCTTACTGAGATCCAGGCGCAAGCTATTTTGGAAATGCGCCTGAACCGTCTTACCGGTCTTGAGCAAGACAAAATTATTGCAGAATTTCAAGAACTCTTATTACAGATTGGAGATTTTAACGATATTCTGGCGCGGCCGGAACGACTTCTGGACGTGATTCGCAAAGAACTGGAATATATCCGGGATACTTTCGCGGACAAGCGGCGCACTGAAATAATCGTCAATCATGAGGATCTAACTACTGAAGATCTGATTACACCTGAGGACGTAGTAGTCACGCTGTCACATGGCGGGTACGCAAAGGCCCAGCCCGTGTCTGCCTACCAAGCGCAGCGACGCGGCGGTCGTGGCAAAGCGGCGACGACGGTGAAGGATGAGGACTTCATCGATAAGTTATTTGTGGCTAATACTCACGATACCCTGCTGTGTTTTTCTGATCACGGCAAGTTGTACTGGCTTAAGGTTTATCAATTGCCGCAGGCAAGCCGTGGTGCGCGGGGTAAGCCGATCGTGAATCTATTGCCCTTGCAAGACGGTGAGCGCATCAGTGCGATGCTTTCCATCAAGGAATTCGAGGAAGGAAAATTCGTCTTTATGGCGACCAGTTTTGGTACAGTCAAAAAGACTTCTCTGGCGCTATTTTCGCGTCCGCGCGCAAACGGGATTATAGCTGTGGCACTCGACCCGGGCGATAAGCTGGTAGGGGCCGCGATCACGGATGGAACTCGAGATATTTTGCTGTTTACCACGGGTGGCAAAGCGATTCGGTTTTTGGAGGACGAAGTGCGTGCAATGGGCCGCGAAGCGGCCGGTGTGCGCGGCGTACGTTTGAGCGAGGATCAACGGGTTAATGCATTGATCGTGGCTGACCAAGGCTTTATTCTAACCGCCTCCGAGAAAGGCTACGGCAAACTTACGCCGCTGGAAGACTATCCTAAGCATGGTCGTGGCGGGCAGGGTGTTATTGCGCTGCAGGTGACCGATCGGAACGGCCGTATGGTGGGAGCACTGCAAGTCGGGGTTGAGGACGAGATTATGCTGATGAGTCAGGGCGGAGCGCTAGTGCGCACGCCGGTCAAAGATATCTCGGTCGTAGGCCGCAATACTCAGGGCGTACGCCTTATGCGGTTGGAAGAGGGAGACCAACTTACTGGACTTGAGCGTATCGATGGGTTGGTGCGGGACGAAGAAACAGAAGAAGCGGAGGGTGTCGCCGGCGCCGAAGTGCCCGGCGATGTTGCGCCGGGCAATGAAGCAGGTGCTGGCGAAGGTCCAGGTGGCGAAGGTCCAAACGAATCTTAGAGGAGCCTTAGCCGCCGTGCGCGCATACAACTTTTCCGCAGGGCCCGCAGCCTTACCGCTGGAGGTACTTGAACAGGCGCGCGAGGAATTAATTGATTGGAATTCCGGCGGTACTTCCGTCATGGAAATCAGTCATCGTAGCCAGGCGTTTATTCGCGTGGCTGCCGAGGCGGAAGCGGATTTGCGGGAGCTTGCCGCGATCCCCAAAAATTACAAGGTCCTGTTTCTACAAGGTGGCGCTTCAGGGCAATTCGCATTTGTCCCCATGAATCTCGCCGCGACGGATTCTTCTGTCGACTACATCAACACGGGGCATTGGTCTCAGAAAGCGATTAGCGAAGCCACCAGGTATTGTAAGGTGCATGTTGCGGGCGATGCCGGGGGGGACTATTCGCGGGTTCCGCCGCAGAGCGAGTTAAAATTTGGGCCAAAAGCGAACTACGTGCACTACACCCCGAACGAGACCATTAGTGGCGTGGAGTTCGGCTATATTCCCGAGACTCACGGGGTACCGTTAGTTGCTGATATGTCATCAAGTATTTTGTCGCGGCCGCTAGCGGTAACAAAATTTGGTCTTATTTATGCGGGTGCGCAAAAAAATATAGGGCCATCCGGCCTGGTAATCGTTATTGTGCGTGAAGATCTCATCGGCCACGCCCGTCCGGGTACACCGGCGGTATATGATTATAAGGCAATGGCCGACCACGATTCGATGCTGAATACGCCGCCTACATTCAGTTGGTATATGGCGGGACTGGTATTCAAGTGGCTGCTCAAGCAGGGTGGTCTTACAGCGATGGGCGAGCGCAATCGACTGAAGGCGGAGAAACTTTATGCCGCCATTGATAAGTCTTCGCTGTATAGCAACCGAGTACAAAGAGACGCCCGTTCATGGATGAATGTCACTTTTGATTTAAAAAAGCCAGGCTTGGATCAGCTGTTTGTTGAGCAGGCCGAGCGGGCAGAGTTGAAATACCTACTGGGTCATCGGGTACGGGGTGGAATGCGCGCCAGTATTTACAATGCGCTGCCGCTGGCTGGGGTTCTGTCGCTGATTGATTTTATGAATGAATTCGAACGTAAAAACGGCTGAGGCATTGCATGGTGAGTCGCAACAAGAAAGTGACGAATATAGACTTGGCGAATATTCGCGAAAGTATCGATGTGATCGATGCGCGCATCCATGGCCTACTTAATGAGCGTGCGCGGTTTGCTCAAGCAGTGGGCATATCAAAATCCAAGTCCGGTAAGGCAGTGGATTTTTATCGCCCCGAGCGTGAAGCGCAAGTTCTGAACCAGGCCATTAAGCGTAATAAAGGTCCGTTAAGCAACGAGGAAATAGCGCGGCTATTTCGCGAGATTATGTCGGCCTGTTTGGCGCAGCAAGAACCTTTGAAAGTGGCTTTCTTAGGTCCGGAAGGCACTTTTACCCAAGCGGCGGTCTTTAAACATTTCGGATCATCGGTGCGCAGTTTGCCGATGTCCGCAATCGACGAAGTCTTTCAAGAAGTGGAGGGAGGTGTCGCTGATTTTGGGGTGGTGCCGATTGAGAATTCCAGCGAAGGGACCGTCAATCACACCTTAGATATGTTTCTAGGATCTGGGCTTAAGATCTGCGGTGAGGTTGAGCTTAGAATTAATCACTATCTGATGGGCCGCATGGCCAAAACCTCCGCGATCAAACGAGTGTGCGCTCACCCCCAAGCTTTGGCGCAGTGTCGTGCGTGGTTGGATGATCAACTTCCCGACCTCGAACGGGTGGCGGTCTCAAGTAATGCCGAGGGCGCGCGACGCGCGCGCGATGAACAGGGGACTGCTGCCATCGCAGGGCGTTCGGCCGCCGAAATCTATGGCCTTAAGATTTTAGCGAATGAAATCGAGGATCGTGCCGACAACACCACGCGCTTCCTAGTCGTGGGTCGAAAATTATTTGGCGCGAGTGGTGCCGATCGGACTACGTTGTTAGTGTCAACCGGAGATACCGATGATTCGGGTGCCTTGTTTAGGTTGTTAGAACCTTTGGTGGAGCAGGGGGTTAATATGACGCGGATTGAGTCGCGCCCCTCGCATCGGCGCAAATGGGATTATGTGTTCTTTATTGATGTGGAGGGACATGTCAGCGATCCGCCGGTGGCGAAGGCCTTGGCGGCACTCGAGAAACGCGCTTCACTTTTTAAGATATTGGGCTCATACCCTCGGGCGGTTATTTAGTGCGTAATTACGAGGTGCACCCGGCTCATCAAGTGTCGGGTGCAGCTACCGTACCGGGCGATAAATCAATTTCGCATCGTTCGCTGATGTTGGCGGGAATCGCCGATGGTATGAGCGAAATTAGCGGATTTCTAGCGAGCGATGACTGCCACGCTACCTTGCGCGCGATGCGTGCACTCGGGGTGCAGATTGAACAGAGTAGTCCCAGTGATGTGACGGTACGTGGGGTGGGGCTGCGGGGACTTAAATCAGCAAGCCACGCGCTTGATATGGGTAATGCTGGCACGGCGATGCGGTTGTTTACAGGGTTACTCGCCGCTCAAAATTTTGATTCGCAACTGATTGGCGATGAGTCGTTGATGAAGCGACCGATGGAGCGCGTGGCGTTGCCCTTGCGGCAAATGGGCGCTTCGTTAAGTACTGCGCAGGGAACACCACCGATTGATATTCGCGGCAGTCAGTCATTACATGGCATTGAATACAGAATGCCGGTGGCGAGCGCGCAAGTTAAATCCGCTATTTTACTGGCGGGACTGTATGCTGACGGTGTCAGTACGGTAATTGCGCCTGCACTGAGTCGCGACCACAGTGAAAGAATGCTGCGTAGTTTTGGCGTTCGCGTCGAGACCGACGATCTAACCGTGCGCTTATATCCGCCCACGCAATTGCAAGCGCAGCGACTGCGGGTCCCCGGTGATTTTTCTTCAGCCGCCTTTCTAATGGTGGCTGGGCTATTAGCAGCCTCAAGCGCGGGTCTGTTAATTCAGAATGTTGGCTTGAATCCCACACGCTCTGGGCTATTGGACATTCTCCGCAGTATGGGTGGCAACATCGAGGTGCAAAATTTGCGTTCCGCGGGCGCTGAAGCAGTGGGGGATCTGTTGGTGCGTAAATCCGCCTTGCACGGAATCATAGTGCCACCTACTTTAGTACCCCTAGCGATCGACGAATTTCCGGTGTTATTTGTTGCGGCGGCGGCGGCTTCCGGCGAGACCTTGGTGTCGGGCGCGGAGGAATTGCGGGTTAAGGAAAGTGACCGCATCGCAGCAATGAGTGAGGGTTTCCGTGCGATGGGTGTGAGCCATTCGGTGATGCCGGATGGCATGCGCATCGTCGGACGCGGTGATGGGGCGGCTTTTTCGGGCGGTATATTGGATAGTCGTGGTGATCACCGCATCGCAATGTCCTTTGTAGTGGCGAGTTTAAGGGCCGCTGAATCCATAAAAATTGTCGACGTCGCTAATGTGGCGACTTCTTTTCCTGATTTTGGCTCGCTGGTACGCGCCATTGGAATTGATCTGAATGAAACTTAACGAGGTGCCCATCATCACGATCGACGGGCCCTCAGGTTCAGGTAAAGGGACGGTGAGTCGTGAAGTGGCGCGCGCGCTGGGCTGGACATTATTGGATAGTGGCGCCCTGTATCGTTTGGTAGCCCATGCTGCGCGTTTGAAGGAAATCGACCTTTCGGACCGCCAATTGTTGGCGCGCGTGGCTAAGAGCATGAAGGTACGCTTTGGATCCAGTGAATCGGGCAATGCGCGGGTGTGGTTAGACGGCCAAGAGGTCACCGCCGCCATTCGTACAGAGCAAGCCGGCAATGATGCTTCTAAAGTCGCCGCCCAGCCTGAGGTGCGTACGGCGCTGTTAGATCGGCAACGGGGCTTTGCGAATGGGTCTGGATTGGTGGCTGATGGTCGAGATATGGGCACGGTGGTGTTTCCAGAGGCTGGCTTGAAGATTTTCCTCTTCGCAAGTCCCGCAGAACGTGCTTTAAGGCGTCATAAACAGTTGAAAGAACAGGGGGTTGCTGCTACCCTTGCCGCCCTTTCGCTAGAGATAGCCGAGCGTGATTTGCGCGATACTACGCGCGCCGCATCGCCTCTGGTCGCAAGTGTTGATGCGGAACTTATCGATTCAACGGGAATGTCTGTGAAGTCGGTGGTGGCGCGTGTGCTTAACGTGGCCCGTGAGCGTATGTCGATTTAGGTCGCGGTTTTTAAGGACTGAAAGCCGTTTAATTTATCAACCCCTCTGGGCACACAGGATGCGTGCCAGGGAATAGCAAGAGCAAATATGACAGAAAGTTTTGCGGAACTGTTTGAACAAAGCGTAGCCAGCCAGCGCATTCGTCCTGGCACCATCCTCAACGGTTTGATTGTCGAAGTAGGCGAGGACTACGTCATAGTCAACGTTGGATTGAAGTCTGAGGCGGTTATTCCCGCCGACCAATTCAAAAATGAAAAAGGTGAGATCGAAGTCGTCGTGGGTGAGACGGTCGAAGTTGCCTTAGATAGCGTTGAAGACGGTTCTGGCGAAACGCGGTTGTCGCGCGATAAAGCCAAGCGCGCTCGTACCTGGACCAGGCTCGAACAGATATTCGAAAAACAAGAAGTCGTTATTGGAATTATTACAGGCCGCGTAAAGGGCGGATTTACCGTCGAGATCGAGAATGTGCGTGCATTCTTGCCGGGATCATTAGTAGATGTGCGGCCGGTACGCGATCCAGCTTACCTTGAGAATAAGCCGCTTGAATTTAAAGTCATTAAGCTCGATCAAAAGCGCAACAACGTTGTTGTTTCACGTCGTGCGGTGGTTGAACAAGAATATAGCGCTGAGCGTTCTGCGCTATTGGATAATCTACAAGAAGGCGCGGCAGTTAAAGGTGTGGTTAAGAACCTTACCGACTACGGTGCATTTGTAGATTTGGGTGGAATTGATGGCTTGCTGCATATCACGGATATGGCTTGGAAGCGGGTCAAGCATCCTTCCGAAGTAGTCAAGGTAGGCGAAGAGATCGACGTCCGAATTCTGAAGTTCGATCGTGAGCGTCAACGCGTGTCATTGGGCTTAAAGCAATTGGGCGCTGATCCTTGGCAGAACATTGCGCGCCGTTACCCGGCTAATACGCGACTGTTCGGTAAGGTTACTAATATTGCGGACTACGGTTGCTTTGTAGAGATTGAAGAGGGCGTCGAGGGCTTAGTGCATGTCTCCGAAATGGACTGGACTAATAAGAATGTGAATCCCGCCAAAGTGGTGCATGTCGGCCAAGAAGTGGAAGTTATGGTTCTGGATATCGACGAGGAGCGTCGTCGCATTAGCCTTGGCGTGAAACAGTGTAAGACCAATCCTTGGAAGGAATTTGGCGAGAACTTCAACCGCGGTGACAAAGTCAGTGGACAAATCAAGTCGATCACGGATTTTGGTATTTTCATAGGCTTGGCGGGTGGCATCGACGGTCTTGTGCATCTTTCAGACATCTCATGGGATATGCCGGGTGAAGAAGCGGTCCGTAGCTATCAAAAGGCTCAGCAAGTCGATGCGATGGTGTTGTCCATCGATCCGGAGCGCGAGCGCATTAGCTTGGGGATTAAGCAACTCGCTAAGGATCCCTTTTCAGCCTATATTGCGGAACATCCGAAGGGCAGCGTGGTACGGGGCGTAGTGCGCGAAGTGGATGCCAAGGGCGCTATTCTCGATCTTGGCAATGGGGTCGATGGCCAATTGCGTGCTTCCGAATTGTCGCGTGACCGAGTTGAAGATGCGCGATTACTGTTGAAGGTTGGCGAAGAGATTGAGGCCAAATTCACAGGTGTTGATCGGAAGGGGCGTAGTATTACCCTGTCGATTAAAGCCAAGGATATTCACGAGGAGCAAGAGGCGATGCAAAACTATCGCACTGACTCGCCTACGGGAACGAGTCTTGGGGATCTACTCAAAGAACAAATATCCGGTCAGGATTAAGGGAATAAAGACGTGCGCGGACGATTTCGGCTGCGCGCGTCGCCATAAAAATGGTTAATAAAAATGACTAAGGATGCTCACGGGTCGATAATGACGAAATCCGAACTCATTGAGGTCATTTCGACTAAGCAAAAGCACCTTCCGGCGAAGGACGTTGAACTCGCAGTAAAGCAGTTGCTCGAGATCATGAGTGATGCGCTGGCCACCGGTGAGCGGATCGAAATCCGTGGCTTTGGAAGCTTCTCGTTACATTTTCGCCCGCCGCGTCAAGGGCGTAACCCTAAGACCGGTGAGGCGGTCGCGCTTGCGGGTAAACATGTGCCGCATTTTAAACCGGGCAAAGATCTGCGTGAGCGTGTGAATGAGGGTACGGATCACCCCATTCGTGAAGTATAAGTTGTGATGCATAAGCAGACCGTAAAAACGGTGGTATTCCCGGTTGCGGGTCGTGGTACTCGCTTTTTGCCTATCACCAAGGCGAGTCCTAAGGAAATGTTGCCGATCGTCGATAAACCGCTGATCCAATATGCGGTCGATGAGGCGTTGTCTGCGGGTGCTGAGACCTTGGTCTTTATTACCGGGAGTTCGAAGCGGGCGATCGAAGATCATTTCGATACTAATCCTGAGCTTGAAGCCGTATTGCAGGAGCAAGGCAAGCAGGAATTATTGGATACGTTGCGCGGTATCCTACCCAGCTTCGCGACCTGCGTTTATATAAGGCAACCTGCGCCTTTGGGATTGGGTCACGCGGTGCTGTGCGCGCGTCCGGTGGTGGGCAATGCGCCGTTTATGGTGCATCTGGCCGATGACTTGATTGAAGCCAATGTTCCCTGCCTGAAGCAAATGGCCGAGGTGTTTGCCGAGTACCGGGGAAGCATTCTCGGGGTGCAAACTGTCCCGCAACAAGATACTGACAAATACGGTATCGTTTCGCTGGAGCGCCGCTTGTCGCCGCGCGTGGGCAAGATGTCGCATATCGTTGAGAAGCCGAAACCCGATAAAGCACCTTCGACGCTGGCGGTAGTGGGCCGTTATGTACTCACGCCGGCTATATTTGATCACCTCGCCAAGATTGGCAAGGGAGCCGGTGGCGAAATTCAATTGACGGATGGTATTGCTCGATTGATGTTAAGTGAATCGGTTTACGCCTACGAATTTGAAGGCAAGCGTTACGACTGCGGCAACAAGCTCGGTTACTTACAAGCCACGGTGGAGTACGGGCTTAACCATAAAAGCCTGGGTAAAGAATTCGCCGCCTACCTCAAAGAGTTTGTTGCCACGCTATAGAAATGCGGACGTACCGGTTGGATACGCCCGCCTACTCATTATTGGGCGATTAGTTAAATCGCCCCCGCTGTTGAGCGCCGCTTGATCCACCCCCGCCGCCGCCCGCGCTATTACTGCTGGTGCCGCTGCGCGACCCGCTGCTGTGACGCGACCCGCCGCTATGGCGCGAACCACTTGATCCACCGCTGGAATCGCGCCTGGAGTCTGGGCGTTGGCCGCCACGGCCGCCTTGTCTACTCGCACCGTGCGAGGGGCGCTGAGATTGCGCTGGGGCGGGCACGCTATCAAGAATTTTGAATATTGGCGTATCGACTGTGGGAATCGCGCGGCGAAGAACCCGCTCAATGTCCCGTAGAAGCCCCGATTCGTCTGAGGAGACTAAGGATATCGCTTCTCCGGCAGAACCCGCGCGGCCAGTGCGACCAATGCGATGCACATAATCTTCGGGCACATTGGGTAGCTCGTAGTTCACCACCTGCGGCAATTCTTTGATATCAAGACCGCGAGCAGCGACTTCGGTGGCAACCAACGCGGTAATCTGTCCTTTTTTAAACATGTCGAGTGCTTTGACCCGAGCGCCTTGACTTTTATTGCCGTGAATGGCGGCGGCTTGAATGCCCGCACCTTCCAATTGTTGAGTCAGACGATTAGCGCCGTGTTTAGTGCGTGTAAAAATCAGGACTTGATGCCATTTTCCTTCTTGGATTAGATGGACCAGCAAATGCCGTTTGTGTTCTTTTTGAACTCTATAGGCGCGCTGTTCTACTAATTCAATCGGTGCATTGCGAGCAGCAACTTGAATTGACAATGGATTATGCAGAAGCCGTTCGGCTAAGCCGCGGATGTCATCAGAATAAGTCGCCGAGAATAATAAATTCTGGCGTTTTTGCGGAAGTAATTTGATGATGCGCCGGATGTCTGGAATAAATCCCATGTCTAACATGCGATCGGCTTCATCGAGTACGAGTATTTGGACCTTGGACAGATCGACGGCGCGTTGTTGGGCGAGATCGAGTAGACGACCCGGTGTCGCAACTAGAATATCGCAGCCATTGCGTAGCGCTGTCATCTGCGGATTAATGCTCACCCCACCAAATACTTGGTAGGTTCGAAGTTGCAAATACTTGCCGTAATTGCGTGAACTTTCCGCCACTTGAGCTGCGAGTTCACGCGTGGGTGTGAGTACCAAAGCGCGGGGAGCGCGGCTAGGCGTATGGGTAGTATCGGCGTGCAGTAGTTGCAGAATTGGCAGCACGAAGCCCGCAGTTTTGCCGGTGCCGGTTTGTGCGCCGGCGAGCACGTCGCGCCCGGAAAGCACAGCGGGAATAGCTTGCAGTTGAATAGGAGAGGGGATGTCGTAGCCTTTATCGGCCACAGCACGGAGTAATTCGGGCATAAGCCCGAGATCGGAGAATGACATTAAAAATCCTTAAATATTTGGACTCGCACGACGAAGCTTAAACTTCGCAGCGGTCAGCAGCGAGGGAGGGTAAATAAACGGAGTGCGCCAAAGGACGGACCGCGAGCTTAAAGTGGCACTGACCGAGCACCAACTTTGTTCAGCTGCAATGAGGTTACACGTTTTTGCTGTTCGCGTCCAATTTATAACGTGGTGCTAGGCTTTCGGGTGTCGCAGGGCCGTAAAGCTACGCACAGATTTCCATCAGTTTTTCCTTTCTCCGCGCGTGCAGGATGGCTTCGGTATAGCCATTCGGCTGGTCGCGACCCATAAATACTAGGTCGGATGCGGCCTTAAACGCGATGCTACGGGTAAAGTCTCGGCTCATCGACTGATAGTTTGGATCGGCAGAGTTCTGTCGATCAACCACCACCGCCATGTTCTTGAGGGACTCTATGACTTGATCGTGGGAGCAAATCTGGTGATGCAACCAATTGGCAATATGTTGACTGGATATGCGCAAGGTGGCGCGATCTTCCATGAGAGCGACATTCAAGAAGTCGGGGACTTTTGAACAACCGATACCAAAATCAATCCAACGCACCACGTAGCCGAGAATGCTTTGAGTGTTGATATTAAGTTCTTGCTCAATTTCAGGCGTGCTCCAGGTCGTGTGCTGCGTGAGCGGGGGTGTCAAAATATCCTCAAGCGCGGCTTGGGGCCTGGTTTTAAGAGTTGCTTGCACCTGTGTGACATCGACCAAGTGATAGTGCAGTGCATGCAGTGTGGCAGCGGTGGGTGAGGGTACCCATGCAGTGCTTGCACCGGCCAGGGGTTGCGCGATCTTGGTCGCTAGCATGTCGGCCATCAAATCTGGCATCGCCCACATGCCCTTGCCAATTTGCGCATGACCTGGGAGTCCACATTTAAGCCCTATATCGACATTTTGTCGCTCATAGGCCTGTAACCATATGGCCTGTTTAAGTTCATGTTTGCGCGGCACGGCACCCGCTTCCATCGACGTATGGATTTCATCGCCGGTCCGGTCGAGAAAGCCGGTATTAATGAATGCCAGGCGTTGGCGCACAGCGCGAATACATTCAGCGAGGTTGACCGTTGTGCGTCGCTCCTCGTCCATGATGCCGATCTTGATCGTGTAGCGCGGTAAGCGTAGCAAATCTTCGGTCGCATCGAACAACCGACCGGCAAACGCAACTTCTTCAGGTCCATGCATTTTTGGTTTGACGATGTAAATAGACTTGCGTAACGAATTTTTCGCAAGCTTCGCAGGATTAAAATCATGAAGACTAATGAGTGACGTGATGACCGCATCTACTATAGTTTCGGGGATAGGCTGGCTATCGAGCGTAATCATATGGGTGAGCATGTGCGCACCCACATTGCGAATGAGCATAAGACTACGGCCGGGCAGCACCAGGTTTTCGCCGGAGGGCGTGGTGTAATAGCGATCCAGATTTAAGCGACGCTTGAAGGGCTTACCGTTTTTGTCTAGCGTGACTGCAAGATCGCCTTGCATGAGTCCGAGCCAATTACGGTACACCACCAGTTTCTCTTCTGTGTTCACGGCGGCGACCGAGTCTTCGCAGTCCTGAATAGTGGTTAGCGCGGATTCGAGTATCACATCGCTGATCCCGGCGCTATCAACGGAACCGATTTTATGTGAACGATCGATGTGTATTTCGACGTGTAGACCGTGGTGGACTAACAATAGCTCGGTGGGCGACTCTCGTGGGCCAGTGTAGCCGACGAAGCTATTGGGGTTCTTAAGCGTGGTTACGGTTCCGTCGCTTAATTCGATTTCAAGACCGGGTTCGCTGAGTTGATAGCTCTGTGCCTCTCGATGTGAGCCCTGTGTCAGCGGGAAATGTTGGTCCAAGAATGTCCGTACGTACTGAACTACTTTAGCGCCCCGTTGCGCATCGTAAGGGGCCGTGGACATAGCCTGTTGTGCAATCGCATCGGTGCCATACAACGCGTCGTATAGGCTTCCCCAACGCGCGTTGGCGGCGTTGAGGGCATAGCGCGCATTGTTGACGGGTACTACCAGTTGGGGTGCTGCCAAGTGTGCGATTTCTACGTCGACATTTTCCGTCACTACGGTTACGGGGCCTTGATTCGGACTTAAGTAACCAATGTCGACGAGAAAGGATTTATACTTGCCCCTGTCGAAATCGATGCCAGGATTTTGGCGATACCATGCATCGATTTGCTGTTGCAGACGGTCGCGTTTATCGAGTAGCTTTGCGTTTTGTGGGGCTAACGCTTGTATGAGTGCGGCGAACTCGCTCCAGAATGGTTTTGCCTCAAGGCCAGTGCCGGGCAGTACTTCCTGATTGACGAAATCATATAACAGGGTCTCGATTTCGATATTTTCTAGGTGAATTTTGTTTGTCCTCATATTGGGTTCGCGGCTAATGGCGCCTAGGGTAGATCAAGTTCATATTGATGACGATCACCGATAACCTGCTCAAAATCAAGTCCAAGGGCTGTCAACACCGGCTCGGCCACGGGTTTCACCTGCTTTAAGATGTAGTGCTCACGATCGAGGGGATGGCGGATGTTATCGATGGGCTCGGCACCGGCTGTGGTCATTACGTAACTGATTAGCGATCCGCCCGTTTGGGTCGATTTGCGCGCTGCTACGACATGCGGTGGGGTCGTCGCGGTATATTCGTCGGCGTCTTTGCGCAGATTCTTCCGGTATACAAGTGCATCGTCAAGTTCACCGTTTCTGGTTCGTCGCACCACGTCGGCGAGATACACATCGACCGATTGATCAGCAAATAGCCGTTGGTAGAGTTCACGCTGTACTTGTTTCGCAAGCGCGGTCCAATCGCGACGCACGACTTCCATGCCAACGAATTCGACTCTATCGACTTCATCCTCTCGGAGCAGGCCCGAGTAGCGCTTACTGGCCCCGCGTTGGCTGTGACGCGCCTGCGGTAGAAATAATTTTAAATACAATTTCTCAAATTTAAGTTCCAGACGGCTCTCCACTCGCCAGCGCTCAAGAATATAGCGCCCGATATCCGCATTGAGCGCTGCTACGAGTTGCTGACCTTGCTCGCGCGCTTGGCTCGGTTCCTGTTTGTTGGACTGCACGAATAGGCTATCCGTATCACCGTATAACACATCAAATCCGGCTGTCTGAAACCAGGTTTTTGACCATAAGAGTAGCTCGCGTCCCATGCCGGTAATTGAGTTGGCTAGCGCTGGATTGAAGAATCGGCAGGCCGCTGCGCCGAGTACGCCATAGAGAGAATTCATCAGTATTTTGATGGCTTGCGATGCGACGGTGTCACCGGCGATGTGGGCCGCCTCCCGCCGTGGAAATAATTCATCGAGTATGCGGGGCAAAATCGCAGCCACGCGTCGATATGCGCCACCGGGCGTGTGGATCAGATCTTCGCCGGGTAATGGATTCTCTACATAAGAAATGGGATCAATATTGAAGGTGCGAATAATGCTGGGGTACAAACTTTTAAAGTCAAACACCCACACATTGCGATGTAGACCTGCGCGTGATTCCAGCACATGCCCCCCGGTTTGTACGACCGGTACTCGCGAGTCATCAATACGTAAGGTCGGTGCGACAATGGACTGCCGCCACAATTCGGTGAGGTATAGGAAATCGAAGGAGGCGATGCTGGCAGCGACCCTATCCGGTGTCATGCCGGTGAGGTGACTACGTGCTAGGGCCAGCGGCACGAGGCGCAAACGCTCGATGATCTGATAGGCGAGTCGCGCATCGGTGCGCGCGTAAAGTGCAAAGGCGGCCAGATCGTGCTGGTAGTTGTCCAAGATTTCGCCCACGCGGTTCTTAACATCGCCGGTGACGACTTTGCCTTCCCCTAAGACCACTCGCGCGACCGCATCCAGCGAGTATTCGTCCATTCGAATGAACGCACCGCGTAAAAGATCGATGCCATCGAGTGCCAGACGACCCGGAATATTGGCCTGACCGCTACCAAAATGCCCTTCAGCTTTGCGAATACGCATTGCTCCAACATCGCGTCCCAACGCGAGCGGATGATGGATGCGCAGTGCGATGCGCTGTAATACGGTCAAATCGAAGTCAATTACGTTCCAGCCGAGTAACACATCGGGATCAATCTTACGTACGCGCGCACAAAACGCTTCCAGCGCTACATACTCGGTGGCACAGCGAATGGCCTTCTCGGGCAGTGCGCGGGCGTCACTATCGACGATTAACACTTCGTCAATTCCCGGTGCGTATAAAGAAATCGCCAGCAAGCGCTCTGCCTTTGCATCGGTTTCGATGTCGAACGACAGTACCTGGGCTTCGATGTCTACTTCGGCGGGTGTGAGGGTAGGGTTGGTAAATACTTGGGTAATACCGACCCCCGGCACGCTTTTGCCGTCGATTCGACAGCCGCCTTTGATGCCACGCTCGATTAGATAGCGTGCGGCGAAGCGCACATCAGCCTCAAAAGTGTCAATTCCGCGCGCGTGCAGGCGGTCGCGCAGGGGCGGGATGTCGGCGGGCGTTGTTACTTCGATCATTGAAACGCGATTGCCATCGAAGTCTATCTTTTCGGTGGCGTTCGGGTCGGGCGCTCGAAGGGTTCGCGCTCGCTCGGCATCGACCGTGCGAATGAAGAAATGTGGAATTTGGTGCTCATCGCGTACCAGGAATGTGCCACCGTTGGCGAGTCGTCCGTACAGGTGCACGACTGGAACGCGGTGCCCACGAGAGTCCGTCTCGATACGATAACTCGCTTGGAGTATGAAACCCTGTAGTGCTGGCACGAAGTTCATAGTGCCTTAAATTAGGCAGACGTGGTGACTATTCAACTATGTTACCGCATCTTTTTTGATGCTACAGTGCATCATCTTTTATAATATTGCGAGTACTTATGAGGACAACCTTAACTATCGACGATGCGCTTTATCAACAGGCGTTAGAGGTTGCTGATCCTGGTATGGACAAGAGTGATCTCTTTCGTGAAGCCGTACAGGTTTTTGTACGAGTGCAGGCGGGTAAACGTCTCGCTGCCCTGGGCGGTAAGGCTCCCTCTATGAAGAGCGTTCCTCGTTGGCGACCCGCATAAAATCAGAGCCAGTGAGTCTGGTGCTTGCGGATACCTCGGTTTGGGTGGCACATTTCCGTAGTGCGAATCCAGTGCTGCAGTCGCTGGTCGCAATGGATCAGGTGTTGTGCCATCCGCTTATCGTGCTCGAACTTGCCTGTGGAACGCCGCCAGCACCGCGTGATCGTACACTCGGCGACCTTAAAAAACTTCAGCAATCGGTCATTGCTACAACCGATGAGATACTCGCTCTGGTTAAGAATAGGAAATTGTACGACAAGGGATGCGGAGCTATCGATGTCGCGTTGCTCGCATCTGTCTTGCTCACCAGGGGCACGCTGTTCTGGACAATGGACAGGAGTCGCGCCGCACTGGCAGCGCGCTTGGGCGTGGACTTTAAGGCCAACGGCGTCTGTTCTGTAAAGACTGCTAGGTAGCGGGCAATCGCCAGAGCAGTGAGCGGTAGAGCGACTAACGCGGACAGCAGGACGATGGCACCGACCTGTCTCGCAATCAGACTGCCGATATCGAGGCGGCCTGCCCCGAACAGCTTGCGTAGCGCGATTTCCCGGGTACGACGCTGCACAGCATCGGCTGCGAGCACATACTGGCCGAACGCTGCGATGATAATTGCGAGGGCTGTCGAGATTGCCAGCAGCCTGGCAAGCCGGGCATCATCCGCGTAATTGGCGGCATAGATGTCCTTGGCCGAGCTCATTTCCAGAACGAGCTAGGGAAATATTTGGGCCAAACAACCTGGACTGCATGCTCCGCGTCGGCGATCAAGCCGCTTGCGCGCACAGTCAGGGTCGCGCTGTTCGACCACAATTCATAGGCTATGGCACCCGGAGCTTCACGCAGCGAGTAGAAACGGATTTCTGGTGCGATGCCCACGATGCGCTTGGTGATCAACACTGGGGTACCACTTGCGATGCGAAGCCCAACTGGCGCGCGGCGATCGCATTGATCACGACCGGTATGGGATCATTCTCCTTGTCGATTTTCGGGTCGAACAGCCGGCCCGCCACAGGTTTGATGCCATATTGGTCGAAGAAGTTAGCCATCACCGACTTGATATCCATGATCACCGTCTTGCCTCCTTCGCGCTTGATTTCGGTGCTCCACGCGCTCCTTGCGCGTCCAATCGAATCCGTCGACACTGCAATGCCTGCTACGCTTGGCTGTTGCGAAAGTGCCGTCATGAGGCCACGTGCTTTTTCACTGAGCCGTACTGTTTGCGCCTCCGGCAGTTCGAAAACCAACCGGGGAGAAGGATCGAAGCCCGGCGAGGATTCGATAGCGAATCTGGTCTGCCAGTAGATCGCCATGCTGAAACTGGTCAGCCCCATCGCGACAGCCACCTGCAGCACGGACAATGCCTGGCGCAATTGCTTGCTGAAAAGTGATTCAGTGTCTGGACTTCCTGCGAGCATCAATGATGGCCGTACACCAAACGCGATCCAAGCAGGGTAGATAGCGGTCAGTAGGCCAAGGGATATGCCAAATCCCATGGCGACTGCGATATTCCCGAGAGAAAATACGCTGGCTAGATCACGACTCATCAGTTCCGAAAACACAGGTAGGGCCAGATACGCCAGATACGCCAGATACAATCCTGTCGCCGTAGCCAGCATAGAGACGAGCAGAGATTCAGCGATAAACCGCAGTGCAAGGAGATATTTGCTCGCACCAAGCACCTTGCGCATGGCGATCTCGCGCCAAAGCGCTTGGCTATTTTCGTCCTTTTGAATACCCGCATAACTTCCTCGTCGTGTACGTTTGGTTTAACGATGAGCACACTTTGCGGAAGGCCGGATCTAAAGCCGACGTTTACGAAGCCTTCCGGCGCATGCTGTTGCGGGGAGACGTGCCAACTTCAATCGAGGATCTGCTCATGGAAACCCGGAATGCATAGCGACACGGGTCGATGTTTATGGCGGTGGTAGCGTTTGCGGGCCGGCCGCGCTCGAAATCATCGCCTGAGAGCATGTGCCGCAGTACAACGGGATCGAATTTTCCGAGCGACAGAGTAATTGGTGCAGTCTTTTGCAAGTCTGGACTTGATTCTGACCGGATTTTTTGACGATCGCACCAGAAATTGTTAGAAGCCGGATACATCTGAACACGCCCATCATGCACATTTAAGGGCAAGTCTCGTTGAATTGCCGCCGACTACAGTCGACCCCTAAGCCGACGACGGCGAATGGCAGCCGTCCGGATCATCATTGGGACTCAGCCGTCACCACAAAGAGCCATCCATGCGCCCGTTGATTCATTCGGCTTATTCGCCGCCGAACTCCGGCAATCTATCCAAACGATTTTTCTCGATGCCCAGCAGGAAAATTGTGAAATTTAGCTTGCCTTGCGCATCGGAGGTCGCAGTTACGAGCTCTTCGATGTCGCGTGATGAAAGGTTACCATCGGGTGGTCGTTTGGCAATCGCGCGCGCAACTTCAATTGAAATAGCGAAACTTGTCGCTGCGTCCATCACGTTGCCGAACACCGTATAGACAAACTCAATAGCCTTCAATTCGCCATATGGCATAAGGCTCAAGGAGCCGTCTTGCTTCGTGGCCAGCCATGCGGCATCCGGGGTGCGATAGAACATCCAGGAGTAGTCCAGATTCGCAGACATTGGGCCAGGTGAAGACGGGCGATTGCGGAGGAGCATCTGGTTGCGGATAAGCGCGGCTTGCACTTTCCCGGCATCCTCAAGGTTCAATTTAAGGACGCGCCGATTGTCTTTAATTTCCACCGCCAGGTTTCGCCGTGCATCCCGTAATTGATGCCGATGATGCAGCCACTCGACGCTCTGCTCGAGCGCAATCGCGATAAGGAGACCGATGACGATCGTTGTAATATGGATGAAAAAGCCTTTCCATGAATGGATGGCCTCGTGCGGTGGATGTACGTCGAGCATGCGTGTTTCGGTTTCCTGAGAGAGTGTTGTTGAAAACGCTGGGCGGGCGCTGGCGGACTGTCCCGTGGAGTCGTCAGTGGCCGGGCAGGATGTTGCGGTCAAGGTTCCCGACGTCGGCTCGTTCGTACGTGCCGAACTGTCATTAGCTTCACTTCCTGGGTTCATTTTCACATCATTTCGGATGTTGTGCCGATGTGCAACTGGAGACGACAATTACGGCGTCGAGCAACTTCAACCGCTGGGAGTATTAGTGTTGGTTAAAAATGGCTCCCCGGGACGGATTATTCGCGCTACGCGCTCACCCCGGCTGGGGTCGCCCTAAAGGGCGATCGCCATCGTCGCTTCGCTTCGCTGTCGTCGAACCATCTTGTTTTCGGTCGGCGGTTCGAATTAGGCGCGTCGAGCAACTTCAACCGCTGGGAGTATTAGTGTTGGTGTGCTTACCGACACATAGGTTACACATCATTCCGGGCACATAGGTAACACTTTCAGGCTTTTGCGGGAGATGCAAAATGCCGTGGCAGGAGTGTTGCAAAATGGATGAACGGCTCAGGTTTATAGCCCGGTTGCTGGAAGGCGAGAAGATGGCGGTGTTGTGCCGGGAGTTTGATATCTCCCGCAAGACGGGCCATAAAATCTTCAATCGATATAAGCACAGCGGCCTGGAAGGTCTGACCGACCGCAGCCGCCGCCCCTACCGGCAAGCGAATCGCTTGCCGTTCCAGGTCGAGACAGTGATCGTGCAGCTGAAGAAGGAGTATCCGAGTTGGGGCGCTCCGAAGATCCGCGAGAAGCTGCGCCGCCTGCACAGTGAGATCAGTCTGCCAGCCATCAGTACCGTGCACGCAGTGCTGGACCGACACGATCTGGTGACCCGAGGACGTCGGCCTCGCTACCGCGCGCAGGGCACCACCTTGTCGCAGCCGACCCGACCGAACGAGCTGTGGTGTGCGGACTACAAGGGCGAGTTCATGCTCGCCGATAAGCGCTACTGCTATCCGTTGACCATCACCGACTTTGCGAGTCGCTATCTGATCTGCTGCGATGCCTTGGAGACGACCCGTGAGATATACGCATTTACTGTATTTGAAAGGGCTTTTAAGGACTTTGGGCTACCCCGCTCGATCCGCACCGACAACGGCGTCCCCTTCGCTAGCCGCAGCGCGTTCTTCGGCCTCTCCAAACTCTCCGTCTGGTGGCTGCGCTTAGGGATCGGCATCGAGCGCATTAAGCCCGGCAATCCGCAGCAGAACGGTCGCCACGAACGGATGCATCTGACACTCAAAAAGGAAGCCACCAAACCGGCAGCCAAAAACTTCCTCCAGCAACAAGGCAAGTTCGATGAGTTCATCCAGTGCTTCAATCACGAGCGGCCCCATCAGGCGCTGAACATGAAATACCCAGCAGAGCTCTACCGCCCTTCGCCGCGGCCCTACACGGGACTGAGCGACGTGCAATACCCCTTCCATGATCGCACCATCACCGTCACACAATGCGGTCGCATCTGCATCGGGCGACGCAAAATCAACTTGAGTGGCGTGTTTGCCGGCCAGAACGTTGGCATCACTGAGGTCAGCGAGAAAATCTGGCTCGTCAGCTTTATGCAGTACGACTTAGGGTTCTTCGATCACGAGACGGGCCGCGTCGAATGCGCCGAGAATCCTTTCGGTGCTA